>JAIRSF010000147.1 GCA_031255595.1 Tannerella sp.
TACAATTACTTTTCCCTCATGAAAACTTGTATGGGTGTTCCGCTGAATTCCCAGTTTTCGCGTATTTTGTTTTCTAAAAAACGACGGTACGGCTCTTTGACCCATTGCGGAAGATTGCAGAAAAAAACGAAGGAGGGCGTGTGACCGCCCGGCAACTGGGTGATGTATTTTATTTTTATGTATTTCCCTTTGGTAGCGGGAGGAGGGGTGTTTTCAATAATCGGAAGCAACACTTCGTTGAGTTTTGCCGTCGGAATACGCCGGTGGCGGTTGTCATACACTTCTTTTGCTTTTTCAAGCACTTTGAAAATGCGTTGTTTCGTCAGCGCCGATATAAATAGTACCGGAAAATCCGTAAACGGTGCAAACCGCTCCTGAATGGCATGAATGAATGTTTTTATGGCAATCTGGGATTTATCTTCTACCAGATCCCATTTATTGACACAGACCAGCAGTCCTTTTTTATTTTTCTGAATGACGGAAAAGATATTCAGATCCTGGCTTTCGATTCCACGCGTAGCGTCCAACATCAACACACATACATCCGAATTTTCAATGGCTTTGATGGAACGTATGACGGAGTAATATTCGAGGTCTTCGTTTACCTTTCCTTTTTTACGGATACCGGCCGTATCAACCAGGTAGAAGTTCAATCCGAACTTGTTGTACTTGGTATAAACAGAGTCGCGGGTCGTCCCGGCAATATCCGTTACGATATGGCGTTCTTCCCCGATGAAAGCATTGATCAGGGAGGATTTTCCGGCATTGGGACGTCCGACAACGGCAATACGCGGTAGTTCTTCTTCCGGTTCTTCGTCTTTCTCTGTCGGCAACAGTTCGACGATACGATCCAGTAAATCGCCTGTATAGGAGCCATTTATGGCCGATATACAATGCGGATCACCAAGTCCCAGTCCGTAAAATTCCGCAGCAAGTGCATGCATACTATAATTATCGGCTTTGTTGACAACCAGTACAACCGGCTTGTTACTACGCCGCAGTATATGGGCCACCTCATCATCCAGATCCGTAACGCCCGTCAATACGTCTACCACAAAAAGAATCACCTGGGCCTCTTCGATCGCAATCTGTACCTGTTTGTTGATTTCACCCTCGAACACATCCTCCGAGTTTACCACCCAGCCTCCCGTATCGATAAGCGAAAACTCATGTCCTGTCCAGTCCGCTTTCCCATACTGCCGGTCGCGCGTCGTTCCCGCTTCTTCATTTACAATAGCCTGGCGCGATTGGGTCAGACGATTGAACAAAGTTGATTTTCCTACATTCGGACGTCCTACGATTGCAACTATATTTCCCACGTTTTTTTACTATTTAGTGATTAATCGTTCAATTGATACCCGAACATACGCAACATATTATCGCGGTTGCGCCAGTCGGATTCCACTTTTACAAACATTTCCAGAAAAACTTTCTTATCGAAAAATTTTTCCAGGTCTTTACGCGCCATCATCCCGACCTTTTTAAGTGCTTGTCCGCGGTGGCCGATGATAATCCCTTTCTGCGAATCGCGCTCCACAATGATCAGCGATTTGATATGAATACTTTTTTCTTCTTCTGTAAATTGCTCCACCCCGACTTCTACGGCATACGGGATCTCCTTCTGATAATAAAGAAGGATCTTCTCACGTATGATTTCCGTCACAAAAAAACGGGCGGGGCGGTCTGTCAACGTATCTTTTTCAAAATACGGCGGAGAGGGCGGTATCAATGCCTCTACACGCTTACGCACCACGTCGACCTGAAAACCGGTCTGCGCCGAGATCGGATATATTTCCGCTCCGGGCAGTAGCTGATGCCATTTTTCGACCAGGGCTTCCAGTTCTTTTTGCGTTGTCAGGTCTATTTTATTGATAAGCAATAAAACGGGACATTCGGCTTTTTGAACACGATGCAGAAAGGCTTCATTTTTATCGGTTTTCTCGACGACGTCCGTCACATAAAGTAATACGTCGGCATCTCCCAGCGCCGATTCCGAGAAATTGAGCATCGATTGCTGCAGTTTATAATTCGGATGCAATACGCCCGGCGTATCGGAATAGACGATCTGCATGGTTTCGGTATTGACGATCCCCATGATGCGATGCCTCGTCGTTTGCGCTTTGGACGTAATAATAGAGATCCGTTCGCCGACCAAACGATTCATCAGCGTTGATTTGCCGACATTGGGATTTCCCACAATATTGACAAAGCCGGATTTATGTATCGCTGCCGTCATAACCCCATTTTACATACGTTGCTCCCCACGTGAACCCGGCGCCGAAAGCGGCCAGGATCAGGTTGTCGCCTCTTTTCAATTTCGATTCCCATTCCCATAAGCATAGGGGAATACTGCCGGAACTCGTATTTCCGTAACGTTGTATGTTGATCATCACCTTTTCGATCGGGACTTCCAGACGGCGGGCCGCCGCGTCGATGATGCGCATGTTTGCCTGATGAGGCACAATCCAGTCGATATTTTCTTTTCTGAGTCCGTTGCGTTCTACGATTTCCGACGCCACATCGGCCATTTCGGAAACAGCGCGTTTAAACACCACTTTTCCTTCCTGATACACTGTATGTTCGTGATTATCTACCGTTTCGTAGGAAGGCATTTTGGCCGATCCGCCGGCTTTCATCAAAAGATGAGGCAGTCCGCTCCCATCCGAACGCAGGATGGAGTCAAGGATTCCAAGCGTTTCGTTTGTAGGTTCCAGCAATACCGCACCGCAACCGTCGCCGAACAGGGGACAGGTTGTGCGGTCTGTATAATTGGTAATCGCCGTCATCATATCGCCGGCAACGGCGATGATGCGTTTGTGGCG
>JAIRSF010000177.1 GCA_031255595.1 Tannerella sp.
ACAGAAGAAAAATACGATTTGAGTGCATATACTCAACCTATCATTCAGAAAGGTTTTTTTGTTAATGGTGGTGTTGTTTTTGACAATGATGACTACAATCAGTTACTTTCCGATGGAAAACCAGCAAGGATATTATGCTTCAAGGAAGAAGACAAAAAGAGGATCAATGAGCAAGTTAAATCTTACCTGAAATTAGGAAAAGATGCAGATATACCAGAAAGATACAAATGTCAGATACGGAAAAACTGGTTTGTAATTCCCAATATTTCGACACCATCTGATGGATTCTTCTTCAAAAGATGTCATTATTATCCCAAATTACTAAAAAATGAAGCTAATGTTCTGGTTACTGATTCTGCTTACAAAGTAAATATGAATGAAGGGCATGATATAAATAATTTTATTTATTCTTTCTATAATTCTCTTACACTTGCTTTTTCGGAATTAGATGGTCGTTATTACGGTGGAGGTGTTCTCGAATTAACTCCTCTGGAATTTAAAAAACTACCTATCCCGATGATCAACATTACTGAAAATGGATTTGAAGATTTCACAAAACAATTCAAACAAAAATCTCAAATCGAAGATGTGTTGAGTAAGAATGATTTTTTCATCTTAAACGCTTCTCTTGGTTTAGCAACAGAGGAAATCCAAAAAATACAAAACATACGACGTAAATTAATCAAGAAACGGATGAGATAATTTATTGATGAAAACCACAAATGTCTTACGAGATAAAATAACACAGCTTCCGATATGACAACACAGACCGGACGATCAGACTACGTAACATGGGTAAACTGCATAGAACAAAAAAATAACCGTTGAATCGCTGTTTTCATTTCACACGCTTGGAAATCATAAGTTTTTCATGTACTTTTGCTGCATAATTCCAAAAAAAGACTATTGTTGAATGGGAATATTCGGATTTTTTAATAAAGAGAAAAAAGAAACGCTGGACAAAGGATTGTCCAAAACCAAAGAGAGCGTCTTTTCCAAACTAACGCATGCCATTGTAGGAAAGAGTAAAGTGGATGATGCGGTTCTTGATGATTTGGAGGAGGTATTGATCATGTCGGATGTTGGTGTGGAAACCACATTGAAGATTATTAAGCGCATAGAAAAACGGGCGGCTGCGGATAAGTATGTTACGACGAACGAGTTAACTAAACTGCTTCGCGAGGAGATTGCCGCCCTGTTAATGGAAAATAATTCTCAGGATGCCGAAAACTTTACCCTGCCGGATAGTGCCAGACCTTACGTAATCATGGTAGTCGGCGTAAATGGGGTAGGGAAGACGACGACAATCGGCAAATTAGCCTATCAGTTCAGGAAGAACGGTTTCAACGTTTACCTGGGAGCGGCGGATACATTTCGTGCGGCAGCCGTAGAACAGTTAACGGCATGGGGTGAACGCGCAGGTGCGCCTGTTGTGAAACAAAAGATGGGATCCGATCCGGCTTCCGTTGCTTTTGATACGTTAAATTCGGCAAAAGCCAATAATGCGGATGTCGTAATCATAGATACCGCAGGACGCCTCCATAATAAGGTGAACCTGATGAATGAGCTGACCAAGATAAAAAGCGTGATGAAGAAAGTGATACCGGATGCGCCGCATGAAGTCTTATTAGTCCTTGACGGGTCGACCGGACAGAATGCTTTCGAGCAGGCAAAGCATTTTACGGCCGCTACCGAAGTGAGTGCGCTGGCTATCACCAAGCTCGACGGTACGGCCAAAGGAGGGGTAGTGATCGGTATATCGGATCAATTTCGTATTCCCGTCAAATACATCGGGCTTGGAGAAAAAATAGAAGATTTACAGATGTTCAGGCGGATGGAATTTGTAAATTCCTTATTCGGCGAATGACCTGTTCGGAACATGCGAAAAAATAAAGTGGATATCATAACGCTCGGTTGTTCTAAAAACCTTGTCGATTCGGAACATTTGATGTGCCAGTTGAAAGCGAACGGTTATACGGTAGCACATGATCCGGATAAGATAAACGGTGAAATCGTTGTTGTGAATACTTGTGGATTCATCGGGGATGCACAGGAAGAATCCATCCAGATGATCCTGGATCTGGAAGAAGCGAAAAAAAAGGGGCATATCGGAAAATTGTTTGTGATGGGATGCCTGTCCGAACGTTTTATGCAGGATCTGCAGCACGAGATCGCCGGGGTGGATCGCTTTTACGGAAAATTTAACTGGAAAAATGTATTAAAAGACATCGGAAAGGCTTATCATCAGGATTTGGCGAACGATCGTGTGCTGTCAACCCCATCTCATTATGCCTATCTGAAGATTGCGGAAGGATGTAACCGCCGCTGTTCGTATTGCGTGATACCCGTTATCACAGGGAAATATAAATCGCGCCCGGTAGACGAAATTGTTTCCGAAGCGAAACTGCTTGCCGGTAAAGGTGTTAAAGAATTGCAGATGATTGCGCAGGATCTGACCTATTACGGCCTCGACCTGTATAGGCGCTTCGCTTTGCCGGAACTGGTGGAACGCCTGTCGGATATTCCGGGGATCGAATGGATACGCCTTCACTACGGTTATCCGACGCATTTTCCATACGATCTGCTGCGTGTTATGCACGAACGCGATAACGTCTGCAATTATTTGGATATCGCCCTGCAACATGTCAGCGACCGGGTACTTAAATATATGAGGCGCAAAATTACGCGCCGGGAAACGTATGAGCTGATAGGGAGGATACGGGAGGAAGTGCCGGGCATACATCTTCGTACAACTTTCATGGTGGGACATCCCGGTGAAACGGAGGATGACTTTGACGAATTAACCGCTTTTGTCGAAGAAATGCGATTCGAACGGATGGGCGCTTTTGCGTATAGCCATGAGTTGGGAACCTATTCATATCTTCATTATCAGGACGCTATTCCCGACGAAGTAAAGCTGAGAAGGCTGGATACGCTGATGAATGTACAACAATCTATTGCAGCCGAAATAAATGAAACAAAGGTCGGGAAGACGATGAAAGCGGTGATCGACCGCAAAGAAGGCGATTTCTATGTGGGACGCACCGAGTTCGATTCGCCGGAAGTAGATCCCGAAGTGCTGATCAAAAGCGAAAAACGACTGCGTTGCGGAAATTTCTATAACATACGGATTGAAAAAGCCGACATCTTCGATCTATACGGAAAAATTGTCTGAAAATCCGGTCAAATAAAAAAATCACCTGTATTTTGTTTATATCGTTTCTTTTATATACTTTTGTCGAATAATTATTCAATCAATATATTATGCCGAGAACAAAAGAACAGAACGAAGAAATAAAAGAAGCGACAATCATCAAAATCAGGGAGGCGGGATTGAAGCTTTTTGCCGTCAAAGGATTAGTTGCCACGAGCATTGTGGATATTTCCGAAACGGCAGGGATAAGTACCGGTTTGATGTACCATTACTACAAATCGAAGGAGGAACTATACGCGGAACTGGTAACGATGGCAATCACAGGCGCCAATACCGCTGTTTGTGAAATTGCGGCACTGCCGGTTTGTCCCCGGGAAAAGATTGTTCTGCTGGCGCAGGAAATACTGAAACAGATAACAGCAGACGAATATACCGCTTACTTTTATGTGTTTATGCCGCAGGTATTGCTCAACAAAGGGCTTCTGAAGAAAGCGCAGCGGCTTCTGAAAGATGCTTATGTGCCTGTCGACAAGCTTAAAGAAATTGTTGTTGAAGGGCAGCAGGCGGGAGAAATCAAAGAAGGTAATCCGGATGCATTGACGACGCTGTTTTTTTCAACCATAACCGGGTTATGTACCTGGAAATTAATTAAGGGGAAAAAGTTTGTGCTTCCACAGCCGGAAATGCTGACGAGTATTCTGCTGAACAATCAATGAATAACACACACATTTTAATACATACTGAAAATGAAAAAGAAATTATCTTCAATTATCCTTTGTGCCGTAATCTGTACGGCAACATTCGCCCAGACGGAAAAGGAACATCGCTCCGGCTTCCAGTTCAGTTTGATTTATCCGTTGAGCACAAACGGCATAAACGCCGCAAAGTACACAAACGGCATTTCGATCAATGCGATGGGCGGTATTTCCAAAAATGAAAAAGCTTTCACGTTGGGAGGCTTAACGAACATCATCCTACAGGATGCGTCCGGTGTCCAGATAGCGGGCCTTTATAACCAGATAAACAACAACGGGCAGGGGCTCCTGCTTTCCGGAGTGGCAAGTTATACCGGACATGACTATACCGGACTGCAATTAGCCGGCCTGATAAACATTTCCGGGAACATGAAGGGCATAACGTTGGGAGGGGTCACAAACATTGCCCTACAGGATGTGTCCGGTATTCGGATAGCGGGCCTTTACAACCACATAAATAATAACGGGCAGGGGTTTCTGTTTTCCGGGGTGGCAAGTTATACCGGGCATGATTATACCGGGCTGCAATTAGCCGGCTTGACAAATATAGCAGGAAATATAAGAGGGATGCAAATCGCCTCCCTTATCAATATTGCCGGGGATGTAAAAGGTGTTCAGATAGCCGGATTGCTTAACGTAGCCGATAACAGCGACTATCCCCTTGGACTTGTCAACCTGATTAAAAACGGTGAAAAAAGCATTGCCGTCACTTACGGTGAAATCGGGAGTATCGCCGTATCGTTCCGTTCCGGCGGTCGGGTAACATACGGAATCATCGGATACGGATACAACCCGAATGGCCGTAAAAACGCCTATCTTACGGAAGCCGGACTGGGTGCGCACATACACCTTGCCCCCCGCTTCAGGCTTAACAACGAAATCAGAACCGAAGCGCATCATTCTTCCGGAAATACAACCTTCAAAACCGGTTATTATCTGCTGGCCGCTTACAAAATTGCGCCTCATACAGAGGTTTTCGCCGGCCCCGGTATAAACCACATGTATTCGGACGACATGTCCGATACCGGCATATTTCCCGGTCATTCGCTGTGGAAAAAGCGGGAAGCGGAAAAATGGCAACAGGTTTTTGTCGGCTATCAATTGGGGGTACAATACGTGTTTTAACCGTTGCCCGGTGATAAGCGGCCATACACGCCAAAAATTGTTATAAAATACTGATAAAAAAGGCTTACACCTTCTATTTGTACGGAAAAGTATGAATATTAAAGAAAAAAAACGATTCTTTCGCTGAAAAAAGAGTTGTTTTTTTTTGTAAATCATAAATATTAGACTATATTTGCCACGAAATAACGAAGCAAATGTTCTGATTTTATATGAAAGATATTGAATTAGTTACCGCATTATCCAAAGAAATGGACATGTCGCCACAAGAAGTAGTGGATACGTTGTCCTCCCTTTTCGTCTTGATAGGAGATACCCTTTCAAATGGTGGAATCGTAAATATTTCCGGTCTTGGGCAATTTGAAGCAAAAAAGAAAGCGGAGCGTATATCCGTTAACCCTACGAATGGAAAGCGGTATCTCATTCCACCCAAGCTAACGCCTGTTTATAAGCCCGCTTTATTATGGAAAACCTATTTGAAAAAATTAGATGAAAATGAATGAACGTTTCTCCACACGTAGTTTAGCCGATATTCTGGCCATACAAACCGGCCTGGATAAAGAACGTGCTGAAAAATTTATAGATGTTCTGTCCTCTTATATTGCACAAGGTATTGAAAACAATAAATCTGTGAAAGTGATGGGGTTTGGAATATTTAAGATTGTATTGGTACGCGAACGTGAGAGTGTGCATATCCAAACCGGAGAACGTTTTGTTATACCGGCCCATCATAAACTGTCGTTTATTCCGGATAGAGATCTTAAAGAACAGATTAATCGCCCGTTTGCATTGTTTCTCGAGCCGATTGAGGCGATTGAAGACCTGTCGTCGCTTGGAAAACAGGCATCCGACGGCAACGAAACGGAAAAAGAGCCGGAAACTCCGATGGTCATATTGGATGACGAAATAACGGAAGACTTTCCGGAGCAGGGTGCCGATTTTTCGGAGGTAGAAGAAACTCCGGTGTCCGGTTCGGAAGAACCGGACGAAGAAACCGGGCCGGCGTCAGACCATGTGGATGTGGTTCATTACGAATATGAAGAAATCAATACCTACCCGGAAGACGATGAAGAAGAAGACGACGAAGATCCGGTTCAGGTTTCGGGTGAACAGGGCAAAGACGAAAACGAAGAAGTCGGCATGATCGTGCCGGTGATACTGGAAGTTGACGAGCAGGGCATAGATGAAAGCGAGGAAACGGAAGAATATACACTGCCGGAAAAAACCGAAGAATATAACAAGCCGCCGGTAAACGATAAAAAGAAGAAAAAAATGACACCTCTCTGGTTGTGGTTCCTCTTGCTTCCTTTTCTTATCCTTGCAGGTATAGCCCTCGGAACGTATGCTTTTCTTTATTTTAATTCGGATAAACCGTATGGGGTCGCTGTTTCATTAGTTGGTGATAATAAGGCTGATAAGGCGCTTATTGATCAGGCAACCGTTCCGCTTCCGATCGGAGGAAGTTATGTGTCCGATACGGATGATATCAAGGCGGATGAATTGGAAAATTTTGATAATCAAACGGATGATCTGAAATTAGCGCAGGCAGGCAATGAAAACACAACGCCTGTTTCTCCGAATAATACCATAGCCGAAGAAGCGACAACCAAAACGACCAATAAAAAAGAAGGAAAGCCTGTTATCGACTGGCTGGCGTCGCCGCCGGAGAATACCGATGCCAAATCGGAACCCAAACGGGTTGACAAACCGAATCAGGCGATAGAAGATAAAAATAAGACCTTGTCCGGCACGAAACAAAACCAACAAAGGAGCGGTAATACCGCATCAACGACGAATCGCGCCAAAAGTGCCTCATCCGAAAAAGTTATTCCGGCGCGTGTCCGTATGACTGCCGGTTCGAGCCTGACGCAGATTGCCCTGGAACATTATGGCGATATCGTATTCTGGGTCTATATTTACGACTATAATAAAAGTCGGATAAAAGACTTCAATAACATTCACGTCGGTACGGAAATCTACTTGCCGCAGCCTAACATATATGGCATTAATGCGAAAAGTAAAGCCTCCGTACAAAAAGCACGCCAGAAACAAGCCGCATTGTTGAAATGGTACAATTGGGATGATTATCAGTGATCAACGAAAAATAAAGTTGCATATTCTTTATTATTTTAGATAAAAACATTTGATTTTGCCTTTTTCGGTTAGTATTATTTAACAGCAAAATTTTAGTTTTCAAATTTAACATTTCTATTTTTGTACACCCAAAAAGGGCAATGAATGAAACAACGAATGAAAATTTGAATAATTATAAACTATAAATTTACTAATCTTATGAATGAGACAGTAGATATCCGTGAACTGAACGAACGGATTGAAAGTAACAGTGCGTTTGTGAATATGATCACTTCCGGTATGGGACGGATGATCGTAGGCCAAAAACATTTAGTGGAATCTTTGCTTATCGGGTTATTATCGGATGGACATATCCTGCTGGAAGGTGTTCCTGGCTTGGCTAAAACGCTTGCAATCAAGACTCTGGCGTCACTTGTGGATGCGAAGTACAGTCGTATACAGTTTACACCGGACTTGTTGCCGGCAGATGTTATCGGTACAATGATTTATAGCCAGAAAAATGAAGAGTTTACCGTAAAACAAGGGCCTATCTTTGCAAATTTCGTGTTGGCGGATGAAATAAATCGTGCACCCGCCAAAGTGCAGAGCGCTCTGCTCGAAGCGATGCAGGAACGCCAGGTCACGATCAGCGAAACCACCTACAAGCTGCCGAAACCGTTCCTTGTGATGGCCACACAAAACCCGATAGAGCAGGAGGGTACTTATCCGTTGCCTGAAGCGCAGATAGACCGTTTCATGTTGAAGGTTGTCATCAACTATCCTAAAAAAGAAGAAGAAAAACAAGTGATCCGGCAGAATATTTCAGGCGAAAACATTGAAATAAAACCCATCCTTACCACAAAAGAAATACTCGAATCCCGTAAAATCGTACGGGAGGTTTACCTGGACGAAAAGATCGAAAAATATATTATCGATATCGTTTTCGCAACACGCGTTCCGATCGAATACGGTCTGAGCGACCTGGCGAACATGATTGCGTTTGCCGCTTCGCCGCGTGCATCGATCAACCTTGCATTGGCAGCGCGCGCTTATGCGTTTATCAAACGCCGCGGATATGTGATCCCCGAAGATGTGCGCGCCGTTTGTCATGATGTGATGCGCCACCGCATCGGTTTGAGCTACGAAGCCGAAGCGAATAACCTGACGTCCGAAGAAATTATCAGCGAGATATTGAACAAAGTAGAAGTGCCTTGATGAAGCATCCTGTTAATCCGACCGTTTGATAATGGAAACGAACGAACTTTTAAAAAAAGTAAGGAAGATAGAAATCAAAACACGTGGTTTGTCCCGCAAGATCTTTGCCGGCGAATACCATTCGGCATTCAAAGGGCGCGGTATGGCTTTTAGTGAAGTGCGGGAATACCAGTATGGCGACGATATCCGCGATATCGACTGGAATGTAACGGCCCGGTATGCACGCCCGTATGTGAAAGTGTTTGAAGAAGAACGTGAACTGACGGTGATGCTGATGATTGACGTGTCGGGAAGTAAAGATTTCGGTTCCGTCCACATGATGAAAAATGAAGTGACGACCGAAATAGCCGCTACGCTGGCATTTTCGGCCATACAAAATAATGACAAGATCGGCGTAATCTTTTTCTCGGACAAGATAGAGAAATTTATCCCACCGCAAAAAGGACGTAAACATATCTTGTATATCATACGTGAATTACTTGATTTTAAGCCCGAAAATAAGAGAACAAATATTTCGCAGGCGTTGAAATATCTGACTAATGTGATAAAGAAACGTTGTACGACGTTCCTGATCTCCGATTTTATAGATAAGGGGAATTATTCGGATGCGCTGACGATCGCAAACCGGAAGCATGATGTGGTGGCGATACAGGTCTATGACCGTCGTGAAACGGAGTTGCCTTCGGTGGGATTGATCAGGATGAAAGATGCGGAAACAGCGGAAGAACGCTGGATCGACAGCTCGTCTGCAAGCATCCGGAAAATATACAACGAATGGTGGAACCGTCGCCAGGAAGAAATGAACCAATCGTTTAATAAGTGTCGTGTGGATTCTATTTCCATAAAGACGGAAGACGATTATGTCAAATCTTTGCTGACATTGTTTCATAAACGAAATTAAATAGGCCTATGATTTTGAGAAAATATCATATTTTATACATTCTGATGACATTCTTTGCATCCCTGCATGGAATGAAAACGCATGCGCAGCAACAGACGCTTGTTGATGTGAATATAGATGTCGCAGACATCATGATCGGCGAGCAGACGATGCTTCACCTGAGCGTAACGGCGGATAAAGATAAACAACTGGTCATTCCCCTCCCGGGCGAGATGTTGACGGAAGGGGTTGAAGTCCTGCACATCACACCACCGGATACGACGGATATAAAAAATAACCGCATGACAATAAACTATGATTTATTGATCACATCATTCGATTCGTCGTTATACCTGCTTCCGCCTTTTTATGTTATAGATGGGCGTGATACATTGTATTCCGATCAGGTGGCGTTGAAAGTGTCGTCGCCTGACGTCGACCTGGAGCACCCGGAGGAGTTTAAAGATATCAAGGATATATGGCGTCCTCCATTTGTGCTGTCCGATTATTATGCGCTTATCTACGGAATCCTGTTTACCTTGTTCCTGATCTGCGTCGTCGGATACTTTATACAGCGTATGCGAAACAGGCCGGAACAGGTCGCGGACGTAAAAGAAGCGCCGAAATTGCCGCCGCATGAACAGGCTATGATGGAACTGAAAGAAATCCGCGAACGCAAATTATGGCAGCAGGGACGTAATAAAGAGTACTATACGGAAGTTACCGATACATTAAGGCGCTACATGTCTGCGCGTTATGGTACGTCGGTTATGGAAAAGACGTCGTCGGAAATATTGGAAGTATTGCGCAATGAAGAACCGGGAAACAAAGACGTATATGATCTGTTGAAACAGATTCTCCGGTTGTCCGACTTTGTGAAATTTGCCAAACTGCATCCGTTACCGGATGAAAATGACCTGAGCATGTTTAATGCGAACTTATTCGTCGACCGGACTAAACGGGAAGAAATGCCGGTAGCTCCGCCGCCGGATGATAATCGTACGGGTGATGATAGAAAACGAAATGATGAACCGACTAATAATTGAATAATCATATGATATTTGCGAATCCACATTATTTATATTTATTGTTATTGCTGATTCCGCTTATCGTGTGGTATATCCTCCGGATGCGAAAGAAGCAGGCCAGCCTGCAGGTTTCGGCCATACAAGCGTTTGATACGCCCGAAGCAACGACGTGGAAAGTTTACATGCGTCATCTGCCTTTTGTTTTACGTATGATATCCGTTGCGCTTATTATCGTCATCTTGGCGCGTCCGCAGTCGACAAACAGTTGGGAAAACAGGAATACGGAAGGTATTGATATCATGCTGACGATTGATGTATCCGGCACTATGCTGGCGGAAGACCTCAAACCCAATCGCCTGGAGGCGGCGAAAAATGTGGCGGCTTCTTTTATAAACGGCCGTCCGAATGACAATATCGGCCTTGTGGTATTTTCCGGGGAAAGTTTCACACAATGTCCGCTGACGACGGATCATGCCATCTTATTGAACCTGTTTAAAGATATACATAACCAGATGATAGAAGACGGTACGGCGATCGGCCTGGGGCTTGCCAATGCGGTGAATCGTATAAAAGACAGCCAGGCGAAATCGCGTGTGATCATTCTTCTGACCGACGGTTCGAATAACAGTGGAGAGATTGCGCCGGTTACGGCAGCCGAGATCGCACGTACATTCGGCGTACGCGTTTATACGATAGGCGTAGGTACGCGGGGCGAAGCGCCTTACCCTTTTCCAACTCCCTACGGCATACAATACCAGAATATACCGGTTGATATCGATGAACCTGCGCTTCAGCAGATCGCATCCCTTACCGGAGGGCAGTATTTCCGCGCGACGGACAATGCGAGCCTGAAATCAATCTATGATGAGATCGACCGGATGGAGAAAACAAAGATAAGCGTGCAGCAATACAGTAAAAAACAGGAGGAATATAAGCCGCTGGCCCTGCTGCTTTTTGCACTGTTGCTGTTTGAGTTGCTACTGAGAAATACGTTATTGAGAAATATACCGTAAAAATTTAAAGATTATGTTTCGATTTGCACATCCCGAATTTTTATATTTATTATTGATACTTCCCGTATTGTTCCTTTTTTATGTATACATTGCAAAAGTAAGGAAGAGGGCTATCCGGAAATACGGTTCTCCCGAACTGTTGTCCGCTCTGATGCCGGAAGCTTCGCCGAAACGCAGGCGGTTGAAATATTTTATCCTGTTTGTGGCGATAACGGTCGTGATCTTTATCATTGCAGGCCCGCAGTTCGGCTCGAAGCTGGAAACGGTAAAACGCCAGGGGATAGAAGTCATGATCTGCTTAGACGTTTCCAACTCCATGCTGGCGCAGGACATCACGCCCAACCGCTTAGAGAAAGCCAAACAAATGCTTTCACGCCTGACCGACGACCTGAGCAATGATAAAATAGGCCTGATCGTTTTTGCAGGCGACGCTTTTACGCAAATCCCCATCACATCGGACTACATATCAGCCAAAATGTTCCTCTCCTCCATTAACCCGTCGATGGTATCTACTCAGGGAACGGCGATCGGATCGGCCATCAATCTGGCGATGCGTTCGTTTACGCCGAACGAAAACAGCAGCAAAACGATTGTGTTGATTACCGACGGTGAAAATCACGAAGATAATGCCGTACAGGCTGCGGCTGCCGCTGTGGAAAAAGGGGTGAAAGTGAATATTGTGGGGATCGGTTCCACAAAAGGAACGCCGATACCTTTAGGTAATAATGGCTATATGAAGGATAATGCCGGTAATGTCGTCATCACACAGTTGAACGAAGCGATGTGTCAAGAGATCGTACAGGCAGGGCAGGGTTTATATGTACGGGCGGATAATACAAACTCCGCCCTGAAAGCGTTACAGAATGAGTTGGGGAAAATGGCGAAATCGGAAGTAGAAAGTCAGGTTTATTCGGAATATGACGAACAGTTTCCGACGTTGGCGTGGATCGTCTTTGTGCTTCTTATTGCGGAGTTCCTTACATCGGAACGTAAGAACCGGTTGTTCCGGAAAGTAAAATTATTTTCTTAACCTTCTTTGATTGGATGAACAGGATGAAAACAAAAAGAAAAATAAGTGTCGTATTAGCCGTATTCTTCTTATGCGCCGGCTCTGTTGCCGCACAGAAAGCGGAACGGAAAAATGTGCGCGACGGAAATAAGGAATATAAGAAAGATAAATATACGGAGGCCGAAATTGCCTACCGGAAAAGTGTTGAAGTGAACCCCCGTTCCACAGAGGGCCTTTATAATCTGGGTAATGCGTTGTACCGGCAGGAAAAATATCCTGAAGCAACCGAACAGTACCAGCTTATTGCCGGACAGGGAGAACGTCTGATACATGAAGATCCGGCAAACGTCGAACGGCTGGCGCAGGTGTTCCACAACCTGGGGAATATCGGCATGAAAAGCCAGGAATACCAAAAGAGCGTGGAAGCATACAAACAATCGTTACGGCTAAACCCCGGCGACGAAGATACCCGTTATAATCTTGCATTGGCCCAGAAGTTGTTGCAGGATCAGCAACAACAACAGGATCAGGATCAGGATCAACAGGATCAGCAGGATCAGGAGCAACAACAAGATCAGAATCAGGATCAGCAAGATCAACAGCAACAGGATCAACAAGATCAGCAACAGCAGAATGAACAGCAAAAGACGCAGGAAGAACCGCAACAAAATGAACAGATGAGCCGCGATAATGCGCAGCAGATTCTGGATGCTTTTCTGCAGGACGAAAAAGATACACAGGAGAAAGTGAGAAAAGCGCAAATGCAACAACAGCAGAGTCGCAAAAAGGAAAAACAGTGGTAATTAAAAATAACAGAATAATGAAGAAATTCGTTTTGTTTATCATTTTAACAGGAGCTGTCGTGTCGGGCGCACAATTGAAAGCGAACAATGACGTGACATTCAGAGGGTCAGCGCCGCCTGCAGTAGCGATGGGGATGCAGTTCCGAATAGCCTATGAAGTCAATGTGTCGAATAGCAAAAATTTAAGATTACCTCCGTCGTTGACCGAAAATTTTGACCTGCTGATGGAACCGAGTTTTGCTACAAGCAGCAGCACGCAAATTATAAATGGTAAAAGAACCAGTTCGGTTTCAACAACCTACACTTGTATCCTGATGCCGAAGAAGGAAGGAACATTTGAGTTGGAACCGGCTACGGTCAAAATCGGAAATTCGGAATATAAGTCTAATGCGATAACGATTAGAGTGTTGCCTCCCGATCAGGCTGCACAGACGCAACAGCAGGGTGGGGGAGCAGCGCAACCGTCGCAACAGGGAGGAACTTCCGCTACAAGTATAAGTGATGAGAATATATTTCTGCGGATGATTATATCGGATCGGAGTGTATATGAACAGGAAGGTTTTCTTGTTACATTCAAACTGTATACCGCTTATGATGTATCAGGCGTCGACAATGTCAAATTCCCGGAGTTTGAAGGGTTTCTGGCGCAAGATATCGAGTTAAAAGACCAGCAATGGATCATGGATAATTATAACGGGCGTAATTTTAATACGTTTGTAATGAAACAAACGGTATTATATCCGCAACGTCCCGGTAAAATTGAGATAGGACGAGGTAAAATACGGGCAATCATACGGGTTCGTAACCAAAATCGCAGGCGTAGCCTTTTCGAGAGCTTTTTTGATTATCAGGATGTAGCCAAAGAAATTTTTTCGCAGCCCGCTACAATAGATGTGAAACCTTTGCCGACCGGCAAACCGGCTTCGTTTTCAGGTGCGGTCGGCAATTATACCATGTCGTCGGATATAAATAAGACGGAACTAAAGGTGAATGAGGCCATTACCATCAAATTGACTATCAAGGGAAACGGAAATATCAAGCTGCTTAAAAAACCGGAAGTCAAGTTTCCGAATGATTTCGATGAATATGATACGAAGGTGACGGATAGTAATATCCGCGTTTCTGCAACGGGAGCAAGCGGAACGAAAACGATCGAATACATAGCCGTCCCGGGTTATGCCGGTGATTTTGAAATACCGGCCATCCTATTTTCCTATTTTGATCCCAAAACGGGCGCCTATAATACACTGTCTACCAAACCGTTCAATCTTCATGTGGAAAAGGGTGAAGGCGGATCGGACGCTCCCGTCGTATCCAACTATGCAAACCGCGAAAATGTGAGGTTCCTCGGGAAAGATATCCGGTATATTAAAGTGGACAAAGTGCATTTTATTTCGAATAAAGAGATATTTTTCGGTTCTTTCCTCTATGTGATGGCCTACCTGATGATTGCGATCCTGTTTATTGTATTTTTCGTGATCTATCGCAAGCAGGTAAAAGAAAATTCGAATATAGCGCTTGTTCGTACGAAAAAAGCGAATAAAACAGCCGTCAAACGATTGAAACAGGCCGAAAAACTGTTGAAAGAGGATAAAGAAGAAGCCTTTTATGAGGAAGTTTTACGCGCTTTGTGGGGATACCTGAGTGATAAACTGAACATGCCGCAGGCTGAACTTACGAAAGAAAACGTCGCTGTGGAATTAACGAAATACGGAGTAGACGAAACACTCTCAAATGAATTTCTGGATATCATCAATATATGTGAATTTGCCCGGTATGCTCCGAACCGGACTTCCGGAGCGATGGACAAGTTGTTCGCGGAAACAATAGATGCTATCGGCAAGATGGAAAGTACAATCAAAAAATAAGGAGAACATGATACAAAATATAAGTGGAAAAATCATCGGAATATGCCTGTTATGCGGAATATATATGTCTGTTTCCGCACAGGAAGCGGATCTGAAAGCGGCCGAAACAGCCTATGCTTCCGAACACTACGACCGGGCAATCGAATTATACGAATCCGTACTCAAAAGTTACGGAGATTCGTACGAATTGTATTATAACCTGGGAAATTCCTATTACAAAACCGGAAAAATAGCGCATGCCATCCTGAATTATGAACGCGCCTTGCTCATTAAACCCGGAGATGGAGATATTCGTTTCAACCTGGAGATGGCCAAACAGCAGACGGATAAGATAGAACCGCTGCAGGAATTTTTCCTGAAATCCTGGTTTCGATCCGTACAAAACCTGATAGGGGTCGATTCGTGGGCAACAATCGGTATCTTATGTTTTATCCTGCTGATTTGTTGCCTTGTATTGTATTTCTTCTCCAAATGGATGCGCCTCAAAAAAATAGGCTTTTATTGGGGGATTGTATTGTTTATAGTTGTTATATTTGCCAATATATTCGCATACAATCAGAAAGAGGAACTGCTCAATCGTAACGGTGCGATTGTCTTCAGTCCGACCGTAACGGTGAAAGGTTCTCCCGATAACAGCGGCACCGACTTGTTCGTATTACATGAAGGCTCGAAAGTATTTATAAAAAACTCTGTCGGCGATTGGAACGAAATTATGCTGGAAGATGGAAATGTCGGATGGATCAATAAAAAAGACATAACCGTAATTTGATAATAGAAACATATTTCCTGAAATTTTGAATGAAACGGAACAAAATAAACGAATAAAAATATTCAATGCTTGAAAAAATTTTGGATTACGAAGGAGAGGCGTTTTTATGGCTGAATAGCTATCATACTCCTTTTGAAAACCAGTTTATGTGGCTGTTCTCAGGTAAAATTTTTTGGATACCCTCCATGATTCTGTTTATTTTCATGCTTTTTTATAAGAATATAAAACATTGGAAAGAAACGCTTATTATATTGATGGCTATCGCATTGGTTATTACCTTATGCGACCAATTTGCTTCCGGGATCTGCAAACCGATATTTACCCGTTCCAGGCCTACGCACCATCCTGAATTTATGGATAAAGTACGGACGGTATTCGATTACCGCGGCGGACGCTTCGGGTTCATATCCAGCCATGCGGCGAATGCATTCGGTTTTGCAACACTTACATCCCTGATATTCAAATATCGTTTTTATTCTGTCGTGTTGTATCTGTGGGCGATAATTAATTCATACAGCCGAATTTATCTTGGCGTGCATTTTATTTCGGATATCATACCCGGAATCATAGTCGGACTTTTGTTCGGATGGGGCGTTTATAAGTTGTTTGTTTTTGCCTGTAAAAAGATGCCGGTTTATAAAACCGCCGTCAATAATTGTCGCATGAAGGAGATTTTTCGTATCCAGACCTGTTCGTCTGAAAATCTTAATATAATCCTGTATATGTTGATTTTTACCGTTGCAGTTATGTTAATTATCAGTTCGTTGTATGCTTTGAAATTGATTTCTTCGGTAACAATAAAATAAGACGTCTAATAATGATGCGTAAAACATATGGCGTTTTTAATCATCATAATTTGGAAAATATGAAGATAGTTGTCACATTTCGGGAATTAATTCAATTAATAAATGAGCATTAATGAAAAATATTTAGATTAAGTATCAATGTCGTTTAGTTAAGCATTTGTCATAATCGTTTATAATTCATGGAGTACAGCTTCTTCGGTCTTTGCTTTCGTTCGACACTTCTGCCGGGTCGAATTATTTCTCTG
>JAIRSF010000221.1 GCA_031255595.1 Tannerella sp.
AGGCGCCGCCTATCTTCAATTTTCGGATTAAAGATAGTGCAAGCCGAGCGCAATACAAAACGAATTTGTTTATTTTTACAGGATGAATTTTATGACTATTTCGGAAAAGTATATGTCCAGATGTCTGGAGCTGGCAAAGAACGGGCGGGGCCATACGGCTCCCAATCCTATGGTTGGCGCTGTGATTGTGCGGGATGATCGTATTATAGGTGAGGGATATCATCGTTGTTACGGGGAGGCGCATGCCGAAGTGAATGCGATCGCGTCTGTAGATGATGACCTGTTATTGCGTGATGCGACCCTGTATGTCAGTCTTGAACCTTGTTCGCATTATGGAAAAACGCCGCCTTGCACCGAACTTATTATACAAAAAGGTATTCCGCGCGTGGTCATTGCCGGTACGGATCCTTTTCCCCAGGTATCCGGTAGGGGCGTTAAAATGTTACGCGAGGCCGGAGTCGAAGTTGTTACGGGCGTTATGGAAAATGAGGCGTTTAAGTTGAATGTTTTCTTTATGACGGCACATAAAAGGCGTCGTCCCTACATCATTCTGAAATGGGCGCAGAGCGAGGACGGCTTTTTAGACCGCATCCGAAAAGATCAGGCGGAAATGCCGCCGGTATTATTGTCGACGCCGGTTACGCGCCTTATGGTACATAAACTGCGTTCGGAAGTACAGGCCATCATGGTAGGAACAAACACCGTCATCCTGGATAATCCTTCGCTGACGGTGCGTTATTGGGCCGGCCGCTCACCCTTGCGTGTCACCATGGATCGCAATCGACGGATCCCAAACTCCGCGCATTTGCTGGACGGTGAGCATCCCACGTTAGTTTACGGGGAAACGGCCGGCAATTCGATGCATTTTTTAAAAAATATAATAGAAGATTTGTTTGAGCGGAATATACATTCATTGTTGGTTGAGGGGGGCGCGCAGCTTCACCGTTCTTTTCTGGAAGCGGACTTATGGGACGAAATTATTGTAGAAACAGCTCCGGTAAGATTAGGAGCAGGCGTACCCGCTGCCGGTTTTAATCATAATTCGGGAGTGTGCCTGTTGGAGGTAAAACAGATTCCGTTTTATGCTTCTCACCATAAAAAATCCTCTTTAATAGAAGTTTATACGCATTGTTAAGTTTTTAAAATTAAAGTATTGTACACTAAAATATTATAAATAATGCCGGAAATGTAGCCTAATCAGAAAAATGTTGTTACTTTTGTCCACTCGAAAATAAAGTATAATATAGATGGGAAAAATTAAACTTTACGGATTGTTAATAGCGGGATTGGCTTTTTTGATGTCTTCTTGCCTTGGAAATAATAATTCGACTATTGACGACTGGAATCTTGGAAATGCACAAATATCGGCATTCTCATTATCGAATGATTCTATAAAAGACCTGTCTAAAGTGGTCTTTACGATAGACCAGGTGAACGGAAAAATCTTTAACCGGGATTCCATGTCCTACGGTACGGTCATAGACGAAAAAGTCATATGCTCCATATCCTATGACTTTGCCGTTGTCGGAACAATCTTTGTCAGCCAGGCAACCGGTGATACGGTTTATTGGAACGGGAGCGACTCTGTGGACTTATCATCGCCCGTATGGATTACGGTATATGCGTACGACGGCACTTCAACAAAGACGTATGATGCCCGGATCAACATTCACCAGGTGGATCCCGATTCGATGGCCTGGGAACTTTATTCCGGTTTGATACCCGGTAAATCATTTACGGAAATGAAAGTATTGCCGTATAACGGCTCTTATTATATGTATGCTAAAGACCCGTCCGTTTCCGGTACAGGTGTTGAATGTAAGCTGTATAAGTCGGAAACTTCGGATATGCTGAAATGGGAGCAGGTTCCTGTGGACGGACTACCCGGAAACGCCGTATTATCCCAACTGACGGAGCACGACGGTTTTCTCTATGCTTTTACAACCGATGGCGGATTGTATCAATCTGCCGGCGGGCATAACTGGTCGCCGGTTGAAAATGCACCCTATATACATACATTAATAGGATCCATACCCGAAGGTGAAACGAGAGGCGTTCCGGTACTGTCCGGCATTTCGAAAACGGACGAAACTCTGTGTTTCGTTGCGATGGATAAAAATAAGGAGTGGCAGACGGGGATTGCGGTTCCCGCATCATTTCCGTTATCGGGATTCGGCGTATTGAATTACGAGGCGATGTACTATTCCTATTTAACCGTTTCCGGCGGGCGTGACGGCGGGAATAATTTGTCCAACCGCGTCTGGTCGACTATGGATGGTTTGTCGTGGACTTCTCTTACGAACGGATCTTCCGTATTTTCCGTACGCGAAGGCGCTTCCATTTTCCGGTATGACACGCTTTTTTATCTTATCGGCGGCATAGATCTCTCCGGAGCGGCGGTGAAAGATGTTTATTACTCAAAAGACAGGGGAATCACATGGTGGCCGGATACGGTTCACACCTTGCCGGAAAATTATATTGCCAGAGGTTTTTCTTCGGTTATTGTTGATGATGATAATTATATTCTGCTTTTCGGCGGAAAAGCAGGTAAAAACACGAATGTTCTGAACGAATTGTGGCGTGGACGGATCAACCGTTTAGGCTTCCGGAATGATTAGAAGTCTGTGGACACATAATTTTATGTGCTTTTTTTCGTTAGAAAGAAAGGTCAAATACGAATATTGACGGTTTGTTATTAAATGATTAACGAATGAACTTAACTTTTTTTCGACGAATAAGTATTCTGTTGCTCCTGTGCCTTTCTTTTTTCAGGGTGGGCGCCCAGGAATACCTGTATGAAATAGGAGGAATGTTGGGCGGCGCTTTTTATATGGGAGATGCTAATAAAAATGCGGCATTTAAAAATATGAATCCTGCGGCGAGCCTTCTTTTCCGTTACAATCTCAACTTTCGTGTCGCATTCAAAGCAAATCTGGCGTGGGCGCGTGTGACCGGATCGACGGAAGGGCTTGACAATGTGTTTCCGAATCGTGCACAGGTCGATTTTAACAGAAATGTGATTGACCTGGGAGGGCAGGCCGAGTTCAACTTTTTCCCGTACAGCGATAAATATCAATATCTGCAGACAAAACGTATTGCGCCGTATATCATGGGAGGGTTGGGACTATCGTTTGCACCCGGTGGCGGAGCCACTTTTTTCAGCCCCCATATCTCGGCAGGTACGGGAGTAAAGTACAAAATAAAAAATCGCATCAATATCGGAGCGGAGTTATCCATGCGAAAGTTGTTCGGAGATGGCCTTGATATAAACGGAGAGAATGAATTGCTGAACGACCCTTACGGTATGGGAGGCGGTATTTGGAAAAATAAGGACTGGTATTCTATGTTAATGATTTCGGTGTCGTATGATTTTGGTCTTCGAAACTGCAACTGTAACAAGAAAGATATGAACGAAATATATTAGACGTTATATAAAATGTCATTTATTGAAGAGATAGATAAAACAAGATTGCCGCAGCATGTGGCTATCATTATGGATGGAAACGGGCGTTGGGCCATGTGTCATGGCCTGGATCGCAGCGAAGGGCATCGGGAAGGTGTCGTTTCGGTTCGTAAAGTGATGGAAGCTGCTGTTGAGATCGGTTTGCAATACCTGACGGTCTATACCTTTTCTACGGAAAACTGGAATCGCCCGGAAGAAGAAATAAATACATTGATGACGATTATGGTGGCCGCTATCCATCGTGAAACACCGGATTTGATGAAAAACAACGTCCGGTTGCTGGTGATTGGGGATAGAATGCGCTTGCCGCAAGAGGTTCGTGATACATTATCGGAATGTCTTGAAAAAACATCGGTTAATACCGGAACGACGCTGGTGCTGGCGCTAAGCTATTCTTCCCGTTGGGAAATTGTACAGGCGGCGCGGCGTATTGCGGAGAATGTGCAGGAGAAAAAAATAGATTCCGAAGACCTGGATGAGGCGCTTTTTTCTTCCTACCTGACAACACGCGGTATTCCCGATCCGGACTTATTGATCCGGACGGGAGGCGAGAAACGTATCAGCAATTTTCTGTTGTGGCAGTTGTCTTACGCAGAATTGTATTTTGCGGATATTTACTGGCCCGATTTCAGAGAGAATGAATTTTATGAAGCGATCTTGTCGTACCAGCAGAGAGAGAGGCGCTTTGGTAAAACAAGTGAGCAAATAACTAAATCCTGATGTATGGATAAGAAAATACTATTATTTTTTACATTTTTGAGCATTTCTTTTTGGGGATTTTCACAAGCATCCGACACGACGTCAGTCGTGACGAATGTTCCGGTCGATACGGTGATGTTGAGTAGTCAGGATACGATTCCGGAAAGTGAAGTACCGGAAATTTTGTATACTTTTGTTCAAAAGAAATATAAAATTCAGGATATTAAAGTCGTTGGAGCTACCAATTACGAAGATTTTGTATTGATTTCGTTTTCGGGGTTGTCCGTCGGCGATGAAATAACCATTCCCGGTGACGAAATCACAGAAGCGGTGAACCGTTTCTGGCGTCAGGGATTGTTTTCGGATATAAAAATCCTGGCGACAAGAATGGTTGATGATAAGGCCTGGCTGGAAATACGCCTTAAACCTCGTCCCCGTATTGCCGAAATAGCCTATAACGGCGTGAAAAAAGGAGAGCGTACGGATCTTGAAACCCGGCTGAACCTGCGTAAGGGGCATCAGATCACACCTCATATCATCGACCGCGCGAAGATACTTATCCGCAAATATTTTGACGATAAAGGTTTCAAAAACGTCGATATCGATATCGTGGAAAAGCCGGCCCCGGGGAAAGACGGTGAAGTGATCGTCAATGTAAACATTGATAAAAACGAAAAAACCAAAATACAAAAGATTTATTTTGACGGCAATGAAATGCTGACCGACTTCCAGCTTCGTAAGGCGATGAAGAAGACAAACGAGCGATTCAACATGATCGAGCGTTTCCGTAACAGTTGGCTGGAACTGTTCAGTACGAAAAAATTCACATCGCTGGAGTATGAGAATGATAAGAATAACCTGATAGATAAATACAATGAATACGGATACCGCGACGCTGTGATTGTTGCGGATAGCGTCGTGCCGTTTGACGGGAAGCGCGTGAATATCTATCTGGCGATTGATGAAGGACAGAAGTATTATCTGAAAGACCTCCGGTTTGTGGGTAACACCAAGTATCCTTCCGATTATCTGGGCGCATTGCTGAATATGAAACCCGGTGATGTTTATAACCAGAAAAAGCTGATGGATCGTATTTATTCGGATGAAGACGCCATGATGAACGTCTATTCGAATAACGGATATATGTTTGCGCAAGCCGACCCGGTGGAGGTGGACGTTCTGAGTGATTCCATTACGTTGGAAGTCCGTATCGTGGAAGGCCCGCAGGCTACGATTAATAAGGTGGTCATTAACGGTAACGACCGTTTATATGAAGATATCGTCCGCAGGGAGTTGCGTACGAAGCCCGGCGACCTGTTTAGCCGCGAAGCGTTGATGCGCTCTTTACGCGAGTTGGCGCAAATGGGGCATTTTGACCCGGAAAATATGAAGCCGGATTTCAATACCAATCCGGAAAACGGAACGGTAGACCTGATCTATAACCTGACTTCCAAAGCGAACGACCAGGTTGAGTTTTCGTTAGGTTGGGGACAGACCGGCCTGATCGGTAAACTGGGATTGAAGTTCACCAATTTCTCCATGAAGAACCTGGTGAATACCAAAACATACAAGGGAATCATTCCGCAGGGCGAAGGGCAGACGCTGAATATCAGCGGACAGACCAATGCCCAGTATTATCAGGCTTACAGTGTTTCGTTCCTGGATCCCTGGTTTGGCGGGAAACGTCCGAATTCGTTGTCCCTCAGCGCTTATTTTTCCCGGTATACGGGGATAAATAACCGCTACTACAATCAGTTGCAAAGCCAGATGATGAGCAACTACTATAATAATCCTTATTATGGGTATGGTGGTTATGGCGGTTATGGCGGATACGGTGGTTACTATGGTGGAGGTTATGATCCTTACGGCAGCGCCAGTTATGAAAGCGCTTATGACAAGAGCAAATATATGCAGATTCTCGGTTTTTCCGCCGGTTACGGAAAACGCCTGAACTGGCCGGATGACTTTTTTCACTTCATGGCGACCCTGAGCTACCAGATGTATATGTTGAGTAACTGGACCAGCGCATCCTATCAGTTGGGCTTGCCGGAGAACGGAAGGTATCACGACATCAACGTGGAACTCTCCTTGCAGCGTAATTCGATCGATAACCCGTTATACACCCGTTCGGGTTCCCAGTTTTTGCTTTCCGCTTCTTCCACCCTGCCTTATTCTCTTTTTGACGGGAAGGATTACAAAAATATGACTTCGGACGTAGAGAGATATAAATTGATAGAGTATTATAAAATAAAATTCAAGAGCAAGGTGTTCATCCCGCTTTTACCGCTTCCCCAATACGGCGGCCCTCAACGTACGCCGGTACTCATGTCGCGTGTGGAAGTCGGATGGATCGGTGATTACAATAAATACAAAAAATCTCCCTTCGGTACATTCTATGTGGGAGGCGACGGTATGACGGGCGGTTACAGTTATTATCAGGAAACTGTGGCATTGAGGGGATATGATAACGGAGAAATTGCCGGTAATAATTATTTGATGCCGAACGCACGCGCTTATTCGCGTATGTCGCTGGAACTGCGCTATCCGCTTATACTGGAGCCTTCGAGTACGATCTACGCGCTTATTTTCGGTGAAGCCGGAGATGCCTGGAACGGTATTTCCGATTTCAAACCGTTCAACCTGAAACGCTCGGCCGGGGTAGGTGTGCGCATCTTCCTGCCGATGATCGGTCTGATGGGTATTGACTGGGCGTATGGGTTTGATAAGCCTTACGGTTCTTCGGAGAGAGGTAAAGGGAATTTCCATTTTATACTTGGACAGGAGTTTTGATCATTCATTTAAAATTGTATAGAGATATGAAACGAGTATTTTTAATATTAAGCATGGTGTTGTTTTGTTCGTTGGCAACAACTACCGTAGCGCAGAAATTTGCGTTGATCGATATGGAATATATATTAAAAAATATTCCGGCGTATGAAATGACAAACGAGCAACTGAACCAGCTTTCCGAAAAATGGCAGGGAGAGGTTGATGCCTTGCAGCAGGAAGCGCAGAACATGTATAAAAACTATCAGAGCGACCTGGTCTTTCTTTCGGCCGAGATGAAGACCAAACGGGAAGAAGAGATTATTAAAAAAGAACAGGAAGCGCAGGAATTGAAACGCAAATATTTCGGCGCGGAAGGCGAGCTTTATAAAAAACGCGAATCGTTGATGAAACCGATACAGGATGAGATTTATGAAGCGGTCAAGGCAATATCCGAAGATAAAGGATATCAGGTGATTGTCGACCGGGCATCGGCAATGAGCGTATTTTATGCTTCTCCTAAAATTGATATAAGTAATGAAGTATTGGCGAAGTTAGGATATTCAAAATAAAATATTTATCTTTGCACACTTTGTTTTAGAAACAGATATTAATTAAATAAAGAAAAACATGAAAAAATTTATTGTATCAGTGTTGTTATTGTTCCCTTTGGGATTGGCAGCCCAGGAAGTGAAAATTGCGATCGTCAATACACAGGAAGTTTTTAGTCTTTTGCCCGAACTTTCTGATGTGGAGAATCAGATCGCAACTTTATACAAACAATATGAAGACCAGATTAAAGGGATGGAAGAGGAGTATAATCGTAAATTTGCCGATTATACGGCACAGAGCGATTCGCTGACGGAAAACATCAAGATTCTTCGTATGCAGGAGATTCAGGATATACAGAACCGCCTGGAGAATTTCGTTCCTACGGCAAGGCAGGAATTAGAAAAAAAGCAGAGCGAGTTGATGACTCCGTTGCGGGAAAAGATCCAGAAAGCTATCAAAGATGTAGCGGAGGAAAACGGGTATACACATGTGATACAGCCTGAGGTATTACTTTACCAGGGAAGTACGGCCCTTGATGCAACCGACAAGGTGAAGGCCAAACTCGGATTGAAATAAGAACACAAAATAAAGCGTGTCGGAATAGAAAATGGATGCCTGTGCCTGTTTGGGAACAGGCTTCTTTTTTATAATAATTGTTTTTGATGAACGCAAATCGCCCGATAGGTATATTCGACTCCGGTTACGGTGGACTGACCATCTTTGAGCATATACGCCGCTTGCTGCCGGCGTACGACTACCTCTATCTGGGAGATAATGCCCGCGCGCCCTATGGAATCCGTTCGTTTGAGGTCGTTTACCAGTTTACGCGCCAGGCGGTGAACCGGCTTTTTGACGAAGGGTGCCCGTTAGTTATTCTTGCATGCAATACGGCTTCGGCAAAGGCGTTGCGAACCATACAGCAATATGATTTACCGGCTTCGGCAGATCCTTCCCGGAGGGTATTGGGGATTATACGCCCTACTGTGGAAATATTGGGGTCGTTGACTAAAACGCGGCATATCGGCGTGATGGGTACAACCGGAACCATCTCTTCCCGGTCTTATTTGCTGGAGATCGCCAAACTTTATCCTGAAATGACGGTGACAAGCGAGGCTTGCCCGATGTGGGTGCCGCTTGTTGAGAACCGGGAACACGACGGCGACGGGGCCGACTATTTCGTCCGCAAACATCTGGATCGCTTGTTTGCCGCAGATCCGCAGATCGATACCTTGGCGCTCGGCTGTACGCATTATCCGTTGCTTGAGGCTAAAATACGCAAATATATGCCGGAACGGGTGCATTTGTTTTTTCAAGGCCCTTGTGTGGCGGAAAGCCTGAAAGGTTATCTGCTGCGTCATCCGGAAATGTCTTCCCGCTTATCCGAAAACGGATCGTGCCGTTTTATGACGACAGAATCCGGGGAAAAATTTTCGGAAGCGGCATCCCTGTTTTTGAAGCGCCCTGTTGAGGTAGAGCAAGTTACAATGTGTTCCAACAATAAATGAACATCCTGTGAAATACATCCGCTTATCAGTCGTTCTTTACTTATGCTTATTTGTTTCGTGTGGAAACGCCCAGAACAAAAAAGCATCCGAATATGACTGGGATGCGAAGATGAAAAATATGGGCTTGATTGACGTTTGTTTCTGGGAGCCTTCGATACAATCGTATTTAGTGTACAAAACCGGGGATAATTTTACGGGAAAACCGTTGTATAATTCGAAGTTGACAAAAGCCTGGCTTCACCCGCGTGCGGCGAAAATGCTGATCCGGGCGCAGGATTTGTTGAAAAAAGAGCGTCCCGGCCTGTCGTTGTTGATCTACGATGCTGCGCGTCCGATAGAAGTGCAGCAGAAAATGGGAGAATGGGCAAAGAAAACAAATAATGAATATTATGTGGCCGACCCGGCGAAAGGGGGTGGTTTGCACAATTACGGAATGGCCGTCGATCTCACATTAGTAGATGAAAACGGGGAATGGCTGCCTATGGGAACGCCTTTTGATTTCTTCGGCCCGGAATCCCATACGGATAAAGAAGAGGATTTGCTGAAAAAGCGCCGTATCTCTCCGTCCGAATATAAGAACCGCAAATTTCTCCGGCGTATCATGGAAGAAGCCGGATTCAAACCCATAGTCAGTGAATGGTGGCATTTCAATGCCTGTTCACGCGAAGAAGCGCGTGAAAAATACTTGTTGATAGACCGGTAAGCCCGGGGGTGAGGGGAGGCGCCTCTTTTCTCAGCTAATGGATTTGCCGAAAGGAGTGAGCGCTAATCCCGCCATTTTGAAATGTTGTCTTCCGAATGGTATGCCTATAATGGTTATGCACAATAACAATCCGAAAAACAGATGCGTAAGACAAATACAGAACCCTCCGCAAATGAGCCATAACACGTTCATTATTACGTTTAAACAACCGCCCGAATATCCCTTGTCCGTTACTACGCTGCCGAACGGCCATAAGGCCAGTAGCGCCAGCTTCAGGATTTGTAGCCCGAATGGTATTCCGATGATCGTTATCATCAGTAAAAGAGCGGATATCAGATATTCTATACTTGTGATAAGCCCTCCGAATATAAGCCAGATAATGTTGCCGATAAATTTCATGGTATATTTATTTTAATTGTTCACCGTTTGTTTGTTAGCTGCCGACTGTAAACTGTCCATTTCGGCAAGGACATTGCGTTTGACGATTTCAAAGCTGTCGCGCAGTCCTGCTTTAACGGGTTCGGCCGGCGGAGATTCCATCTTCAGCGGGTCAATCGGTTGACCGTTCTTATGTACGCGGAAATCCAAGTGCGGGCCGGTGGAAAGGCCTGTTGAACCCACGTATCCGATTATGTTTCCCTGTTTTACGTGTGCACCCTGTTGTATGCCTTTCCCAAAGCGGCTCAGGTGCATGTAGGTGGTCGTATATACGGAGTTATGCTTTATTTTCACAAAGTTACCCCCTCCTTTTTGATCAAACCCTTTTGCGGTAACCGTTCCGTCGCCGATCGTTTTAACGGGGGTGCCGACCGGAGCGGCGTAATCAACGCCATGATGCGCCCGGTATCGTTTCAGAATCGGATGAAAGCGTGCATTTGTGAAACGGGATGTGATCCGGAAAAAGTCGAGCGGAGCTTTCAGAAATGCGCCGCGCAGGCTGTTTCCTTCCCTGTCGAAATATTCGCGAACGCTATCCTGCGTAAACGGTATGGCTGTATATTCTTTTTTCCGGTGCGCAAACACAAGCCCTTCTATCGAAGATACATTCAACTCGGTCGTATCATCGATGAAAGCCACATCGTATACTACGCGAAACGAATCGCCTTCTTTCACATCGAAAAAATCGACCTGCCATGCAAGTATGTCCGATATCTTCAATGCCAGCAGAGGGTCTGCGCCGTTGTTCTTTATGATGTTCCACAGCGACGACGTGATGACGCCTTCCAGGTATCTCCGCTCGAACCGTATCTCCTTATTGTACGCATAGGCTTTGACGCCGTCTTCCCCCGTCAGGTCGATAATGGAAAAGTCCGTCATTGATTGGGCGAAAATAATATATTGAATACTTGCAAGGCTGTCTTTCACCGTTATGGTCGTATAGGTCATGCCCGCCCTCAGTTTTTTCGGATCGAAGACCTTGGCGGAAACTTTGCATAAGCTATCCGTCTTTGCAGCGGAAAATCCCAGCCGCGTGAATATGGCGGAAGGACTGTCGCCGTTTTTTATCGTATAATTTGTGATGTCGAGAGAATCTATGCAGATGCCGTATTCGTATAAATGTCCCTGGTTTTCGATCCATTCGGAATCCACTTCATCATCATCTTCTGTTTCCGGCCGGGTCGTTTTTTTGCAGGATATACATACTAACAGGCAGAGAAAAAACAGGCTGATCCATTTTAAACAGGTTGTTGAAGGTTTGATTTTATGGATTGTAGTCGTCATAGAGCAAGTATTTTTTACGGATTTGTTTATAAGCGTCCAAGTCTGATTGCCACGACCTGCGTATTTCTTTTTCGCTAAGCCCTTTTATTATCTGTTTGCGCAGGGAGTCGGTGCCGGCTAACAGGTCGAACCAGTCGGCGCGCGAGAAGAACACTTTTTCATTGTTCCCGGATTTTGCAAAAAAACGGATCACAAAGCGAAGCGACAACCCTCCTTCGAAAGGTTCGTTCCTGAGATCTTCCCCATAGCAGGTTTCTCCTTTATACATCGGGTTTGTATCCATACCTCTGACCGGTTGCGGAGTGAAAGTGAACGTCCCGTATGTCTTATCCGGGTTACCGAGAACCTGAAACGGGAATTGCGTGCCCCGCCCTACACTGATGTTTGTGCCCTCGAAAAAGCATAACGACGGATACAGTCCGACGGCCACATCGTTCGGCAAATTCGGCGACGGTTTTACCGGAAGACTGTAAGGCTGTCCATGCCGCCAGTTCTCCATCGTGACCACGTGCAGGCGGCAACTGTTCTTTCCGGTCGACAGCCATCCTTCCCCGTTGATCATACCTGCAAGCTCTCCGATCGTAAGCCCATGAAGAACCGGGATCGGGTCGACGCCGACAAACGACGAGAACCCTTTCTTGCGCACCGGCCCATCCACATAATCATTGGGATTCGGGCGGTCAAGAACGATCAACTCTTTATCGTTTTCGGCGCATGCCTCCATCGCATAGTGCAGGGTGCTTATATAGGTGTAAAATCTTGTGCCTACATCCTGAATATCGAAGATGATCAGGTCAATATCGGCCAGTTGCGCCGCTGTCGGTTTATTGTTTTTGCCGTATATGGAAACGATGGGTATACCGGTTTTATCGTCGATGTTATTCTTTACAGAGGCACCGGCATCGTCCGTTCCGCGGAAGCCATGTTCGGGCGCAAAGATTTTCCTGATATGAAACCCTTCTTTCAGGAGTGCGTCCAACAGGTGTGTGCCGTCGGGCAGGATGGAAGTCTGATTCATAATAAGCCCGATCCGCCTGTTTTTTGTCAGGCTTTTTATCCGGCCTGCCTGTTCGGCGCCCATTATAATACGATCTGTGTTTGCTTCTTTTGCCGTTATGTTTGTAACGGCAAATAACAGTATCATTAATAAATAAAGATAAAGCTTTTGCATTTTATCCGGTATTTTTTTTGCAAACTTACAACAAAAAAGATAAATTTTGACCGGATATGCGAATAATTTATTTCCATAGGTACGCCATTCCGCCTGTTTGCCCCGTATGAGTTTCGTTAATGGCATAATGTTTCAACCGAACAAAGATTCATACAAGATCCGTAAAAACCCTCTTTGGAGTGTATAGAATCAAAAAAAAATAGTATACTTTTACAATCTGTTCAACGTGAATGGTAAATAAGATAATCAGGGTCTGCCGGGTAATCAAATATAGAACGGACGATGAAGTTGGCTCTGGCAAGAACAGGACGTAATTGGAGTGTATTTTGGC
>JAIRSF010000122.1 GCA_031255595.1 Tannerella sp.
TGTCCCGAACTTGAAGAAATGGAAACACCCGACGCCAGGCCCTGCAATGCAAGCGTCGTACTCATCACCGGACGTTTTGCCAACTCTTCACCACTGACTGCCACCACAGAACCGGTCAGGTTGACCTTCTTCTGTGTACCGTAACCGACCACAACCACTTCTTCCAGCGCCTGCATGTCTTCCACGAGTACAATTTGCAAATCCGTCCGGCTACCTATTGCGATCTCCTGTGTCACGTACCCGATATAGGAAACCGTCAGTGTTGCCCCCGACGACACTTCGAGGCTGAATTTGCCGTCTATGTCGGAGATGGTTCCGTTAGCGGTAGCGCCCTTCTCCACAATATTCGCCCCGATCACCGATTCACCCGTCCGGTCGACAATCGTACCCGTAATACGGTGCTTGCTCTGTTGCGATTCGGACGTTGCTTGCGAATCGCCGCCGCGAGCGCTTGTTATCCCTGTCCCCGTTATCAGGAGAAACGCGGACAGTGTCATGATATTCATGAGTTTTTTCAGTTTGACATTTTTCATGCCGTTAATCAATGTGTTTGTCATAATTTATTATAGGATTACAATTTGTTTTTAATTATGGTATTTTTCTCGTTTTAAAGTCGACGCGGCCGGGAGACGATACCGGCGCTTTCCGTCCGTTTTGCCGTCATTTGTTCATTCTGCTTTGTTTCATAGGCATTCCGTTTTTAAAGGTTAAAATCTTCTTTGTAATCTCAGTTCCATGTCTTTTTAATACCCGGATCGCTTGATCATGCGAATTCGCCGGTAACGAAACGCACGTCGCGGTCTTTACAGTATAGTTTTTCAAACAGGCTTTCTTTAATGCTCGTCAATAAGTTTTTTCGTTTTGAATTGCAACATCAAAACACTGAATATAAATAATATACCACAATATATCTTGCTCTTTTTTATACTGTATTTATTTTTTATACAACTTTTTTTTTTACCAACCCAAAATTATGCTTCGACTTTTCGGAGTGGACTCAATCATTCAAAAGTCTCAGATTTTTATTTATCAAGGGAGTGAACAGTATGTTCCGAATCGGATTATTTCAGCTAAAAAGAGAGGCGCATCCAATGGCAATGCCATTCATTCCCTTACAGAAAGGGAGGGTTACACAAGGCGCATTCCTCCTGTAACAGCGCGACACAGTCCGGTCGACGATGGGAACCCACGCCGGCGACATTTGTTTGAATCTGTTTTTGCGAATAAAAAAAAACCGTCTCGTTGCTTAATTTGATAAAAACAACGACTGGAATATGTGATTTAAATGATTTATTATTGTTAGTTTTTGCACGTGCACGAGCGAGCGCGTGTACATAATATAGATAGGCTAAACGCTTGCGTCTCTCTCTCTCTCTCTCTCTCTCTCTCTCTCTCTCTCTCTCTCTCTCTCTCTCTCTCTAACATATTATTAGAATTAACCAAAGCTAATATGTTAATTAATTCAAAACAAAATGACGATGTCGACCCCATAAAAAATAAATGAGATTTGCTTTTCATGTGATTCATATTCATCAATGAATATAAACTATAGATTAGATGTATTTTTATTTTTTCTTGCATACATTTCGCATCTATTTGCATTTAAGATTATCAAACACGCTTGTATATGGTTCATTCTCGATTGCAAATATCATGGTTTCCAAAAAAAAATATCTTTCATTATTGATACTTTTTTTATGGAAAATGGCATAATGATTACAGGATCTTCCCGGCATGCTATTCTTTGATATTAAATACATTGAGAATATATATGAAACAATGAAGGGAACAGCAAGATATGTAGAGTATCGTTTATATAATGGAAAAGCAAAGTTGTGGCATAGTCAGAGCAAAACAATCGTATTTTCTTAAAAAATACCCCATTAATGAGTGGCAGGCATTATTAGTTCGGAAGATTACAAAAACAAAAATTTTATTCCATGAATGATCGTACACATTTAACATGTATTCGTCAAGAGGATTTATCGACCGGTATGTGTACCGGGCATATGTAGGGGTGAGTGATGATTTAGCCTTGAGGGTGAACCGGGTAATGTCATTTCGTTTTCAGTCTTTGTTTTTTCCCTTTTACGAAAAGAACTTTAACATTTTAACAAATAATCCTGCATCTTTGTGTAAAGATACGCAGGAGAGATCGAAATTGTCGGATTTTAATATGTTATGAGTTTGCAAGATATTAGAGTAACGATATGCGCATGCGCATCCCGGTCGTTTATTGATAAGGATAAAGCGGCCGGGATTGCTGCGGCTATGAAGAAGGAAGGGTATGAGGTGGCGGTGGAAGCCGATTTGTGCCGGAAGGTAATGTTGCAGTCGCCGGATATGCGGCAGATTGCAGCGGGGATTATTCTGGCCTGTTATCCGCGGGCGATACGTTCGCTTCTTGACCGGCTTGGGTTGGCGGCCGGCCGGATTGTGGATATTCGTAGTGGGGAAGGTGAGGATGTGCTCGCCGGATTCGGTATTTCCTGTTCGGATGGCGAGGGTGTGAACGATCTGCTGAAGAACGGCTTTTTGGAGGAGATTGAACGGTTTCCCGTTGAGAACGGGACGGACGCCTGGTATCCGGCGCTGGACAAGGAACGATGCAGGGAGTGCGGCAAATGTCATGATTTCTGTTTATTCGGCGTTTATGCTGTGGAAAACAAACAGGTGAAAGTCGTTCGGCCGCAAAATTGCAAAAACAACTGTCCGGCCTGTGCGCGTATGTGTCCGGGCAGGGCTATTATTTTTCCCAAGTACGAGAAGTCGCCGATCAACGGAGGAACGGCGGATGAAGAAACGTTTGATCCGGAAGAGATGAATAAAATGTACAGCGAACGGTTACGAATGCGTTTGCAACAGCGAAGAATGACTGTTCCGCTGACAAAAAGATAGAGCCTGTGAAATTACAAAACTACATAGCAACGACGAAAGCGGCCTTGCGGATACCCTGTGAATGTGCGCCGCGTGTGGTATGGAAATTCATGTATAACTTCGGATGGAGGAGTATGCGCAACATCAGCCGGTTTGAAAAACGGCAGGCTGAGGGGAAACCCTTTTTCCCGGCTTTTGTGATGATCTCCGTAACGGAGCGTTGCAATCTGCTTTGCAGTGGCTGCTGGGTTTCCGGCGGAGGCAGGAAGTCGTTGACGGTCGAACAGTTGGACGGGATCATTACCGGCTGCAAGCAAAAAGGATCTTATTTCCTGGGTATCCTGGGCGGCGAGCCGCTGATGTATAAAGGACTGTTGGATGTGATGGAGAAACATGCCGAATGTTACTTCCAGCTATTTACCAACGGCACGCTGCTGACGGAAGCGGTAGCGATGCGCCTGAAGAAGATGGGGAACGTCACCCCGTTGATCAGCATCGAAGGACTTAGGGAGGAAAGCGATACCCGCCGGGGCGGGACGGACGTCTTCGACAGGACGCTGGCCGGAGTACGGGCGTGCCGGAAAGCCGGGCTGATCTTCGGCGTAGCGGCGAGCATCTGCAAAAGTAATTACGGCGACTTAGTCAACCGGGAATATATCGACCTGATCGCCAAAGAAGGTGCTCATTATCTATGGTATTATATCTACAGGCCGGTGGGCGCCGACCCGAACACGGCGAATGCCTTAGACAGGGAAGAAGTGCTCGCTTTCCGCCGCTTTGTGGTGGAAAGTCGCAAAGATGCGCCTTTGTTCATCATCGAAACCTATTGGGATGACAAAGGAAATGCGCTTTGTCCGGGGGCGACCGGTATGAGCCACCATATATCGCCGTCGGGAGCGCTGGAGTTTTGTCCTCCGATTCAGATGGCGAAGGATTTTATCAACGAAGACGGCTCCAATCTGGCGGAATTGTTTGAAACGTCCGAATTTCTTGCCTCTTTCCGCAAAATGGCCGCAGAGAGTTCGCGCGGATGTATTTTGCTGGAAGACCCTCAAAAGATGGTTGATTTCCTGGAAAAACACCGGGCTGTCGACACCACCGGCCGGAACACCGTATGGGCGGAATATAAAAAGATGATCCCCTTAGCCGGACACAATCTCAAGGGCGAAGAAATTCCGGAAGCGAACCGTATATATAAATGGGTAAAAAAGAAATATTTCTTCGGATTCGGAGCCTATGGATAACAGGATGGACAGGAAACAAATATACAACGTCCCGCAGGCATACAAAGAGCGGAGCGACCTGCGGAATCTCATAAATGAATTTGTAAGTCACCGGTCGCTTGTCCCGCCTTTATCTATGGAAGACCTGTCCGATCTTTCCGACCGGCTGATTCGCACGCACGCACTCGAATACGGTCTCAAAGGGTGGTTGATGGTAGAGATCAACAATTGCGTGTGGCGCGAAACGGTTGCATCCATTCCCTATGACCGGCGGATTCTGCTTCTGCCCAAGTGCCTGAGTAATTCGACAAAATGCAAAGCGGACGTAGACGATTTGGGGCTTTTATGTCGCCGGTGCGGTTACTGTTCGATCCCCGACCTGCAGGACAAAGCCGATCGTATCGGGATGATGAGTATCGTGGCGGAAGGATTCACCTCTGTGATCGAATTGATAGAAAACCGGATCGTCGACACTGTGATCGGGGTCGGTTGTTTGGATTCGCTGGAAAAGGCCTTTCCGTTGCTTATCCGTCATGCTGTGCCGGGAATCGCGATACCCCTGAATGTGGCGGGATGTAAGGATACGGATGTGGATTACGGATATGTGGAGCAACTGATCGGCATGCGGTCGGATCATGAGGCGAACCTGTTGGATTACGACCGTCTGAAGTCGACGCTCAAAGAATGGTTTACCGCCGAAAACCTGTCCCTTATCCTCTCCCGTTCGGATGATCATACCTCTTTTGTCGCGCGGGAATGGCTGGGGGGTGACGGGAAGCGGTGGCGTCCTTACCTGCTGGCTGCCGTATACCTGGCCTTGACCGGAGAGGAAGAAATACCCGAAAAGGTACGGCTGGCTGCGCTGTCGGTGGAATGTTTCCACAAAGCATCGCTCGTGCACGACGATATACAGGATAACGGCGCGATGCGCTACGGCAGGCAGACTGTGCATGCGGCTCATGGTATTCCCGTCGCCATCAATGTGGGCGATATGCTCCTGGGAGAAGGCTACCGGTTACTCACCGGTTGCGGGAATATGGAGCTGATGAAAGTTACGGCCGAGGCACACGTTTCCCTCTGCAAAGGGCAGGGAATGGAACTGGAATGGAGCGCCGATCCGCGTGTGCCGACCATGGAATTTGTTCTGGAGATATTCTGTAATAAAACGGTACCCGCCTTCGATGTTTCGTTGATCATGGGGGTTATTTGCGCCGGGAACGACGCCGAATTATCGGCCGTACTGCGTAAATATGCATGCGCCCTGGGGATAGCCTATCAGCTTCGGGATGATATGGAAGATTTTGATACGGACGAACCGGTCGCTTTACGTCCCTCGGCGGTTTTGGCTGCGCTTTGCGACCGGCATACGGAAAAAAGCTTTACGGAGGCGTTATTGAAATGCAAAGACCCGAATGTATTCCTGAATCTGCCGGAAAACAAAGAACGGTTGCGGCAAGCGCTCGACCGGGTCGGGAAGATGGCGGAACTCTACCGGCGTGAAGCGTTGGACAGCCTACACGAAATACGGAATGTCGAATTGAAACGATTGCTTTTCCGGGTCACCCAAAAAATATTGAAGATTTAAACGCGTTGAAGTTAATGAAGACTACCCTGTCAATGAAATTACTCCATACCCTGCAAAGAGGAAAAGACCGGCTGGGAAAGGAATCTTTCCGGCGGATATCCCGCTTTGTCGACTCGCAGCGTACGGACGAAGATTCCTTCAGGGATAAAAGCGGAAAGGCGGATCTTTATTATACGCTGTTCGGATGGATCCTGTCGTATGTATTAGGTATCGGGCCGGATCGAAAAAAGATGGCCGCCTATCTGGCGCAGCAGGACGCGGATAGCCCGGATCTGATCCGTTATGCAGCCTATATACGCTGCCGGATGATAGAACTGTTGATGAATAAAAGGAAAGCGGGCTTACTGATGCACTCCCTGTTTTCGACGAAAATAAAAGCATTGCATGACTTCAGCGGCCTGCCTCACGACGATCCGCAGTCGCCCTATACGCAGTTTATCCGCTTGTCGTTGCTGGAGGATACCGGAAACAGATACCGGAATAGCCGGTGGGCCGGTGTCGTTTCAAAATTCAAAACCGGCGGCAGTCCGTCGGTTCGGGATTCAAAGACGGACGACGGAACCGTCAATAAGAAAGATATCCTGGAATCACTGGAACGTTACCGGGTAAAGGGTGGGGGATTCGGGAATATGCGGAACGCAACGGCGGCTACGACCAATGCGACCGTCGCAGCGCTGGCCGTTAAAGGCCAATTAGCCGGGTATACGGAAAATGAGGATGTGCGTTATCTGCGCGATTTGCAGGAACCGTCGGGCGGCTTCGGCGCGGTAAAAGATTCGCCGGTGCCCGACCTGCTGTCTACGGCAACCGCTCTTTTTATGTTGAGCTGCTATGGTATCCGACCGAAATATGCCGCCGGAGATTTTATCGAAGCCCACTGGCTGGATAGCGGCGGTTTCTCGGCGACACTGCTCGAAGAGGAGAGTGATGTCGAATATACGTTTTACGGGATTTTATCACTGGGTGCGATATGAATGTTGAAATGAAAATAGACGAAATGATCGGAGTTCTCCGGGAGCGGCTTTTGGCGAAGCGCCCGGCCGACGGTTCCGTATGGAGGGGTGAATTATCTTCAAGCGCCATATCCACGTCCGTATCTGTGTTCGCTTTGTGTATAACGGACAGGGACAAATACGCCTCCTATATACACCGGGGAACGGAATGGTTGCATACGACCATGCTCCCCGACGGCTCCTGGGGCGACAGCCCCGAAAGCCCTTCCAACATGACGGCAACCCTGCTTTCTTATGCCTCCCTCTGCGCTGTCGGCGCTCCGCCTCAGAAGACGAAAGATTTTTTAGCCGCAAGGTTCGGCGGATCGACCGACCGGCATATCATCCGGGGAATCCTGGGCTGTTATGGGAAAGACCTGACTTTTTCCGCACCGATTCTGGTAATGTGCGCTTTGGCCGGCGTTATTTCCCGGTGGGATGAGATACCGCAACTGCCGTTTGAAGTTTCGGTATTGCCTCAAAAGCTGTTCCGTTTCTTGCGGCTTCCTGTGGTGAGTTACGCCATTCCGGCGTTGATTGCCGTAGGGATCCTGCGGCGCAGGAAAGGGCGGCAGAACCTGTTATCTTCCGTCCGGGAACTGTTTGTCGGGAAGTCATTGAAGGTGCTTGAGAGGTTGCAGCCCTCAAACGGCGGATTCCTGGAGGCGGCTCCCTTGACGGCATTCGTTACGATGTGTATGAGCGCCGCCGGTTTTCGCGGTCACGTCACGACACAACGCGGCGCCGGCTTTCTGGCGGATAGTGTCCGCGCCGACGGCTCGTGGCCTATTGATACCGACCTGGCCTGCTGGGTGACGGCTTTGAGCGTCCGGGCTTTGGAGAATGATATAACCGACAGGCCGCTGCTTGCCGAAAAGATCAAACAAAACGCTTTTACCTTCAAACATCCTTTTACGGGCGTCATGGAGGGCGGATGGGCGTGGACGGATCTGCCGGGAGCCGTTCCCGACGCCGATGATACGGCCGGTTCGCTGGTTGCGCTTCATGCGCTTCTCGATGGGGCGTATTGTCCGGAAGTCGGCAAGGGGATCGAATGGTTGCTGGCCCTTCGGAATATGGACGGCGGGATGCCTACTTTCTGCAAGGGATGGGGAAAATTGCCTTTCGACCGTAGCAGCCCGGATATATCGGCACATGCGATAAGGGCTTTCCGGTTGTGGCAGGAGGTGCTTCCCGGCGAACTGCGGAAGAAATGCCGGGCGGGTATGCTGCGGATGTTGGGGTGGATGAAAAAAACGCAGGCCGCCGACGGTTCCTGGACTCCGTTGTGGTTCGGCGATCAGGACGCAAAAGATGAACGTTCGCCGGTCTACGCTACCGCTTTGGCGGTGGAGTATCTGGCGGATTCCGAAGAACCGGTGGCCCGCGAGGTGGTGTTGAAAGGTGCGGAGTATCTCCTTTCGGCACAAAATGCCGACGGCGGTTGGGGTGGCGCTAAAGATGTTCCGTCGAAAGTGACGTTGACGGCCCGCGCTTTGAGCGCACTGGCTTCCCGTCCGCAGGCGGAAACGGCACCGGGGCAAAGAGCCGCCGAACCGATGAGGAAAGCTGTGGATTTTCTCCTCCGGAAATATGAAAACGGGGAATTATACCGGCCTGAGCCGATCGGCCTGTACTTTTCGCGGCTGTGGTATTCGGAAGAATTGTATAATGTCGCATTTGTGCTGCACGCATTGAAGAAATATAAAACGTTGAACTTTTAATAATTATTGAAATCATGAGAAAAGGAATTATTTTATGCTTATCGCTTTTTACGCTGTCCCTGTCCGCACAGGATAACATCCAATGGCGCGGAACCGACCGTACCGGTATATACAAAGAAACCGGATTATTGACCTCATGGCCGGAGAGCGGCCCTGCTTTGTTATGGCATTACGACGGATTGGGTGAAGGCCATTCTTCCGTTGCTATCGATTCGGACAAGATCTATCTGACCGGAATGGCGGACGACGGAAAAGGTTCCGTCTATGTGTTTGACCTGAACGGAAAACTGTTGAACAAAAAAGAGTATGGCCTCGACTGGAACGACAACTACAAAGGCCCGCGGGGAACGGTCACCGTCGACGAAGGAAAGATTTATCTGATCAGCGGCGTGGGCGACATGTACTGTTTCGATCAAAACAGCCTGCAGGTGATCTGGAAAAAGAATATCCTGACGGACTATGCCTCCTCCAATATAACATGGGGTATCAACGAAGCTCCGTTGATTGTCGGCGAAAAGATCATTGCAACACCCGGAGGGAAGAAGCATAATATAGTAGCGCTGAATAAGAACACGGGGGCGCTCATCTGGAGTACTCCGGGCGAAGGAGATCTTTCCGCTTACTGTTCGCCTTTATATGTCGGCGACCAGCAGGTGCCGCAGATTGTTACAATGACGGCCGATCATATTATCGGCGTAAATGTCGCTACGGGCGAGAAACTATGGTCGCATGAGAATAAGAACCGTCACTCGGTGCACGCCAATACACCGGTGTATGCAAACGACCGGATTCTGTGCACCAGCGGCTACGGTAGAGGTTCTACGATGCTTCGCCTGACGAACGGTGGACGGAATGTTGAACAGGTATGGTTTTCCGCCGAACCGGATAACCGTATCGGCGCGATGGTGAAGGTAGGAGATTATGCTTACGGTTCGGGCGACAGTAACCGCAACTGGTTTTGTGTGGACTGGAAAACCGGGGAAATCAAATGGCGGGAAAAAGGGTTCGCTATGGGGAATATTATTTCCAACGACGGGATGCTTTATTGTTATACCGACCGGGGCGATATGATTCTGGCAAAGGCTACACCCGAAAAGTTCGACGTCGTCAGCCGCTACACCATCACGTTGGGAACCGAACAGCATTGGGCACATCCGGTGATTTATAAGGGCGTGTTGTACGTGCGGCATGGAAATGCATTGATGGCGTATAATATTTCGGCGCCGAAAGGTTAGAAGGATGCAGGGGGAACCGTCCGCCGCAGGCAGCACATCTATCAAATAAGAAAATAAACCGGACGAAGGGCGGGCGTCCCGTTTCGGAGGTCGGAACAATTTATTATGAAAAGCAGGACAGTAAAATATGTAACGATCGCAACGGTGCTTATTTATACCGGGATTATTATCGGGTGGTATCACTATACGCCCGGAGGGAATCTAACGATTCAGGCTCCGGGGGCGGACAATCGTCCGGAAGGATCGACCCGCGCGGCCAACGATGTCGTGATCGGTGAGTTTTTTATGAAATACGATGAGATATCCGAATCCGGACTGACGGGTAAATGGAGCAGTTTCCGGGGCGACCGGACGTCCAATATCATAAATGCACCCGAAGATATTAATACCTCCGGAGAAGATTACCCGGTTCTATGGAGTGTGGAAACGGGCGAAGGTCATGCGGCGCCGGTCATATACAACGGCAGGGTTTATTTTCTGGATTACAACGAACAGTTGAGTTCGGACGCCCTGCGCTGTTTCTCGCTGGAAACAGGCCGGGAACTCTGGCGCAGATGGTATCGCGTGCCTATCAAACGAAATCATGGCTTCTCGCGTACGGTTCCCGTTATCAGCGACGACTGCATCATCACCATTGGCCCCGAAGGACACGTTATGTGTTGCGATCCGCTGACGGGAGATTTGAGATGGTCGCTTGATATGCAGAAAGAATTCAAAACCGAAGTGCCTTTCTGGTATACCGGGCAATGTCCGCGTGTCGACGGCGACGTGCTGATACTCGCTCCGGCAGGGGAGGAGGTGTTGCTGGTGGGACTGGACTGCCGGACGGGCGAAAAACGATGGACAACGCCTAATACGCCCCGGTATAAGATGTCACATTCCTCGGTCATGCCGATGGTGTTGGGAGGGAAGAAAACGTATGTTTACATCGGTATAGGCGGCGTATGCGGCGTGTCGGCGGAAGAAAGCGACCGCGGAACGCTGTTGTGGGAAACCGATGGGTGGCAGCCTTCCGTTGTGGCGCCTTCGCCGTTGCAGATCTCTTCCGACCGGATATTTATGGTAGCCGGTTATGGTGCGGGAGGGGCCTTGTTGCACGTGGATCGTTCCGGCGGCAAATGGACGGCAACCGTAACCGACCGCTACAAGCCCAACGAGGGTTTGTCCAGCGAACAGCAGACGCCGATCTTCTACAATAATATAATCATTAGTGTTATGCCGAAAGACGGCGGGGGACATCGGGGAAAACTGGTTTGTTATTCGCCCGCCGACCTGCGCTCGCCCGTATGGACGTCGGCCGCCGACGAACGCTTCGGGCTGGGGCCTTATATAATGATCAACAACATGCTTTTTGTTTTCAAGGACGACGGAGAACTGTACGTCTATGAAGCACAGCAGCGCAGCATGAGGTTGCTGAAAAAACAGCGTATCATGGATGGCGCCGATGCCTGGGGGCCTTTGGCGTATGCCGACGGAAGGTTGATCGTGCGGGATGCTCACATCGTGAAATGCCTCAAAATCGGATAGAACGTATGGGAAAATCATTGAAAATAGCGCTTAACGTGGTCATTGTCCTGATCGTAGCCGGATTTGTCCGTTATATGATTCGGTCGGTGAACAGGGAGGAGGTTTCCCCGCCGCGTACGGAAGACCGGCAGGAGGTTCCCGGTACCGCTTCCTGCACACTTGTTTCATCGTTCGATTTGCCGCAGGAGGTCAACCGCTTCGAGCTGCACGACGGTAAGCTGTTCATCTCTGCCGGTGATTCGGTCTGCGTGTACGATACCGGGGGAAACCGGATGGTTTCGTTTCCGGTAAAACCGGACGTGCGCGACATCACCGTAGAGGATGAAACGATTTATCTGCTTTACCCTGCGTTCATCGAAGTGTATACCGCGGACGGCAAGCCGGCGCACCGGTGGGAGGCTTGCAGCGAGTTGTCGGATTACTGTTCGTTTGCGCTTGCCGGAGCGTTCCTGTTTGTGACGGATGCCGAAAACAAGAATATCTGCAAATACACGAAAACGGGAAATTTTGTAAAATTCATCAACAGTCCCCGCGACTTTATTATTCCGAGTTATTCTTTCGATATCGAGAGCCGGAACGATACGGTCTATTGCGTCAATTCGGGCCGCCATCTGATCGAATCCTATACGTTGGACGGCGATTTTATTGCAGCTTTCGGCGGGCCGGGCGGAGAATCCGGGTTTTTTGCCGGATGTTGCAATCCGGTTTATATATCGTTTACCCCGGATGGCGAACTGATTACTTCCGAGAAAGGCAATCCGCGGGTCGGCCTGTTCGAGCGAAACGGCCTTTTCAAAAAAAATCTGCTGAACAGCCGCCTTTTGGGCAGCGGCACGAAAGCCTGTGAGGTCGGGGCGGACGGAGAACGGCTTTTTGTTGCCGGTAAAAATAAGATTACGGTTTACAGCTATCATAATATGGAATGACATTCACACTTAGATAAACAACAAATGGAAACGAATAAACAATATAAGCGTAAAGTTTCCCGCAAACAATTTCTGCAACTCTGCGGCTCAATGATTGCAGGCGGGAGCATACTGGCTGTTTCGGGGGTATTGTTTCGGAACCGGTTCGCCGCCGTACTGCAGGGAAGTGTTAACGCAGGAGGCGCAGGTTTGCGGAGAGATGTCTTTACCTCGCCATACCGGTTGGCGGCGTCGTTTGGTGTGCCCGGTCACATCGAAGCGTTCGAGCTGGTCGGTGAGCATATAATCGTCGCTACGGCCAACAATATTTTCGTTTACGACCGCAGGGGAAGCCTTCTCAACAATTTTGCCGTCGGGAGCAATCTCCGCGACATAGCCACCGACGGCGAGAACCTGTACCTGCTTTTCCCTGCCCGCGTGGAAGTATGCGACCGGAACGGCGAATGGCTTCGCGAATGGGAGGCGTGCAGCGAGTTGTCCGACTACTGTTCGCTGACCGTTGCTTCGGGAGCTGTGTTCGTGACCGATGCCGCCAACAAGCATATTTGCAAGTATACAACCGGGGGCGATTTTGTGGCTTTTATTCAAAGTCCCGACGGATTTGTTATCCCCAGTTACACCTTTGGAATCACCAGCGTAGACGGGATCATCTATTGTTCCAATTCGGGAAGGCACAGGGTGGAAAAATATACCGCCGAGGGCGAATATATCGGTTCTTTCGGAAAAGCGGGAGGCGTTGCGGGAATGTTCTGCGGATGCTGCAATCCGGTGCACCTGGCGCATACCTCTGCGGGCGAAATTATTACTTCGGAGAAAGGGAATCCGCGTATCGGCTGCTACGGCGCAGACGGCAAATTCCGGAATATCCTGCTCGACGGCAAAGCTCTCGGCGGAGGGCATACCGCCTATGATATAAAAGTGCATGGCGATAAACTGTTTATTGCCGGTAAAAACCTGGTATCAGTCTTCCGGTATGATAAGGCGCTGGCGGCCGAAACCGCCTGTTCGGCCTGTGGAGTGGATTGTCCTTTGCGGAGGGGTGTAACCGTTTAAAAAAAAGAGATGAACAACCGTAACGAAAACAGAAAAAGCCCGGTCGCACGCCGCAAATTCCTGCGGACGCTGGGGTCGACCGTTGCCGGAGGAACGATCCTCGTCGTTTCCGGTGCATTGATCCGCAAAGCAAAGGGGCGGGACGGCGATTATTACTGGCAGATTGACCCGCACAAATGTACGCAGTGCGGACGGTGCGAAACGCATTGTGTGCTTCCGGTTTCGGCCGTAAAATGTATTCATGCCAACAAAGTATGCGGATATTGCGACCTGTGCGGAGGTTATTACCGTTCGAGCGTGAAGGAACTGAATACGGCGGCCGAAAATCTGATGTGCCCGACGGGAGCGATCGAACGCAAATATGTTGAAGATCCTTATTTCGAATATACCATCAACGAAGACCTGTGTAACGGATGCGGCAAATGTGTGAAAGGGTGCAACTCGTTTGGAAACGGTTCGCTCTATTTGCAGGTGAAGCGCGACCTGTGTAAAGACTGCAACGAATGTCGGATAGCGAACGTATGTCCGTCGGATGCGATCGCCCGCGTGCCGGTCGCTACGGCCTATAAACTCAAGGAATGACGATGAAAAAGATATTATTTACGTGTACCGCCGCCCTGCTGTCGGCCGGTCGGATAAGCGCCCAGAACAGGTTTCCCAAGCCTGATTTTGAGTCGGGATACCGGTATCCGGAGATCACGTATCCGGCGCCCGACGAAACGTTGTGGGTTACATTCGATATAATCCTGCTGGTCGTGTTGATGAGTATAACGGCCTGGGCAGCCCTCCGGAAACGGTCGCGCAGGCCGATTCTGTGGGTATCGGTTATTTCCGTCGCCTATTTCGGATTCTTCCGCAACGGATGTGTATGCAGTATCGGTTCTATTCAGAACGTAGCATTGGCTTTGGTCGATAACACGTATGTGCTGCCCCTGTCGGTTTTACTGTTTTTTATGCTGCCCGTCCTGTTCACCTACCTTTTCGGACGGATTTTCTGTGCCGGGGTATGTCCTTTGGGGGCTTTGCAGGATCTGGTAAACCTGAAGAATTACAGGTTGTCCAAAGCCGTCACGACCGTATTGGGCATAATCCCCTGGATCTATCTGATCTTTGCCGTTCTGTATGCTGTGACCCGGAGCAGTTTTATTCTTTGCCGTTTCGATCCGTTTATCGGGATCTTTCGCCTGGGGGGCGACGTCGGACTAATCTTCTTTGGGGCTTTGTTGCTTATTGCAGCCGTCTTTACCGGGAGGCCGTTTTGTCGTTTCATTTGTCCTTACGGAGCGTTGCTCAACCTGTTTGCCCGCGTATCGGTATGGAAAGTAAAGATTACGAAGCGTCCATGTATCAACTGTGAACTTTGTCATAATGCCTGTCCGGTAGATGCGATCCGTCCGCCGTATGATAATAAGGTGAAAGAGAGCCGTCTGCATGGCGTGCGGCGAATCCTGCATTATTTCATTCTTTTTCCGTTGATGATAGTTGCCGGAGCTATTCTGATGCGTTCGGTAAGCGGTGACCTGAGCCGGGCCAATAAGGACGTGCGCCTTTATGACATGGTTATACGGCACGAGGCCGATCCGCAGGATCTTCTCTCTTTGGAACTGGAAGCGTTCTACGGACAGGGAGGAACAGTCGAAGCCCTTACGGAGAGATACGAAAAGGTACAGGCGGATTTTAGGTTTTATGCTACGATAGCCGGCGGTTTGATAGGGCTTGTGATAGGTTTCACACTGATCGGCCTGTCCGTTAAACGTACCCGTAAGCAGTACGAGATCGATCATGCGAACTGCGTAAGCTGCGGCCGGTGCTTCAGCTACTGCCCGCAGAATCGTAATGACCCGGCGTTTGAAGAACCGGAGCCTGTAAACCGGGCCTCGGAAACTTCCGGGCTTTAAATGTGGAATGTTAAATTTATTTTGAATATATGAAAGCTGTCCTCAGGAATGTAGCCGTTGTTTCGGCTATCTTTATCGTTACTTTCTCAATTATGTTAGTCACCAATTATTTTCAGGTGAGGGGCGTCACCCCGCTGCAAACCGAAGTGGTGGAAACATTGAAGGAGATAAACGACCGGAATGTCAATAATCCGGTCTTACAGGAGCAGATCCGCCAATTGGATCTTTTGGCGCGGAAAGCCTATTTTGTCCGAATGGATCATTTGTTGACCGGGGTTTATATCCTGTTGGGCATGTTGACCGTTTTTATCGTTTGTACACGTCTGTACTTTGCCCGCGACAAAGATATTCCCGGTAAGGAAATAGATCCGATCGACGAATGGGCCATCAAGACGCAGGCGCGTAAATACGTTGTTTGGATAGCATCCGGCATTGCGGCGACGGCATTGGTGTTTGTCGTACTAAGTTCGCCTTATCTGAAACCGTTTCAACAGGCGGGAGAAGCCGACCCTTCCGGGGAGGTAGCCGGCTTGCAGGGAGGCGAAAACGTTCTGCCGGAATCGGGAACGGCCGGAGGCGATGCACAAGCGTTGGGAATAGAAGCAGGGATAGCGGAAGCGACACCCGGCGCGGCTGATGTTTCCGGGGCGGCTGATGCTTCCGGGGCATCCGGTGAGGTCGGCACGTCCGGTGTGGCTGATGCTTCCGGGGCGGCTGGGACGTCCGGCGTGGCTGATGCTTCCGGTGTGGCTGATGGCACGTCCGGCTCGGCTGGTGCTTCAGGTGTGGCTGATGGCGCGTCCGGCTCGGCTGATGCGTCCGGTGTGGCTGATGCTTCCGGTGCGATTGGGACATCTGGCGCGGCTGATGCGACCGGGTCTTCCGGTGAGGTCGGCACGTCCGGTGTGGCTGATGCGTCCGGCGCGATTGGCACAGCCGGTGCGTCCGGTGCGGCGGCGGCAACTTCGCAGGACGCAGTTTCCAAAGTAACTCATAACGCTTTCCGCGGCAATAATTCGAACGGTATATCGTCGGCACGCGGACTGCCCGTCAAATGGAATTTAAGTAACGGAACAAATATTGCATGGAAACAGGCTATTCCACGCAAAGGGTATAATTCGCCTGTTATCAATGGAAATAAGGTCTTTTTCTCAGGCGCCGACGATCAGGCGCGCGAACTCTTTTGTTACGACTTGACGACAGGCGAGAAGCTATGGTCTTTGGCTGCGACCCGTATTTCCGGCTCTCCTTCGCAAATGCCCCAGACAACGGAAGATACGGGACTGGCGGCCTCCAGCGTAGCTACAAACGGTCGCCAGGTATGCGCCATCTTTGCTACCGGAGATATCATCTGCGCCGATGTGAACGGCAAACAGCTCTGGGGCAAAAACCTGGGCGTGCCCGACAATCATTACGGCTACGCCTCATCCCTGCTCATATTCGGAAACGTGGTGATTATACAATACGACAACCGGAATGCACCTAAAGTGTTGGCCCTCGACCTGGCGACGGGTGCGGAACGGTGGAGTAAGAGCCGTACGGAGAAGGTGACCTGGAGTTCGCCCATTATAGCAAATGTCGATAACACTTCACAGCTCGTATTGATGGGAAACCCGGCTATTACCGCCTACAATCCGAACAACGGCGAGCAGCTTTGGCGGGTTGAATGTCTTAGCGGAGAGGTGGGATCCAGCGCCTGCAGTTCGAACGGCGTCGTCTTCGGGGCGAGCGAATATGCCAAACTGATAGCTATTAACGGCGCCGACGGCAGTGTGCTGTGGGAGAGTACGGATTTTCTTCCCGAAGTGGCGAGTCCCGTCGCTACGAGCGACCATCTTTATCTGGCGACCAGCTACGGCGTAGTGGCCGCCTACGACGCCCGTACCGGCGAACTCCGAAAGGAACACGAGCTGAACACCGAATTTTATTCGTCCCCCATCATTGCCGAGGGCAGGATCTACCTGTTCAGCAACGACGGGACGATGCATATCTTTTCCGCCAACAACGATTTCAACCTGCTGGATTCGTTTGAAACGGGAGAAAGGACACTGGCTACTCCCGCTTTCACCGACGGTAAGATTGTGGTGCGTACCGAAAAGAGCCTTTATTGTGTAAGAAACAACTAAACCCCCGATGATATGAGTTGCACATGCGAACCAGCGAACAGTACGGCAACCGCCATGCGTGAAAAAGTCGACGCCATCATCGACCGCATCGGCACGTCGCGCCAAGTTATCATTCCGTTATTGCAGGCCTTGCAGGACGAATTCAGCTATCTGCCTGCAGAAGCCATCGGGCGCATATACGAGCGGACGGAGATCGACCGGGCGCAACTGATCAGCGTTTCTACCTTTTACGCCCAGTTCCGGCACATTCCTTACGGAAAGCACCTGATCAGGGTCTGCACCGGAACCGCCTGCCATGTGAAGGGTGCGGGAAATGTATACGATTCTTTCCGTCGCGAGCTGAAGATGGAGGATGGGAGCGTCACGACGGCCGACCGGCTTTTTTCTATTGAGAAGATTGCCTGTCTGGGTTGTTGCACGCTTGCTCCCGTTGTGCAGATAGATGAAAAAATATACGGTCATGTGCTGCCCGGAAAAGTGCATGAGGTGATCGACGATTTTCTGGCCTTACAGGAGGCAACGGAAAAGGCGGAGGTGAAGAAGGCGCAGCTTCGGATTGCTGGCGAGATTCGCCTTGGGATGGGATCGTGTTGTCAGGCCGGCGGTTCGGCGGATATCTATGAGGAGCTGAAGACGGCCTCCGGCGAGCTGGGTATTGAGGTTCGTATCAAACCGGTAGGTTGTGTGGGGGTTTGTAATAAGACGCCGCTGATTGATGTTGTTCTGCCCGACGGGACGATTGCACGTTATCCGAAGGTGAAGCCGGGCGAGGTAAAGGAGATCCTGCATCATCATTTCAAACCGGCGGGGTATTTTAAGCGTTTGAAGAATAATTTGCTTAATCACGTGGATACGTTTCATACCGACGTCACCTGGGACAATGTCGTGTGGAAACCGGAAAATGAACGGACGGGCGTGATCGACGGTTTCCTGGCCGGGCAGAAACATATTTCTACGGAGGGTTACGGTTTCCTGGCGCCTCTGAACATAGACGAGTATATTGCTCATGGCGGTTTTGAGGCGTTGAAGGGCGTCGTGTGTTCCACACCGCGTGATGAGGTTGTCCGGACGATACTTGCGAGTGGTATTCGCGGACGGGGCGGCGGCGGTTTCCTCACCGGAAAGAAATGGGAAGCGGTTGCGGCCTCCGGTAAGAAAGAGAAATATGTGATCTGTAACGGCGACGAGGGTGATCCGGGAGCGTTTATGGATCGCATGATGCTGGAATCGTATCCGTTCCGGGTGATCGAGGGGATGCTTATCGCCGGGTACGCCGTAGGGGCGGCCGGAGGAGTGTTTTATATCCGCGCCGAGTATCCGCTGGCCGTCGTCCGGATCCGCAGGGCTATCGAGCTGTGCCGCGAACGCAACCTGGCAGGCGGGAATGTGGCCGGCAGCGACTTTTCGTTTGACATTTCCGTCTTCGAGGGGGCGGGGGCTTTTGTATGCGGAGAGGAAACCGCGCTGATCGCTTCGATCGAAGGGGAACGGGGATTCCCGAAGCAGCGTCCGCCTTATCCTGCGGTTGAGGGTTTGAACGGGTGTCCGACACTGGTCAACAATGTCGAAACGCTGAGTCAGATTCCTTATATTATAAGGAACGGCGCCGATGATTATAGCCGGATCGGCACACAGGGCAGTAAGGGGACGAAGGTGTTCGCCCTTGCCGGCAAGATTCGCCATGGGGGATTGATAGAGGTGCCGATGGGCGTGACACTCAACCGGATTATCGAGGATATAGGCGGCGGAGTGGAAAATGGCGAGAAGCTGAAAGCGGTACAGATCGGAGGCCCGTCGGGTGGGTGTATCCCGGCCCGTTTGTGCGATGTGCAGGTTGATTTCGATGCTTTTAATCAGATGGGCGCCATGATGGGGTCGGGGGGATTAGTGGTGTTGAGCGAAAGTGATTGCATGGTCGATGTGGCCCGCTATTTCCTGAATTTCACCTGCGACCAGTCGTGCGGGAAATGTACTTTCTGCCGGGTCGGTATCCGCCGGATGCTGGATATACTGGATAAGATCTGCAGCGGCCGGGCCGGGCTGCCGGATATCGACAAGCTCGAGGAACTGGCGCTGGCTGTAAAGAAATCATCCCTTTGCGGATTGGGCCGGACAGCTCCTAATCCGGTTCTGACTACGTTGAAATATTTTCGTGAGGAATATGAGGAGCATGTGAACGGGATCTGTAAGACGGGAACCTGCAAGGATATGGTTAAATATGTGGTTACCGACCGGTGCACAGGCTGTACCAAGTGTGCGAAAGCTTGTCCGGTAGATGCGATTCCCTATACTCCGTATGAGGTTCATACGATTCGTGTCGAAGACTGTGTGCAGTGCGGCTTGTGTATCGACGAATGTAGCTTCGACGCCATACGAAAGGTTCCTTTGAAAAATTGTGTATGTTAAACCCCAAATATTTGAAAATTATGTATTGCTATTTAAAAAATTCGTATTCGTTGCCGGTGCTTATCTCCCTGTTGATATTCTTTTCCGGGCATAAGCCGAAAGCGCAGGAGCATGTTATCACATTCAATGCAGGTTCTATGACGGTCACCCTTCTTTCCGAAGCGCCGCAAGAGCAGGGCAAAACCGGTATATTGATAGGCGCCACAGAGGAGATGCTCAAACAAACCGCGCCCGAGGGCGTCTATCCCACTGCCGTTAACGCCTTTTTGGTGGAAACGGAAACCCACACGATCCTTTTCGATGCCGGATATGGCCGTAAACTGTTTGATAACCTGAAGGCCTACAGGAAAACGGTAGCCGATATCGACGTCGTCGTACTGACGCACATGCATGGCGATCATATCGGCGGACTTCTGCGCGGTGGCGCGGAAAAGAGTTTCCCCGCAGCAAGCCTCTATATCCCCAAGCCGGAGTATGATTATTGGATGAGTGATGAAGCCATGCTGAAGTTACCCGAAAACCGGCGTGGCGGTTTCGCCGCCGCCCGCAAGGTTGTGGATGCTTACAAGGACAAACTGCACCTCTTCGTCCCCGGCGAAACGGACGGCGCGGAGGAACTGATTCCCGGCATCCGAAGCATTGCGGCCTACGGGCATACACCCGGACACACAGGTTACCTGCTCGAGTCGGAAGGCTCGAAACTGTTCATCTGGGGCGATCTGGCACATGCTATGGCCGTTCAGATGCCTTATCCGGCGGTAGCCGTAACTTACGACGTCGATCCGGTGAAGGCGGTCGAATACCGTCGGCGGCTGCTCGAATATGTGTCGGACAACAAAATACGTATCGCCGGTATGCATGTCCCGTTTCCGGGAATAGGCGATGTGAAGAAGAACCAATCGGGCGGATACGTTTTCACTCCCGTTTGCGACTGTGAAGGCCGGCTTCCCGAATAATCCGCCGAGATTATGTTTATACTGGTAAATGACGTCCGGATCGAAGTCCGGGAAGGGGAAACGATCCTGGAGGCGGCTCGCCGGACGGGACATGAGGTGCCGTCGTTGTGTTATGCCGGCGGAGGGGTCAGGCATAAATCGTCCTGCATGGTTTGCGCCGTGAAAAACCGGGTGAACGGACAGATCTTGCCTTCCTGTTCGACATTTCCGGTCGAGGGAATGCAGGTCGAGACCGATAGCGAGGAGGTGAGGCAGGTGCGTTCGCTGTCGTTGGAACTGTTGCTGAGCGACCATCGTGCGGATTGCGAAGCTCCCTGTTCGATGGTGTGTCCGAAGGGGTTGGACGTGGAACGTATGCTCGGCTATTACGACGGCGGACTGCCCGGCGAGGCCTGCCGGGTGATTGCGGATGTTTTCGATCTGCCCGAAACGGGTTGCGATACCTGTAAAGCGCCTTGCGAGAAAGCTTGTCGCCGCGGTACCGTCGACAGGGCGGTGTCTATACGTGCTATTGTTAAAGAGGTTGTAGCTGCGGTGGGAACGCCGCCTCCTCCGCCGGCGGGTGAACGAACGGCGCAGCGGGAAAAAGAAAAGAACAGGTACTGCTCGCGGCTGGGCCGGTTTTCGGAAAAAGAAAAAGAACGGTTGAGAGAGAGTGTATCGACCGCTTCCCGCTGTTTGCATTGCGCCTGTGCGGGCCGCGACGGATGTAAACTGCGCCGCTATGCGACGGAGTGGGCGGTCAAACGTCCGCGTTACGATGCTTCGTCCGCCTTGCCGGTCATGGACAGGAAGCATGTTACCGGAAATATGTGGTTCGAGCAGGCTAAGTGTATCCGCTGCGGACTGTGCGTCTATAACAGCGAAAACGGCTTTACTTTCAAAGATCGGGGATTCGGTATGCAGGTGGTTCTGCCCGAAGAAAACCGGGTCAATGTGAAGGAGGATCTGGCCGGACTTTGTCCTACGGGGGCGTTGTATTTGCAGCCTGTGGCCGAAACTTATTAATTTTAGAAACGGCATGAGATACATATCATTCATAATACTTACCTGTGCGTTGTCCGCCTGCCTGGAAAGCTCGGATACTTCCGACGCCGCCGGGAAAACGGACTGGACACTGTTCCGCGGAAATACCTGCCTTAGCGGCTATACCGACGCCCAACTGCCCGGTAATCCCGCATTGTTATGGGTGTATAAAGGCGGGACAAGAACCGTTTCATCTCCCGTTGTGAGCGAAGGCACGACCTATTGGTGCGATAAAAGAGGCCGGGTGAGGGGTGTAAATATAAAAGGAGAACCGGTGTTTGATTATGACCTGGAAACAGCCGTAGAAGCAACCCCGATGATCTACGATTCGCTACTTTATATCGGGCGTGTCGACGGATTTATGACCGCTATTTCACTTCCCGGCAAAGATATTGTCTGGAACTATGAAACGATGGGACAAATATCCGCTTCGCCCAACCTGATGAAGTTTGCCGGCCGCAAAGCAATCGTGTTCGGCAGCTACGATAATTACCTCTATTGCGTGGACGCCGGGACAGGCCGGGAGTTAAACCGTTTCCAGTCGGGTTATTACCTCAACGGTGCGGCAGCACTCTGGAAAGGTCACGTCATCTTCGGAGGGTGCGACGCCTGGGTTCGCATCATCGACTGCGAAAAAGGCCTCCCGACCGATTCGCTTCTGTTAGACGCCTACATACCCGCCTCCCCGGCAATAATGGGCGACTATTGCTACATAGGCGATTACTCCGGTAACATTTACAATCTTATGCTGGAAAACGGCAAGATCATCCGCCACAAAAAAATCGTTTCCGAAGACGTCGGCAACGGCTCCTATGTTTCCGTCCCGGCCGTTTCCGGCGATGCTTTCTACTTTTTCTCCGGCGACAGAACCCTGCAAGCCGTCAGCCGTATCGACGGCAAACGAAACTGGCAATATATGTTGAAAGGAAACACCGGCGAGAGTTCGCCGGTGATCTGCAACGACAAAGTGCTCGTATGCACAAAGACCGGTATCGTTTCCATCCTCGACGCCGACAACGGCGAACTGTTATGGGAATACGATACGGGCGAACCGATCGTCGGTTCACCCGCCGTAATACGCGATCATTTCATGATCCTGACGGACAGAGG
>JAIRSF010000274.1 GCA_031255595.1 Tannerella sp.
GCAAAAGCCATCGCCATGCGATGATCGTCGTAAGTTGCAATCACCGGCGATTGTGCCGCGTCACTTCTTTCGCCATTCCATTCGAGAGCGTTCCCATCGCGTATAGTTAACGGATAGCCTAATTTGCCTAATTCCGTTTGAAGAGCCGCCAACCGGTCCGTTTCTTTTATTCTGAGGCTTTGCAAGCCGGTGAACTTAAAAGGTATGCCGAGCATAATACATGCAACGGCGGCTGTTTGCGCCATGTCGGGCATAGAAACAAAATCGAACGTGAACGGGGGATCGACCGCCCGCTCTTTCCGGGCAAGTATAGCACCGGAACAGGTGAAGGTCGTTTTCACGCCGAGCTTGTCAAACAGTTCCACAATAGCGGCGTCACCCTGCATACTGTCGGGCGACAATCCGGGAAGCGAAACCTGTGCGTTTTCGTTTTCGCAGAATGTGACCATTTCGTACCAATAGGAAGCGGCGCTCCAATCGGCTTCTACCATGAAGTCTTCTACGGGCGAATATTGCTGGGGCGGAACCGTCAGGCATTGTCCTTCTTCGAAGACGATCACTCCGAATTTCCGCATAAGCCGTATCGTCAGATTTATATAGGGCCGGGAAATGACATGACCCGTCAGGTGCAGGCGCAGGCCGTTCGTCATAAGCGGGGCAATCATAAGCAATGCCGAAATATACTGGGAGCTTACGCCTCCGTCTAAAGACACCTCTCCTCCGACCAGCGTTTGCCCTTCGATATGTAATGGAGGGAAATTTTCTTTTTCAACATATTCTATTTGCGCTCCTAACGACCGCAGAGCATCTACCAGCAGTTTTACAGGGCGATTTTTCATCCTTTCCGTTCCGGTAATTGTCCGGGAGCCTTTTTTCAGGGACAGGTAAGCCGTCAGAAAACGCATAGCCGTCCCGGCTGCGCCGATGTTTATTTCGCCGCCTTCGTCGTGCAGCGCTTTTATCATCACATCCGTATCGTCGCATACCGAGATGTTTTTTATTTCTTTCGGATGGCTGCACAGGGCGTTCAGCAAAAGTACTCTGTTGCTGATGCTTTTAGAAGCCGGCAGATAGATTTCGACATACGTTTTTTCGGGAGCTTTTATCAAATAATTCATTTTTTGTCAGAGCCGTTTTATCGTGTTTCGTGATCCTTAATTATCAACGAGAGTACAAAAGTACGATTTTTTGAGTTTTTTTTTCTGTTTTTTTAGTGTTTCTGTAAAAGTTTTTTTTTAATTTTGCACGCGATCGCATGATGTGGTTATTTGTCGATTAAAAACAAAGTAAAACAGAATGAAATATAAACAATTTTTAAAAGTTAACTGTTATGAACAAAAAGATCTTATTGCCTTTCTTTGCATTGGCTACATTTTTTGTATTCTCGGCATGTTCGGGAAAATTGACTCCGCTGTCGGAGCAGTACATTAAGGCTGAACCGCAGCCTCTTGAGATGATAGGTGGTGAAGTTCCCGTAACCATCAATGCGACATTCCCTGCAAAGTGGTTTAACAAAAATGCGATAGTGACCGTTACACCGGTGCTTCGTTATGCTACCGGCGAAACGTGGGGAACTTCTTATACTTTCCAGGGAGAGAAAGCAAAAGCCAACAATCAGGTGGTGCCTTATGCTTCCGGGGGTAATGCTACGATGCGCTCGAAGTTTGAATACAAGCCGGCCATGAAAAAATCCGAATTGTTTCTTACTTTCGATGCGAAGATAAAAAACAAAACGGTGAAACTGCCGGATATTAAGATTGCGGAAGGCGTAATCGCCACTTCTGCTCTGGCCGATGCTGCAACGGCTAATCCTGCAATAGGAGCCGATGAGTTCCAGCGAATCATCAAGGAAGCATACGACGCCAATATCATGTTCCTGATCCAACAGGCCGAATTGCGCTCAAAAGAGCTTAACAAAGGTGAGATTTCGGATTGGAAGAATCTTATTGAAAATGCAAACGAAGCTCCCAACCAGAATGTTTCCGTTGAAATTTCGGCTTATGCTTCTCCCGACGGAGGTGTGAAACTGAACGACGCGCTGGCTGAACGCCGCGAAAGCAACACGAAGAATTATTTGAGCAAGGAACTGAAAAAACGTAAGATCGATATTCCCGTAGACGCTCGTTACACAGCTCAGGACTGGGAAGGATTCAGCGCACTTGTATCTAAATCGAATCTTCAGGATAAAGATCTCGTGCTTCGCGTATTATCTATGTACAAAGATCCGGAAGAACGGGAACGTGAAATCAAAAACATTTCTACCGTATTCAAATCCTTAGCAGATGAAATACTTCCGCAATTACGCCGTTCGCGCCTGACTGCAAATATCGAGATTATCGGAAAATCGGATGAAGAAATTGCTTCGTTAGCTAAGAGCGACGCCGGAAGCCTTAATGTAGAAGAGTTGTTGTATGCCGCTACATTGACGGATAACGATGCCGAAAAAGAAACGATCTACACAAAAGCCAGCAATATTTACCCGGGCGACTATCGTACATGGAACAATGTAGGTATGCAACGTTTCCGCGCAGGCGACTTTGATAAAGCCGAAGAACTGTTTAATAAAGCTAACTCTGTTAAAAACAACAGCGAAGCGAACATCAATTTAGGTCTTCTTGCTTTATTGAAAGGCGATAAGAGCAAAGCTCAGCAGTTGTTCGGAAGTGCATCTGATGTGCCCGAATTGGGCGAAGCGCTGGGACTGCTTTACCTCCAACAGGGTGATTATGCAAAAGCAGTCAGTTCATTTGCCGGAACAAAGAGCAATAATGCTGCGCTTGCACAGATCCTGACAAAAGATTACAGTACGGCTGCCCAGACATTGAACGGTGTGAAGAAAGCAGACGCCGTTACGGACTACCTGAAAGCCGTTGTCGCTGCACGCACAAACGATTCGAGCGGAGTAGTAAGCAATCTGAAAGCAGCGATCGCTAAAGATCGTTCGCTGGCAAGCGAAGCTGCCATTGATCTGGAATTTGCAAAATACATGAACAATTCATCCTTTACGGATTTGATTAAATAACCCCATACCGGGATTTTATATAATAGGGCGGGTTGCTTGTTTTTTACAGGCATCCGCCTTTTATTATAATTATCATTATGAAA
>JAIRSF010000082.1 GCA_031255595.1 Tannerella sp.
TGCAGGAGGCCTCCGCCCGTATGGCTGTCCGTCGTGGCGCGGTCGTACAGAATGACCCGGTTGATGACGCGGGGTTTGTCCCACGTCAACTGTATCCAGGGATAATCAATCTCTCCCCAGTAAGTCATGCGGCTTCGCGAGACCCATTCGAAGCAATTTTCCACGCCGATTCGCCCGTCAATCGCATAATCGCCGCCACTCGCAGGCGAGTGTTCCGACGATACAGTCACTTTGGCAAAAGGCGCAATATTGTCCGGCCCGGCAAAAAGATTCAGACTCGCTGCTCCCAAAACAAACAGGTAAATAAAACGTTGCATGTTCATAGTATTTATATTTTTTATGGATGAAATATTACCTTCTATGCGCACCTCCCCCTGAATGTGCGTCGCAAAGATAAAATTATATTTGATTCATTCCAAGCAACCGTCTCCTGAAAAACAGGAAACCGTTTTTTCTGAATATGAACACGACGAAAGGCGTTATTTTCTGCCGAAGTCCGCGGGGATTTCGCCCCATGCGGAGGTCTCCCATTTCAGAATGGCTGTATTGTATGTGTTTTCTTTCAACCATTTTTCGGCGCGCGCGATCAGATCGAATACCGCCGCGTTTTGCGCGGTTTGTTTCAGTTTGGTTCTGCACTTCTTCTGCTGCACCCAAAGGATGGCGTTGCGGCTGTCGGAGTAGATTGGCATGGTGCATCCGTTCCGGCTGAATAATGCCAGACCGTGTACCAGCGCTAAAAATTCGCCGATATTGTTCGTTCCCTGCGTCAACGGGCCGACATGGAAAACCTGTTGCCCCGTTTCCACGTACACCCCGCGGTATTCCATTCTCCCCGGATTACCGCTACAGGCGGCATCGACCGCAAGGCTTTCCGGTATATAGGGCGGTTGAGCGTTTTTGTCCGGTTTGGCGTTTTTTTTCGAGTTTTTGCCGATGTAAGCGTAGGGCGAATCCGCAAAAGCTTCTTCCGCTTCTTCTTTCGTATCAAACGATTTATACAGCGCTCCTTCATAGCCTTTTATCTGGAGTTGACAATCCGTCCAATGCTCATAGATACCGGGATCGACGCCGCGCCATACGACATAATATTTTTGTTTTGCTCTTTTTGTCATTCAATTGTGTTTGTTAGAAAAATGAAGTACAAATATAGCTATCAAAATTCAAAAGAATGAATTTTATTTTGAATTTTACGTTGCATCTACTACCTTTGCGGTTATGAATAAGAACTATATGATACGTATTTTTCTGGTGGGTTATATGGGAGCCGGGAAGACAACTCTGGGAAAAGCGCTGGCACGACGGATGCATCTTTCTTATATAGATACGGATCAGTTTATAGAAAATCGTTACCATAAGAAAGTGTGTGATCTTTTTGCATCCGGAGGCGAAGCACATTTCAGGAAGATTGAATACCATACGTTATGCGAAGTTTCGGAAATTGAAAATGTAGTGATCTCAACCGGAGGAGGGTTGCCTTGTTTTCAGGATAGTATGGTGATTATGAATCGCGCCGGTACGACGGTCTATTTAGATGTGCCGGCCGAAGAGTTGGCAACACGCCTGAAAGCGAGTAAAACGGTACGTCCTGTACTGCAAAACCGTTCAGGAAGCGAATTGGTTGATTTTATAAAAGAAAGTCTGGAGGAGCGCAGGCCATTTTACGAACAGGCCGGGATCTGTTTCGATGCGGAACAGATGGATACGGAATATGACGTAAAAACATTGGTGGAAAAACTGGAAGCGCTTATTTATGATCGTAATCAGATAAAATAGAGAATAATTTGTCATGGCAGAACAAGCAAAAGTTAAAACATTGGATCAGATCGTGATCCGTTTTTCAGGGGATAGTGGAGACGGTATGCAGTTGACCGGCACTATCTTTTCGAATTTGTCGGCTATTTTCGGGAATGATATTTCGACTTTTCCGGATTATCCGGCAGAAGTGAGGGCGCCGCAAGGTTCATTGAGCGGCATCTCAGGGTTTCAACTGCACCTGGGTTCAAAAAAAATATATACACCGGGAGATAAAGCCGATGTATTGGTCGCAATGAATCCTGCAGCGTTAAAAGTAAATGTAAAAAACCTGAAGCCCGATTCGGTGATTATCATAGATACGGATGCTTTTCAGAAACGGGATCTTGAAAAAGCCGCGTTCCGGACGGAAGACCCGTTTGAAGAACTTCATCTGAAAAGTCAGCAGGTGTTGGCGGCTCCCGTATCAACGCTGGTTCGCGACGGATTGGCAGAGTTCGGCCTTGATCATAAATCCGCGCTGCGCTGTAAGAATATGTTCACGCTGGGCCTCGTTTGCTGGCTCTTTGACCGTCCCGTAGACGTTGCGATGAAGATGCTTCAGCATAAGTTTGCTAAAAAACCGACGATTGCTCAGGCGAATATCAAGGCCCTGACGGACGGCTATCATTACGGACATAATATTCAGGCCTCCGTTTCCACCTACCGCATCGAAGGGACAAAAATCGAACCGGGATTTTACAAAGACATCAATGG
>JAIRSF010000130.1 GCA_031255595.1 Tannerella sp.
TTTTTAGATATCAACCCCGTTGCAGAAGGGCATACACTTGTTATCCCCAAAAAGGAAACCGATTACCTCTTCGATATAGACGACGAATCATTGGGGCGTATGATGATATTTGCAAAAAAAATAGCGGCGGCAATCAAAAAAACGATCCCCTGCATAAGAGTCGGCGTCGCCGTTATGGGGCTTGAAGTGCCCCATGCCCATATTCACCTGATACCTATAAACAGGGAATCCGATATGCACTTCACCAAGCCTAAACTTAAATTCGCTCCGGAAGAATTTCAATCGGTTGCGGATAAAATAAAATCGGCGTTCTAAATCGCTTTCCCTCTTAACAATAAATAAAACGTAACAATACGTTGCGTAATTAGTGTATTTTCGTAAATTTGCAGTCAAATTAAAAAACAACACATAAAAAATGAAGACATTTCGACTAACAGATAGAATTACCGGTATACTTGTTTTCGCAATCGCGGCGACCGTATATTTAATGACGATCGAACCGACGGCAAGTTTTTGGGACTGCGGCGAGTTCATTACGTCGGCATACAAACTGGAAGTCGGGCATCCTCCCGGAGCGCCGTTATTCATGTTGGTAGGAAACCTGTTCTCGCATCTGGCAGATGCAAGCCAGGCAGCCAAAATGGTAAACGTGATGTCCGCATTGTTCAGCGCCCTGACGATCATGTTCCTGTTCTGGACGATCACGCACTTAGCCAGAAGACTGATGGTAAAAGAAGATGAAAAAATAACTTTATCACAGACCATCCTTATCCTGGGTTGCGGGTTAGTGGGTTCATTAGCCTATACGTTCAGCGACACGTTCTGGTTCAGCGCCGTCGAAGGCGAAGTGTACGCTTCGTCCTCTCTTTTTACCGCGGTTGTTTTTTGGCTGATACTTAAATGGGAAGAACATGCGGATGCGCCTCATGCAGATCGCTGGATCATTCTTATTGCCTACCTGATGGGGCTGAGTATCGGTGTTCACTTGTTGAATCTGCTTTGTATACCGGCGATCGCGCTCGTTTACTATTACAAAAAATATCCGAATCCGACGCTTAAGGGAATGATACTTACCTTACTGCTGTCGTTCGTCATCATCGCCGTTATGATGTTCGGCATTGTCCAGGGACTTGTCGAAGTGTGCGGATGGTTCGAATTACTGTTTGTCAATGTATTCGGCATGCCTTATAATACCGGAGTGTTTGCTTATGTAATCATTACCGCCGGGATCCTGGTCTGGGCAATCCTGGAAACGATGCGGAAAAAAGTCAACGAAAAACGCATGAAAGCGGCATTCATCACAGCTGTGACCATCCTTGGGATACCCTTTATCGGAAGCGGTTACTTATTGGGAATCTTCCTGATTGCCGCTTTGACGGGATTTATGTTCTGGTACAAAAAAATAAATATAAGAACCATCAATACCATCCTGATCTCCTTGATGGTCATTGTGATCGGTTATTCCACTTTCGCGCTGATCCTCATCCGCGCCACAACGGAAACCCCGATGAACCAGAACAATCCGAGCGACATCTTTACCCTGCGCACCTACCTGGCACGCGAACAGTATGGCGAAACGCCCCTTTTATACGGCAAGACATACGTTTCGGATGTAAAGCGCGAGCGGCAGGGAAACCACCTCATTCCCATTATGAAACCCGGTGTTCCGACCTGGACACGCGTGATCAAGGAGAACCCGAACGAGAAAGACCGCTATTTTATTTCGTCGAAAAACGAACGGGCCGTCTATATCGAAGAAACCTGCATGTTATTCCCGCGTATGTTCAGTGCGAACGATGAAAACCATATATCCGGATATAAAGAATGGGGCGAAGTGAAAGGAACGCCTGTCAGGATCAATCAGGGAAGCGAATCAAGAACGGTCATGAAGCCGACATTCGGTGAGAACCTGCGCTATTTCTTCAATTACCAGTTAAACTTCATGTACTGGCGTTATTTTATGTGGAATTTTTCCGGGCGTCAGAACGATATCCAGGGACATGGTAACATCATGCATGGCAACTGGATCACAGGCATCAAGTTTATGGATGAACTGCGTGTAGGCCCTCAGGATAACATGCCGCTCGATATTACCGAAAACAAAGGACATAATACATTTTATATGCTTCCGTTGATACTCGGAATTATCGGAATCATGATTCAGGTGTTTAAAAAAGGCGACAGAGGTGTACAAAGCTTCTGGATCACTTTCAGCTTGTTTTTCATGACCGGAATTGCTAGTGTTTTATACCTCAATCAGCCACCGTTCCAGCCTCGTGAACGGGATTATGCCTATGCAGGCTCGTTCTACGCATTCTGTATCTGGATCGGGATCGGGGTGGCCGGTATCGCCCGGCTATTGGAACGTGCCAAGCTGCCCGCCGTCGCTGCCAGCGCGCTGGCAACCGTCATTTGCCTGCTGGTGCCGCTTCAAATGGCATCGCAGACATGGGACGATCATGACCGTTCGGGGCGTTACGTCGTGCGCGACTTCGGACGTAACTATCTCGAATCATGCGAGCCGAACGCTATTATCTTCACACATGGCGACAACGATACTTTCCCGCTTTGGTATGTGCAGGAGGTGGAAGGTGTCCGCACCGATGTGCGTGTCTGCAACACAAGCTATCTCCAGACAGACTGGTACATTAACCAGATGAAACGCCAGGCATATAACTCCGACCCGCTGCCGATCTCATGGACATATAAAGATTACCTGCAGGGGCAACGCGACGTCATCTATATAATCCCGTCGTCGGAATCGCCGCCGCCCGTCAACCTGCAGACAGCGCTCAATTTCATCAAAAGCGACGATCCGAAGCATCGGTTTATGTATGGAAATTCGATGCAGGATTATATCCCGACATCCCAATTCGTACTTCGCATAGATTCTGCAACCGTTGTAAATAATAAAACCGTAAACCGTGAATATGAGCCTTTTATCGAAAGCGAAATAACGATGAATTTCGACGGGAAAAATCATATCACAAAAGTGGATGCCATATCTATGGATATGATCCAAACGAATAATTGGGAACGCCCGATCTATTACGCCACTACGGTGCCCGGAAATTTGTATAACTATATAAACAACAACCTGCAGAAAACAGGCCTTGCCTATCAGTTGGTTCCGATGAATACGACGGAACATAATATTACCATCAATACGGACAAGATGTATGACAATGTCATGAACAAATTCAAATGGGGCGGCATTGACAAATCGGATGTTTATCTGGAAGAAAACACGATGAGGATGTGTAAATCGTATCGCCAGGCATTATTCGCCGATCTGGCCGAAACGCTTATGAAAGAAGGTAAGGCCGATAGCGCGGTTAAAGTTTTGGATCGTTGCATTGAAGTGTTTCCCGAAAAAAATGTTCCGTACGACTTTTCCATCTATCCGGTGGCCCATCTCTATTTCAACTTGGGAGAAGTAGAAAAAGCCAAAGAGATCACAGCTAAAATGGTGGAAAGGAGTATGATGGAAGTGGACTGGATGCTCCGGTTAAGGCCGATGCAACGTGAAGCGTTCCTGAGAAATATCAATTACAATCTGGCGGTCATGAGGGATATTCTGACCATAAGCATGCAACACGACAAAGAGTTTGCTCAATCGTATATTGAACGGTTCAATCATTATTCCAGGCAATTTGAATCCGGCCAAAAGAAGCAATAAGCAATGTTGATCGAACAGCCTCCCCGGATCTACCGTTGGTTTTTTCCGGGGGCTTTCTGGCGGATACCCTCGCCGAAAGGAATGAAGAAATGCGTATACCTGACTTTTGATGACGGGCCTA
>JAIRSF010000185.1 GCA_031255595.1 Tannerella sp.
GATACATTGAATGAATTTAAAGAAAATAATAAATAAATGATGGTTACTAAAGGAATTGTAAAAGGCATTGTGTCAAACCTTGTAACGGTAGAAGTAGACGGGGCCGTTTCGCAGAATGAGATCTGTTATATCGCTACGGGAGGGGTGCGCCTGATGTCGGAAGTTATCAAAGTGATTGGTAAAAATGCGTATGTTCAGGTGTTTGAAAGCACGCGTGGGATGAAGGTCGGTGATGAGGCTACGTTTGAAGGCCATATGCTTGAAGTGACTTTAGGCCCCGGTATGTTGTCGCGCAACTATGACGGCTTGCAGAACGATCTGGATAAGATGAAAGGGGTGTTTCTGAGCCGCGGGGAATATACCTATCCGTTGGATCGGGAACGTTTGTGGGAGTTTAAACCGTTGGCTACGGTCGGCGACACCGTCAGGGCCGGCTCGTGGCTTGGCGAAGTGGACGAGAATTTTCAACCGCACCGCATTATGGTTCCTTTTATTTTTCAGGGAACCTATAAAGTCAAATCATTGATTGAACCGGGCCGGTATCCTGTCGACCGGGTTATTGCGGTTGTGACGGACGAAGCGGGCCGGGATCACGACGTCACGATGGTGCAGAAATGGCCGGTTAAGCGCCCTGTCACCTGTTATAAAGAAAAGCCGCGCCCATATAAATTATTGGAAACGGGCGTCCGTATCATTGACACCGTCAACCCGATTGTAGAAGGGGGAACGGGGTTTATCCCGGGGCCGTTCGGTACGGGAAAGACGGTGCTTCAGCATGCCATATCCAAGCAGGCGGAAGCCGATATCGTCATCATGGCGGCTTGCGGCGAGCGCGCCAATGAAGTGGTAGAGATCTTCGTGGAATTTCCGGAACTTGAAGACCCGCATACGGGACGCAAACTGATGGAACGTACCATCATCATTGCCAACACATCGAATATGCCTGTGGCGGCGCGTGAAGCATCCGTTTATACGGCGATGACGATTGCGGAATATTATCGCTGCATGGGGTTGAAAGTGCTTTTAATGGCCGACTCCACATCGCGCTGGGCGCAGGCTCTGCGTGAGATGTCCAACCGTTTGGAGGAATTGCCCGGTCAGGATGCGTTTCCGATGGACTTATCAGCTATTGTTGCGAATTTCTATTCGCGTGCGGGAATGGTTGTCTTGGATAACGGAAAAACCGGTTCCGTCACATTTATCGGAACCGTTTCTCCGGCCGGCGGTAACCTGAAAGAACCGGTTACGGAAAATACGAAAAAAGTAGCGCGTTGTTTCTATGCCCTGGAGCAGGCGCGCGCCGACCGTAAACGCTATCCTGCGGTAAACCCGATAGACAGTTATTCGAAATATCTGGAATATCCCGAATTTGAAGAATATATAACCGGTCATATTTCTCCCGAATGGATCGGGATGGTCAATGAGGTGAAGACCCGTATGCAGCGCGGCAAAGAGATATCGGAACAGATTAATATCCTGGGCGACGACGGTGTACCCGTTGATTATCATGTGGTGTTCTGGAAATCGGAACTGATCGACTTTGTTATATTGCAACAGGACGCATTTGATGCGATTGATTCCGTTTGCCCGCTGGAACGCCAGCATTTTATGCTTGACAAGGTGATCGAGATTTGTCGTATGGAATTTCTGTTTGAGAATTTCCTGGAGGTTTCCGAGTATTTCAAGCGGATGATCAATTTGTTTAAACAAATGAATTATTCGGAGTTCAAAAGTGAGAAGTTTAATGAATACGACCAACAGGTAGGACGCTTAGTCGAAGAAAGGAAAAAATAAAAAGAGCATAACTATGGCAACAAAAGCATTTCAGAAAATATTTACGAAAATCACGAAAATTACGAAGGCTACCTGTTCGCTGAAAGCCACCGGAATAGGATATGACGAGTTGGCTTCGGTAGACGGAAAACTTGCCCAGGTAGTGAAAATAGAAGGTGATGAGATAACATTGCAGGTTTTTTCGGGAACGGAAGGTATACGTACCAATGCTGAAGTCGTTTTTATGGGCAAAGCTCCGACCCTGAAAGTAGGCCCGCAGTTAGCCGGGCGTTTTTTCAACGCTTACGGCGAGCCGGTCGACGGCGGCCCCGTCCCCGAAGGTCGTGAGGTGGAGATCGGAGGGCCTTCGGTGAATCCGGTGCGGCGTAGGCAGCCGTCGGAACTGATCGCTACGGGTATAGCGGGTATCGACCTGAATAATACATTGGTGACGGGACAAAAGATACCGTTTTTCGCCGATCCGGATCAGCCGTTTAATCAAGTCATGGCGCTTGTTGCGCTACGCGCCCAATCCGATAAGATTATATTGGGAGGGATGGGGATGACGAACGACGACTACTTGTTTTTTAAGAACACATTCAGCAACGCCGGTGCGCTGGATCGTATTGTGAGTTTCATCAATACGACGGAAGACCCGTCGGTGGAACGTATCTTAGTGCCCGATATGGCGCTTACGGCCGCAGAATATTTTGCGGTGGAAAAAAATGAAAAAGTGCTGGTGCTCCTGACGGATATGACGAATTACGCGGATGCGCTTGCGATCGTGTCGAACCGTATGGATCAGATCCCGTCGAAAGATTCCATGCCGGGATCTCTTTATTCGGATCTCGCGAAGATTTATGAGAAAGCGGTTCAGTTTCCGGACGGAGGGTCTATCACGATTATCGCGGTGACAACACTTTCCGGCGGCGATATAACACACGCTGTGCCGGATAATACCGGATATATCACAGAAGGACAGTTGTATTTGCGTCGCGACAGTGACGTCGGCAAAGTGATTGTCGATCCGTTCCGCTCTCTTTCCCGCCTGAAACAGTTGGTGACGGGTAAGAAGACACGCGAAGACCATCCGCAGGTGATGAACGCAGCCGTACGTCTGTATGCCGACGCTGCCGATGCGAAAACGAAAATGGAAAACGGTTTTGACCTGACGGATTATGATAATCGTACGCTCGCGTTTGCAAAAGATTATTCGGAGAAACTGCTGGCTATTGACGTAAACCTTGATACGACGGAGATGCTCGATGTGGCCTGGCGGTTGTTTGCCGAATATTTTACGCCGGCGGAAGTAAATATAAAACAAGAGCTTGTTGATAAATATTGGAGTGCGCTCCATTGATTGCGAATCAACTAATCACTAAAAAAGGTGGCTATAACATTTCAATATAATAAAACCTCGCTTCAGGGGTTGGAAAAACAACTGAAGGTGCGCGAACGCGCTTTGCCGACGATCAAAAGCAAAGAGAATGCTTTGCGCCTTGAAGTGAAGCGAACGAAAGATGAGATGAACGCTTTGGAGGAAAAATTGGAGAGAGATATCCGAAGCTATGAAACCATGGCCGGATTGTGGAGTGAGTTTGATCCGGCCCTGATTTCCGTAAAAAATGTTGCATTATCGTCGAAAAAAGTGGCCGGGGTTCTTATTCCGGTGCTGGATGATATAGCGTTCGACGTGAAACCGTTCAGCCTGTTCGGTAAGCCGTCCTGGTTTATCGATGGAATAAATGTCTTAAAGACGTTGGCTTCGACCGGGATAGAGGCAGAGTTTACGGGATTGAAACTGAGTATGCTGGAACGTGCCCGCCGTAAGACGACACAGAAACTTAATCTTTTTGAGAAAGTTCAGATTCCGGGTTACAAAGATGCGATCCTTAAGATAAAACGGTTTATGGAAGACGAGGAGAGCCTTTCCAAGTCGTCGCAGAAGATTATGCGCGCCAATCAGGAGAAACGGAGAAAAGAGGAGGTACGATCATGATTGTGAAAATGAACAAATATGCCTGGCTGGTATATCATAAAGAATATGATTCCTTTCTGGAGCGTTTGCGCACCCTTGGGGTGGTGCATATCAACGGTTTCAGGCCGACGAAAGAGCATCCTGTGATTCAGAAATTGAAATCGGAAGACAGGCGCGTAAAGTTGCAGCTTGACTATCTGGATGCGTTGCTGGAAGCCGACGGAAAAAAAATGAAATCGGAGGGCCGGGAAAAAGAAACATCCCGTCCGGCGGTTCGTCAAGGCGGCGACTCTGTGAGTCCGGCGGACGCTTCTGCTGCCGCGCAACTTTTGTCGCGGGAGGAAGGCGAAAAACTGTTGGAGAAAATAGAGGCCCTGCGCGATGAGCAGGGGAAAATTCATACCGCGCTTGTTTCTTTGGAGAAAGATCGTGAAATCATGTCTATATGGGGTGATTTTGCATACGATACGATTGAAAAGCTGCGTAATGCCGGATATACGGTTACTTTTTTCAGTTGCCAGACGTCGCGTTACGATACGGCTTGGGAAGATAAATACAATGCTTTCGTTATTAATACGGCACAGTCGGTTACTTATTTTATAACCGTGACGCCTTCCGGTACGGAGCTGTTGCCGGACGCGGATCGTGTGAAGATGCCGTCGAAAGATTATAAACGGATTTGTCGGGAGATAGACGAGGAGAACAAGCGGAAAGAACAGGTAGGAGCGGAGTTGTCGGCGATTGCCCGCCGGAACCGTAACGCCCTGGAGGCTCTGAGGACGGATATAGAAAACGAGTCGGCCTGGCGTTATGCCTGGGTGCAGACGAAACGGGAGGCCGGCGAGAAAGTGATGTTGCTGGAAGGCTGGATACCCGACGATAAAACGGCCGGTATGGAGAAAGCGCTTGCAGACGAAGGTTATTATTGCCGGAAGATGGAGATAACCGATGAGGACGTGATCCCGATAAAGCTCCGGAATAATAAATTTACGAAACTCTTTGAGCCGATAACGAATCTTTATTCCTTGCCTAATTATAAGGAATTTGATCCGACGCCTTTGTTCGCTCCTTTCTTCATGTTATTTTTCGGCTTATGCCTGGGTGACGGGGGATATGGGCTGTTGCTTATCATTGCCTCGATCCTGCTGAAACGGAAAGTGAAGGAAAATATGAAGCCGATTGTAACGTTGTTGTTGTGTTTTGGGATCATGACCCTTGTCGTAGGGACGGTGAGCGGTTCCTTCTTCGGGTTTTCGATCGTTGACGCACCTTATTTTTCGTCGGTGAAAGACTATTTCATCACGAGTGATCATCTGATGATCCTCTCTCTTGTGATCGGTTTTTTCCATGTCATCTATGCAAAATTCATTGCGGCGATGAAGATAAAAATACAACGGGGACTGCGATACAGCCTGTCCGCTTTTGCCTGGATTTTTGTGATTCTTTCGCTGGCCTGCATTTTTGTTCTGCCGATGGTTCACGTAGCGTTGCCTGAGCCGGTTGAATATGTTTTGTATGGTGTAGCGATCCTATGCGGCGCCGTCGCATTGTTTTATAATACTCCGGGTAAGAATATCTTTCTTAATTTCGGGTCGGGCCTGTGGGCGACCTATAATACGGTATCGGGTTTGGTGGGCGATGTGCTTTCTTATATCCGCTTGTACGCGATCGGCCTCACCGGCGCATTGCTGGGAGGAGTGTTCAATTCCATGGCGATTGATATGACGGCGTCGATGAACCCGTTTGTGCGTTGGCTTCCGATGTTATTGATCCTGCTTGTCGGGCATGCTTTGAATATCGGTTTGAGCCTTATCAGCTCGCTGGTGCACCCGTTGCGCCTTATTTATGTGGAGTATTACAAAAACTCCGAATTTGAAGGCGGAGGGCTTGATTATAAACCTTTCAGGAAATTGTAAAATAAAATAATAACTAAAAAAAACAGAAGATTATGGAACCAATTGTATTAGCTTACGTAGGAGTAGCTTTAATGGTAGGATTGAGTGGGATCGGTAGCGCTTACGGTTTGACGATTTGCGGTAATGCCGTTGTCGGAGCAATGAAGAAAGCGCCTGAGAAAATGGGCTCTTATATCGGGTTGAGCGCCTTGCCGAGTTCGCAGGGTTTGTATGGCTTTGTGGCCTACATGATGGTGCAGGAGTATCTTGTTGCGGATGTATCGTGGTATGTTGCGGCCGCTATTTTCGGGTCGGGGCTGCTGATGGGTTTTGCCGGTCTTTTCTCGGCGATTCGTCAGGGACAGGTGTGCGCGAATGGGGTAGCGGCTACGGCGGCAGGTCATAATGTGTTTGCAGCCACGATGGTTATGGCGGTGTTCCCGGAACTATACGCGATCCTGGCGCTTGTCGTATCGATTCTTATCTCAGGGACGTTTGCCTGACAACCGCGAAAGGCGGGGGAAATATAAATCGGCTTTGTTGTTTTGCAATACAATGATCTGTTGTTTCGAAACGGCAAAGTCGCTTTTTCCTTTTATATAAAGGAACCGGTTTGTTACCTTATAGAGAAAATTTAATAATAGAAAGAGATGAAACACAGTAAAAAATCAATAGGTATTTTTATCCTTTTATTCATCGGTGCGTATGCTTCGGCTAACGAAACGCGCAAGGAATATTTGTTGGAAAAAGGCTGGAAATTTACGCGTGAAGACGATGCGGCATTTGTGAATGAGGCTTTTAATGATGAGAAATGGGAGTCGGTGGTCGTACCGCATGATTGGGCTATTTACGGGCCGTTTAGCTCGTGGAATGACAAGCAACAGGTGGCGATCGTACAAGACGGGCAAAAAGAAGCGTCGGAACATGCCGGGCGTACCGGCGGATTGCCTTTTGTCGGCACAGGATGGTATCGCCTCAAATTTGAAGCGCCTTCGTTTGCCGGAGGGAGGCGTGTCACCCTCCTTTTCGACGGGGCGATGAGTAATGCCCGCGTATATGTCAATGGAAAAGAAGCCGGTTATTGGCCGTATGGCTATAATTCGTTTTATCTCGATGTGACGGAATATCTGCATGATAGCGGAAAGAATACATTGGCGGTACGTCTTGAAAATTTGCCGGAATCTTCGCGCTGGTATCCCGGCGCGGGATTATACCGCAATGTACACCTGATCGTTACGGACGATGTGCATATCCCGTTGTGGGGAACACAGATCCAAACGCCTGTTGTTCGTGAAGATAAGGCTAAAGTTGTGATCCGGACGAAGCTTGAATACCCGGAAGGCACTACCGGTAAGTTTGAATTGAAAACCGAGATACTCGATCCGGAGGGGCATGTTTTCGGTATGGTATCTTCCGGGGTGGATACGGCGCTGCTTGTTGATGGGTTTTATGAAAATCATATTTGGGTGTCCGATCCCAATTTATGGAGCCCGGAAACGCCCTTTTTGTATACGGCCGTTTCGCGCCTCTATCTGGATGGGGCGTTGAAAGACGAATATAAAACAAGTTTCGGAATCCGTTCGATAGAAATCCGCCCGAATGACGGGTTTTATCTGAACGGGAAGAAAACGTTCTTCAAAGGCGTCTGTAATCATCACGATCTGGGGCCATTGGGCGCAGCCGTCAATGATGCGGCGATACGCCGGCAACTGCGTATCCTGAAAGATATGGGATGTAATGCGATCCGTACGTCGCACAATATGCCGGCGCCGGAGCTGATCAGCGCCTGCGATGAAATGGGTTTCATGGTCATGGCGGAAAGTTTCGACGAGTGGAAAACGGCCAAATGTAAGAACGGATATAACCTGTACTTTCAGGAGTGGGTGGAAAAAGATCTTGTGAACCTGCTGCGCCGGTATCGGAATCATCCGAGCGTCGTGATGTGGTGTACGGGAAACGAAGTGCCCGATCAGGTAACCGAAGGAGGCGTTTACCTGGCTCGTATGTTGCAGGATATTTGTCACCGCGAAGATCCGACACGCCCCGTTACCTGCGGAATGGATCGGGGTAACGCTGTGGTGAATAATAATTTTGCCGCCCTTCATGATGTAGTCGGATTCAATTATCGCTTGCATGTCTATGATGAGGCTTACCGGAAATTGCCTCAACAGATACTTTTGGGAAGTGAAACCGCCTCTACGGTCAGTTCGCGGGGCGTATATAAGTTTCCCGTCAGGCGCGAATCGATGGCGAAATATGAGGATCACCAGAGCAGCGGATATGATGTGGAGCATTGTGACTGGTCGAATCTGCCGGAAGACGACTTTATACAACATGAAGATCGCCCGTATACGATCGGTGAATTTGTGTGGACGGGGTTTGATTATCTGGGCGAGCCTACGCCGTATTACAGCGATTGGCCGAGCCATAGCTCTTTGTTCGGCATCATTGACCTGGCCGGTATTCCGAAAGACCGTTATTACCTGTATCGCAGCCACTGGAACAGGGAAAAAGAAACGCTGCATATTCTGCCGCACTGGACTTGGCCGGGACGGGAGGGAGAAACCACGCCCGTTTTTGTTTATACGAACTATCCGTCGGCCGAGTTATTCATTAACGGCATAAGCCAGGGGCGCCGGACAAAAGACCTGAGTGTGACGCTTGAAAACAGCGGGCATGACGAAGCGAAATCCTCGTTGGCACGCCAGAAGCGTTACCGCCTGATGTGGATGGACACGAAATATGAGCCGGGAACGGTCAAAGTTGTTGCGTACGACCGGGAGGGACAAGCCGTTGCCGAAAAAGAAGTGCATACCGCGGGCAAACCGTATCGCATCCTCCTGTCGTCCGACCGCAAAACCTTAAAGGCCGACGGCCGCGACATGGCTTTCATTCGTGTACGTGTAGTAGATAAAAACGGGAACTTATGTCCCGACGATTCCCGGACGATCCGTTTCAAAGTGAAGGGCGCCGGTAAATATCGCGCCGCGGCAAACGGAGATCCCGTCAACCTCGAACCGTTCCACCAGCCACAGATGTCTGTTTTCAAAGGCGAGTTGACGGCTATCGTTCAAACCGTCGAAAAGGCGGCGGGCGAACTCATCTTCGAGGCGTCCGCCAAAGAGATCGGAACCGCTACGATCCGCTTAGACTGCGAAAAAGCGGTAGA
>JAIRSF010000194.1 GCA_031255595.1 Tannerella sp.
AGGATCGTCCGTCGACAACCAGCGAGTCGACGCTCTCAATAACGGCGCCACGACCGATGATATAATTTGCGATATAATTCTTAATCTGGTTAATATATACATCATCCTCTATCACACAATTATGGACGGTCGCATTGTAGATCCCCGAATACCTTTCAACCCCTCCGGCAAAAGAGATCTTCCTCCCGAAGATGCCCAGAAAGACATTCCCCGAAAACGAAACATTGCGGACATGCCCGGCTATAAACCCGTCTTTAACTTTCACGCATGACCAGTCTTCACAAAAACATCCGTTGTTTTGCAAACTCCTTATCTCCGACGCTGTGATATTACGATATGATGGCATTTATTTATACTTTGAATAGTTTATCATGTTCCGACAGATTCAGTATAATATGTTTTCCAATATCTAAATCGGCAGGAATTTTATCTCTTACAATGGGTAATATGAACTGGCAATTAATAGAATTTGCCAAATTCACAAGTATCGTACTTAGTTGATTATCGTGCATATTCTCTAATTGATCATGCATTATGAAATGTAAAAACTTCATTCCCATTTCTTCTGCAAATAAAATATAAGCAAAATCAAAAGCAGCAATTTGACCTTTTTTCTTTCCGGCGCTTGGATTCCCTTCAATATTTGTAACAATCAAATCGTAGCCTTTGTCATTCTTTTGAGTGCTTAACAAATACTCTTCTCCGTATAATTCGTTAGATATTTTTGTGAAATACTTATTGAAAAGAGTTATTCTCTTTTGGATTAAGCTATCTTTTGAATTAATTTCGGAATTAATGGTTTCTAATTCTTCGTTGATTCTGTCAAGTTTTTCGTTAGAAGTTATCCAATATCTTTTTCTTTCTTCAAGATTTCCTTTTCTTTCAAAAAAAGAGTTTAAGTCAATCAAGATTTTGTCATAGTCATCATTATATTCGGAGGTGCCGATAAATTCCGACAATTCCCTTTCCCTTTTTCTTAAAGAACTGATTTCCTTTGAAATTGATTTTAAATTTTCTGTTAGAGATGGTAATTCTTTTTCAATATACTTAATTTTTTCATCAATTAAATCATTGTGAAATTGTATGGTTTCTTGGAAGGACACATGCAAATCCGGAATTAATTTTGAAGCTTTATTATAGAGTAATTCTATTTGACCGGCATCAATGTTGGTTTTTTCTTCTTCTAAATGCTCTTTACTTTCAGCAATGAGTTCTCTTCTCATATTCAATCTACTAAATTCGGTAGAGAGTTTAGAGAGATTAAGTTTTATTTCATTTAATTCTTTTATTTGCGTTTCAAAATTTTCATTAAAGTTGAAATCCGTCTTTACTTGTTGTAGTTCTTTGATTTTAGCGTTTACAAATTCAAGTTGTTGTTCTATTAAAGAAAGTTCTCCTTCTTTCTTTAGCCTTTTTTGAAAAAGTTCTTCTTTGGCTTTTTCTTTTCCTAAAAGTTCTTTTTGGTTATGTGTATCCGTATTTATTCCTAACCAGAAGAGAAATAAGGCTTCATATTCTTCTATCTTGGTGTAAGCATCTAATACTTTCACAATGTTGGCCAGTTTATTCTTTTCATCACGAATATTCTTAGAAATGACCTGTTTGAATGTAGGCTTATCTACAGATGTCTTGAATATTAATTCTTTTAATTTTAAGTCAAACTCTTTATTGTTTGTAATATTCTCACCATTTATTTCCTGAATTTTTTTACTGTACGTTAAAAAATTCTTTTTGATAACAATCGACTCAGTTGGAAAATCCAAGTCGTCAACAATACTTAATGTGATGAGAACTTCTGTAACAATCAAAAAATCTTTAATTGTGCTATTTTCTTGCTTTTTAAATTCCGAATCTTGGTAAATATTTTTCCCGCTGGATCCCAAACAGAAATCAACCAGTCTTAATATCGTAGTTTTTCCGACATTATTACCGGTTGTCTTTTTATTATTCTCCGGTGTTTCATCCACGATCAGATTAAGTCCTGTGCGAAACTCAATTGTTCGGATTTCTCCAAGTTTGTTCTCTATTTTAAGTTCCTTTAAAAACATTTTTTTATTTTGCCGTTTTCGCTTTTTGTTACTAATCCCAACATAAACAACCAGTCTAAAGTTAGTGAATATAAATTTACCGTTATATCCTGCCTTTGGCTAAATAGCCGGTATAGGTCTAAATAATCTATTTCGGTAGTTTCTCTTTTAGATAGAACCTCGATTAACACTCCTCCTAAATAGTATAAGTCCCTTTCCGGATTAATATTTTTATCAGTAATCATTTTTTATACTATTTTATAAGTGGTTCTTCCAGGATATTGCACCGCATAAATGCATCGACAATTACAATCATTAAACTAAAATCAATGGTCTCCTGGTCGTATTCATCCAATTTATTAGGCGCATTTTCTATGTTGTCCCATATTGTTTCAATTATCTTATCAAAAATGATATCCGCATTTTTTCTGACATCATCCATATCCGGATAATCTTTTTTGATGTTAATGTATCTCCTTTTGATATTATACAAGACCAATTCCTTTTTTGTCGACCCCTCTTTTTCAATTTCTTCGTAAATTTTATTGAGTTTTACTTGATAAGGAGCAAACTCCTCAATTATAGGCTTATATCTAACAATGTGATTAAATGATATTTTGTCATCAGGATTGGGAGCATTTGCCGTTTCCGACAAGTCAAGAACTTCATCCATTTTCCTTCCAATGGAATTAATAACTTTATTTAGGGCTAATGGATGTTTTGATAATAAATTCTTGTTTGACAATAATTCGAATATTTTTTTTTCATGTTTACTTTTCCATTTTTTTAAAAGAGAAGCAGGGTAGAGAGATTCATTTTCTTTGTTATCAATCATGATATGATGTTCATCACAAAGTAAAATCAGATTGTCAAACCCTCTACGTTCATCCTCAGTCATAGATTTCTCATATCTTGGGCCTTCGGGACTTGCTGCTGCAATATGACATATTTTACTTATTATAGATTTACCGTCTTCCGCAATCAGTCTTTTCGAACAATCAGGATGAGCGCACTCATTACCGGAAAGGATATCTAACCTCCTTATTACAGAAGGTTTGTATAGCCTTGCTTTGTCTTTCTGATTTTTTGCTGTCATATTTTGCATAAATATAGTCGCAAATTTAGTGTTTTTTTTTGAGTTTTGATAGAATATGATTGTTTTATTACTACAATGCTCCCGCCGCAGTTCGGGATGAAAGTTCGGCGCAGGTTTTACGGCCGGCCGATGAAACAAGCGGAGTAACCGTTTGGGGTTGCTGGAGGGGGTGTGTCAAATAAACGCGGAGATGTTTTGGTTTTTTTTAAAAAAAATCACCGGATTATTTTGTAAAGTAAAATAAAATAGATTTCTTTGCGTTGTTAACAGTGTTGTTAGATAAAACTGTTAAACATCATTGTTTGTTTTTTCGGGAAATTGGCCGGACACAATCCGTTACTATTGACCGGATGATTGTCGGATCGAGTATGAATAGATATTTAAGTGTAGTTATGATAAAGAAAAAGAATCAAAAAACGGCCGGGAATGAATTTCCGGAAACTTCTTTTGGCGGAGGCGGCCTTTCGGAAGGCGGCAAGCCTTCGGGTAAGGTGAAAAAACCGCAGGAAGGGAAAGTAAAAGAGATAAGCAAGGAACAGGCGATACTTGAAGCGGCGGAACAAGAGTTTTTGGATAAAGGCTTTGAAGCGGCGAAGACTACAAAGATCGCTTTGCTCGCAGGCGTCACACATGCCATGCTCCATTATTATTATCGTACGAAAGAGAATCTTTTTGATAAGGTTTTTGAGATAAAGGTAGGCCTGTTAAAGGATTCCCTGTTTCACTCTTTCGATAAACCGGATATGCCGTTCTTAGAGAGGATACAGTGCGGGTTGGAGTCGCATTTTGATTTTATCAGGAATAATCCGGGATTGCCCCGTTTTGTGATTAATGAATTGTTGTTTAAGCCGAAACGCTTGGAGTTGTTTGAAAAAAAGATCCGGAAAGTAGCGGGTGGAGTTATAGCCGAAATATCGGAAGAAATGGAGGCGGAGATCCGGAAAGGTACGATAAACCGGATAGATCCCATTACACTGCTCATTGACATTGCATCGCTTAATGTATTTGTATTTATCGCAATGCCGTTGTTGAGGACATTTGCAATGGATTCCTACGATAATGAAGATGCGTTTCTGGAAGCGCGTAAAAAAGAAAATGTAGAAATTATTATGAGGAGATTGAAAAAATGAAACGGTTGTTGTTTTTCTTTGTATTTGCGACGGGATGTGTTTCCTCTGTGCATGCCCAGTTTGCGCTGGATGAATGCCAGGTGCTTGCGCGCGAGAACTATCCGTTGATAAAACAGTATGATTTGATTGAGCAGAGCACAGGGTATTCCGTTGCAAATGCGGCAAAAGCTTATCTTCCGCAGGTATCGCTCGCGGCGCAGGCCACCCATCAAAGTGACGTCGCCACATTTCCCCAACAAATGACGGATATCTACAAACAGTTCGGAATCGATATGAAAGGCCTTCGTAAAGACCAGTATAAAATTGCGCTGGAGATGAACCAAACGATCTGGGACGGGGGATTTACACGTGCGCAAAAGGATATTTCCAAAGCGGAGGGCGAAATTTCCGCCCAATCGGTAGAAACGGAATTATATACCTTGCGTGAACGTATCAACCAGTTGTATTTCGGCATATTGATAATAGAGGAGCAGTTGCAGCAAAATGACCTTTTGCAGGCGTTGCTTCAAAATAATTATAAGACGGCGGAGGCTTTCGTCCGGAACGGAGTAGCCATGCAGGGCGACCTGAATGTCATTAAGGCGGAACAACTGTCGGTATCGCAGCAACGCATACAGATAGAAAGTGCGGTTACGGCTTATCGCCGGATGTTGTCTGTTATGACGGGCGGAAAGGTGGACGAAGCGGCTACGCTTGAGAAACCGGCTATCCCGGCAGTGTTTCCGAACGAAACTGGCAATCGCCCCGAATTGCAACTTTTTGCGGCCCGGGCGGCGCAGTTCGACGCCCGGAAACGTGCGGTGGAAGCTTCCGTTATGCCGCGTCTTGGTTTTTTTGCACAGGGGTTTTATGGAAATCCGGGGCTTAATTTATTTAAAGACATGACCGAAGATGCATGGAGCTGGAATTATATGGCCGGGGTACGGTTGCAATGGAACTTCGGAAGTTTTTATACTAAAAAAGGAAACATGCGGAAGCTGTCGCTTGCACAGCGGCAGGTAGACAATCAGCGGGAAACGTTTCTTTTTAATAACGGCCTGCAGCAGATCGGGCAGCAAAACGCTATTGAAAAGATGCGGAAGATCATGTCGGATGATGATGAAATCATAAAATTACGCACGTCTATCCGCCGGTCTTCGGAAGCGAAGTATGCGAACGGAACGGTCACCGTAAACGACCTGCTTCGTGATATTACCGCCGAAAATCAGGCTTTGCTTAATAAGTCGTTGCATGAATTGGAGTGGTTGAAAAATATATACGAACTGAAATATATAATGAACGATTGACAAGCGGAGGCCTTTTAATAAAATGAAAAAAATTATGGATATGGAAAAGATTAAAAATTTCGCGTGGGTTTTTTGCGTAGTGTTTTTCCTTTTGTCGTGCGGGAAAAACCAGCATGATTTTGACGCTGCGGGCGCTTTTGAAGCAACGGAAGTGACGGTTTCGAGTGAAGCTTCGGGAAAGATCCTTCTATTGGATGTAACGGAAGGGCGGGAGGTGATTGCGGGCGACAGGCTGGGGGTGGTTGATACCGTTCAGTTATATCTCACCAAGTTACAATTGATGGAGAATGTTTCGTCTGTAAGAAGTAACCGGCCCGACGTCGACAAACAGATTGCTTCGATCAGGGAGCAGATTGCAAAACAGAAAACGGAGCGCACACGTATTGAAAACCTGCTTGAGGCGGAGGCTGCGACGCAAAAGCAGTTAGACGACGCCGTATCGGTTCTCGCTGTGCTTGAAAGCCAGCTTGCCGCGCTGCAGTCATCCTTGCGGAATAATGTTTCGAGTTTGGACGCCCAGAGTTCCGCCCTTGAGATCCGGATTGCACAGGTAGAAGACCAGTTGTCTAAATGTGTGATATCATCTCCCGTCACAGGTACGGTGCTGGCCAAGTACGCCGAAGCCGGCGAGCTTTCGATTCCGGGAAAGCCGCTGTTCAAAGTGGCGGATATGAAGCGCCTTTACCTGCGCGCTTACCTGACCCTGGCGCAATTAAAGGATATAAAGCTTGGCCGGCAGGTGAAGGTTTTTGCCGATTTCGGAGGAAACAACCGGCGCGAGTACGGCGGTTCCGTCACATGGATTTCGGAGAAAAGCGAATTTACGCCTAAAAGTATCCGTACGAAAGACGACCGGGAAAATCTGGTCTATGCCATCAAGGTGGCTATTGAAAACGACGGATATGTAAAGATCGGAATGTATGGCGAAGTTGTGTTTTGACAAAACGGTTGCTTTGTGTTTTTAATTGGGAAAAAGATGATAGCGGTTTCGGTGCAAAACATAAAAAAGAACTACGGGAAAACCGAAGCTTTGAAAGGCTTGTCTTTTGAAGTGGAAAAAGGCGAATTGTTCGGCATAATCGGGCCGGACGGGGCGGGTAAGACCTCCATGTTCCGTATTCTTACCACTTTGTTGCTCGCCGACGAAGGAACGGCCCTCGTGGACGGTTTTGATACGGTGTCCGATTATAAAGAAATACGCAGGCGCGTAGGATATATGCCCGGTCGTTTTTCGTTGTATCCGGATTTGACCGTCGAAGAAAACTTGTCGTTTTTCGCCTCGGTTTTCGGAACCACCCTGCGGGAAGGTTATGAACTGATTGAAGATATATACAAGCAGATAGAACCGTTTCGAACGCGTCACGCCGGAAAGTTATCGGGAGGCATGAAACAAAAATTAGCGCTTAGCTGCGCCTTGATACATAAACCCTCCGTATTGTTTCTGGACGAGCCGACGACGGGGGTCGACCCGGTTAGCCGCAAGGAGTTCTGGCGGATGCTCCGGCGATTACAGGAACAACGCATGACGATTCTTGTGAGTACGCCGTACATGGACGAGGCGACCTTATGCGACCGTATTGCACTGATGCGTGAAGGTAAGTTTCTTACGATTGATACGCCGGGCCGTATTGTGGAGAGGTTTGCGGAGCCGTTATATGCAGTAAGCTCGGCGGATATGTCCCGCTTATTGTCGGATTTGCGCCGTATGCCGGAAGTGAAAAGTTGTTATGCCTTCGGCAATGTTCACCATGTTGTCGTAACGCAGGACGCTTCTCTTTCGGCGATAGAAGACAAACTAAAAAGCGCGGGCCATACGGATACGGAGATACAGCCCATTCGGGCGACTGTTGAAGATTGTTTTATGAGATTGAACCTATAATCCGGAGATGAAAAAAGATGATCCTGTTATAAAGGTAGAGAACCTGACCAAACGTTTTGGCCGTTTTACGGCGGTGAACGAGATCTCGTTTACCGTTTCCAAAGGAGAGATATTCGGTTTTCTCGGTGCGAACGGCGCCGGTAAGACGACGGCCATGCGAATGCTTTGCGGTTTGAGTAAGCCTACTTCGGGACGTGCATTGGTGGCAGGGTTTGATGTCGGTTGCCGGCCGGAAGACGTGAAACGCAGCATTGGTTATATGAGCCAGCGGTTTTCCTTGTATGAGGATCTGAAAGTATGGGAAAATATCCGTCTTTTCGCCGGGATTTACGGGGTGCCTGAAAAAGAAATTTCGGGCCGGACGGACGCTTTGCTTGATAAGTTAGGATTCCTGGATGAGCGTGACACGCTTGTAAAATCATTGCCGCCCGGCTGGAAACAGAAGCTTGCCTTTTCCGTATCCGTTTTTCACGATCCGAAAATAGTATTTCTGGATGAACCTACCGGAGGGGTGGATCCTGCTGTGCGCCGTCAGTTCTGGGAATTGATCTATGACGCGGCGGATCATGGGATCACTGTGTTTGTGACTACGCACTACATGGATGAAGCGGAGTATTGCAACCGGGTATCGATCATGGTAGACGGACGTATCGAAGCCCTGGATACCCCGAAGAATCTGAAGTTGTCTTTCGGCGTTTCTTCCATGGATGAGGTTTTTTACCTGCTGGCCCGCAAGGCGACCCGTACGGATGGCTGAGGCGCGCCCATACCGGTTGAACGTAAATTACACGTAACCTTTGAATATAAAAAAAATGAGTTTTTCAGGAACATATAAGGCGGGATTGACTTTCCGGGCTTTCATGAAGAAAGAATTTTTTCATATTTTTCGTGATAAGCGAACGATTCTGATACTTCTCGGCTTGCCGGTCGTACAGATGATCCTGTTTGGTTTTACCATATCGACGGAGATGAAAAACATAAAAGTCGCGGTGATGGCGCCGGTGCAGGATGAAATGACGCGCCGGATGATTGAACGTATAGATGCGAGCGAATATTTTTCGGTAAAAACAATGCTCTCGTCGCCCGATGAGATTGACAGGGTTTTTCAAAAGGGGATTGCCGATTTTGTGCTGGTGTTCAGCCCTCATTTCGAGGATCGTATTTTTTCAAAAGAAGGATCGCAGATTCAGTTTATTACGGATGCAACAGACACCAATACGGCAACGGCTGTGGTCATGTACTCATCCGGAATCATCCGGGATTTTTTTGCCGAAAAATTTCCGGAGTCCGCAGTGTACGGCATACAACCCAACATTCGGATGCTTTACAATCCGCAGATGAAAAGCGCTTACACGTTTGTGCCGGGGGTTATGGGACTGATTATGATATTGATATGCGCCATGATGACCTCTGTTTCGATTGTCCGCGAAAAGGAAACGGGCACGATGGAAGTGCTGCTCGTATCGCCGGTTCGTCCGATCTATATCATCCTGTCGAAAATGGCGCCTTATTTCGTATTGTCGTGTGTAAGCTTTTCCCTGATCCTGTTTTTGTCGGTATACCTGCTCGGCATACCGGTTGCCGGCAGTTTTTCCGGGCTTTGCATGCTGTCGTTATTATATATCCTTGCTTCGCTGTCGCTGGGATTACTGATATCGACGATCGTAAACACCCAGTTGGCAGCCATGCTGATGTCCGGGATGGCGTTGATGGTACCCGTCATCTTTCTTTCCGGAATGATTTTCCCAGTAGAGAGCATGCCGGATGTGTTGCAGTGGTTATCTTGTATTGTGCCGGCACGCTGGTATATTGCCGCTGTGAAAAAGCTGATGATTGAAGGACTCTCCTTTTCGTTTGCGGTAAAAGAGTTTCTGATCCTGTCGGCAATGACTCTGCTGTTGATCGGGGTTAGTTTGAAAAAATTCAAATATAGATTGGAATGATGCTGAAGTATTTGTTGGAAAAAGAATTTAAACAATTTTTCCGAAATGCGTTTTTGCCCAAGCTGGTAGTCGTATTTCCGATTATGGTGATGCTTGTTGTGCCATGGATTACTACGATGGACATCAAAGATATACGTATTGTCGTCGTCGACCTGGATCGCAGTGCCTCTTCCGGGCGGCTTATCCGGGATATAGATGCGTCATCTTATTTTCACCTTGAAGATGTTAAGGACAGTTACGCCGCTGCATTGGAAAAAATAGAATATGGCCAGACCGATGCGATCGTAGAAATCCCGTCCGGTTTTGAGAAAGATTTGATATTGAAAGGCATAACTCCCGTTCAGTTGTCGATAAATACGGTAAACGGCACAAGAGGCGTTTTGGGCGGAAGTTATCTGAGTTCCGTCATGGCCGGTTTCTCACAACGGTTTTTGGCGGAACGGCCCGCATCCGTATTCCCGCAGACCTCGTCGGCGCCTCGTGTCGAGCTGATCACACAGAATCGCTACAATCCGTTCCTCGATTATAAACTGTTTATGATTCCGGCGTTAATGGTTATCCTGTTGATCGTAATGTGCGGTTTCCTGCCGACTCTTAATATTGTCAGTGAAAAAGAACGCGGAACCATTGAACAGATGAATGTGACCCCGGTATCGAAGTTCATGTTTATAATAGCCAAACTAATCCCGTACTGGCTGATGGGGATCATCATACTTACGGTTTGCATGGCGCTGGCTTATTTTGTCTACGGACTGTATCCGATCGGGAATATCCTGATTATTTACCTGTTTTCGTTTCTTTTTATATTGTCCGTATCGGGCTTGGGACTTGTTATATCCAATTATTCGAACACCATGCAGCAGGCGATGTTTGTCATGTTCTTTTTTGTGATGATATTCCAGTTGATGAGCGGCCTGTTGACCCCCATACGTTCCATGCCCGAATGGGCGCAGTGGATCACCGTCTTCAACCCTCCCCGTTATTTCGTTCAAATGATGCGCCTGATCTATCTGAAAGGCGGAGGATTTTCGGATTTATCCATCGAATTTA
>JAIRSF010000210.1 GCA_031255595.1 Tannerella sp.
TCCGCCTATTATTCGGCTGCAACGTCGAGCCGGGTTCTTACGGCAGCCGATATTGAAAAGGCGCATTATACGGACATGAAAATGCTGCTCATGCAAATACCGGGTATCATGATCATCGGCGATAAGATTACAGTCCGGGGCGGAGGCGCTCCGTTAGTCGTGTTGGACGATGTTCCGGATGAAAGTTTTGATCCCCTGTTGATGGTCGTATCGGATATCTCCGATATATTCCTGATCAAAGACGCATCGGCCGGTGCGATGTTCGGCCCGAAAGCCGGCAGCGGCGCATTAATTATATCCACAAAACGGGGATTTGTTCAGAGAAATACGACAAGCCATAACATCAATAACCTGGTTGAACTTTTAGGTTTCCAAACGCCATTGGAATTTTATTCTCCCGAATATGACGCAAGCCAAAGGCATACAATGACCGATCTGCGCACCACTATCTATTGGAAGCCGAATGTAAGAGTACCCGAAACGGGTGAAGTTTCACTGGATTTTTATTCCGCAGATGCGGAAACGACCTATTCGGTCGTGATGGAAGGCGTGTCGGATCATGGACATTTGATTTATAAGAAAGCAAAAATACAACGAACGGAAAAAGTGTTTCGCGAATAAGGAGAAATCGCATCCGTTTTTGACGATGGCACCGGAAAAGGGCGATACTTCGCCGGTAATAAAAATAAACGGGTGTTTATTTTGTATTCCTCCCGGCTTACATTATCTTTGCGCGTTGAGAATAAAAAAGGCTTATTTATTGAATGAATCAAACAAATTTTTTAGTAGAAACAATCGTAAAAGGGTTGCAGGAAAAGAAAGGACATGGTATCGTTATTGTGGATTTGAGGGAAATACAGGGGGCGATCTGTCAATACATGATTATCTGTGAGGGCAATAATCCGAATCAGATAACCTCTTTATCGGATTCGGTAGACGAAACGGTACGGCGCGATCTTAAAGAAAAACCGGTTTCTATCCATGGGCTTCGGAATGCTCAATGGGTAGGCCTTGATTACGGCACGGTTCTTGTTCATATATTCTTGCCGGAAACGCGTTCTTTTTATCGTCTTGAAAATTTATGGGAAGATTCGAAAATGAAACGAATACCGGATTTAGATTGATTTTTATGTGATTGTGGAAGTATACTTATGGAAGAAAATAATAAAAATACACAAAATAATAACGGCGGCAATATTCCGAAGAATCCGAATGGAAATAAGAAATCAAACTTTAGTTTGTGGTGGATCTACGCGCTTATTTTTATTCCGTTGATAACACTGTATCTTGTAAATGACTCTTCGTCCGCACAGGAATTCGGCTGGACGGAGTTTCAACAGATGGCGCGTGACGACGTTTTTGATGAGATGGTGGTCTTTAATAAGAAAAATGTGCTGGAGGCTACGGTTAAGAAAGATAAATATCAGGAGGTTTTCAAACAAGACGCAACCAAAGCGAAGGAGTTGGACGTTAAAGTGCTGGTGAAAATTCCATCGGCAGACAAATTTTCCGATTTTTATGATAAGGCGGTATCGGAAAATGAAATTTCCGCACGTGTTACCTATAAAGAAGGGGACGGCATGTTTTGGAATATCCTGGTGTCCGTAGGGCCGTTTATCATTATCATCCTGATTTGGATTTTGTTCATGCGGCGCATGTCCGGCGGTGTCGGCGGCGGCGGGATGGGCGTATTTAATGTCGGGAAATCGAAGGCGCAGCTTTTTGACAAGGACGGGATGAATAAGATTACGTTCAAAGATGTGGCGGGCCTTGCGGAAGCGAAACAGGAGGTGGAAGAAATCGTTTCATTCCTTAAAAATCCTGCTAAATATACGGAGCTTGGCGGTAAAATACCTAAAGGAGCCTTGTTGGTCGGCCCTCCGGGCACCGGTAAGACGTTGCTTGCCAAAGCGGTGGCCGGCGAAGCGAATGTGCCGTTCTTTTCTCTATCAGGCTCTGATTTTGTGGAAATGTTTGTCGGGGTAGGGGCTTCGCGTGTGCGTGACTTGTTTCGTCAGGCAAAAGAAAAGGCCCCCTGTATCGTGTTTATTGACGAGATTGATGCGGTTGGCCGCGCCCGCGGGAAAAATGCCAATATGAACAGCAACGACGAACGGGAAAATACATTAAACCAGTTGTTGACGGAAATGGATGGTTTCGGCTCCAACAGCGGTGTCATCATCCTGGCCGCTACGAACCGGGCGGATGTGTTGGATAAGGCCCTGCTTCGCGCCGGGCGCTTCGACCGTCAGATACATGTGGAGTTGCCGGATTTGAATGAAAGAAAAGAAATTTTTGCCGTTCATCTCCGTCCGATCAAAAAGGATTCGAGTGTAGAGATAGACTTTCTTGCCAAACAGACGCCGGGTTTTTCGGGCGCCGATATTGCGAACGTTTGTAACGAAGCCGCACTGATAGCGGCGCGTAACAGCAAGAAAAATGTTCAGAAAGAAGATTTCATGAGTGCCGTAGACCGTATTGTGGGAGGCCTTGAAAAGCGAAGTAAGATCATGACGCAAAATGAACGCAAAAGTATTGCCGTTCATGAAGCGGGTCACGCCTCTTTGAGTTGGTTGCTGGAGCATGCGAATCCGTTGGTAAAGGTTACTATTGTGCCGCGCGGCAAAGCGCTTGGCGCTGCCTGGTACCTCCCCGAAGAACGCCAGATCACGACACGCGAACAGTTATTGGATGAGATGTGTGCTACGCTTGGCGGTCGTGCAGCCGAAGAACTGTTTCTCGGCGATATTTCCACAGGAGCGTCTAATGATCTTGAACGGGTGACCAAACAAGCTTATGCCATGGTTGTTTATTTCGGTATGAGTAAAAAGATGCCGAATCTCAATTATTATGATTCTACGGGTCAAGACTGGGGTTTCACGAGGCCATACAGCGAGGAAACGGCTAAGATGATCGACCATGAAGTGCAGGGTATTGTCAATGAACAGTACGGACGGGCTAAACGCCTGCTCTCCGAAAATGCGGAAAAGCATAAACAATTAGCCGAACTTCTGCTTGATTCTGAAGTTATCTATACGGAAGATGTGGAGCGTATCTTTGGAAAAAGACCCTGGCTGTCCCGTAGCGAAGAGATTATGGAAAAGCAAAACGAAGTAGAGAATAAACAATAGAATAGTGAACTGGAATAAAGCCTTTTAACCTTGAAAAATCTTATCCAGAGAGCGCTGACCGGAATTGTATACGCTGTTGTTCTTGTAGCGGCTATTTGTATACACCCCTTTTTGTTTGCCGGTGTGTTTAGCATGATTGCCGGCTTGCTGATTCATGAGTTATATGGATTGTTGAAATATGAGGGGCCGCGATGGCTTCGTATACTCGGAATATTCGGTGGAATGTATTTATTTGTAGCCACTTGTCTATATGCCGGAGATTATGCCGGGCATGTCGTATTTTTCCCTTATCTGACCATCTTACTCGTGATATTGATATCCGGGTTGTATATTCGCAACGCGAATCCGGTAAGAGAGTGGGGGACTGCCCTGTTTGCCCAATGCTACTGCGCGGGAACGATCTCCCTATTGTGTTTTATCCCTTATCGTGTTTCGCCGGATTACAACCCGTTGCCGGTATTGATGATCTTCATTTTTATCTGGCTGAATGATACGGGCGCTTACCTGATCGGAAGCTGGAAAGGCAAACGCCGGTTATTTCAGCGTGTTTCTCCCCTGAAATCGTGGGAAGGTTTCTTTGGAGGGCTTTTGGTCGTGGTTGTGTCGTCCTTATGTTTTGCTTATTTTTATGAGAACCTGATGACGTGGTATCAGTGGTTGATATTCGCTTTTGTTACAGTCATTTCGGCAACCTGGGGCGATTTGGTCGAGTCGTTGCTTAAACGTACTTACGGGGTGAAAGATTCGGGGAAGATATTACCCGGTCATGGAGGTATACTGGATCGTTTCGATAGCGCTATATTGGCTTCCCCTTGCGTTTATGTCTATTTTGAGTTGCTTATTCGAAATTGAATGTTAAAACGATCATTCGTGTAACGGCTTTCGACAATGCGTCCGTATAAATCTTGTCGGCATCATTACTCAGGTCGTCCCGATTCTTTTCCAATATATTCGTCAATCCGAACTTGAATTTTATTTCCGGCGCCAGTACATAATTGAAAGGCATGTAAATATTGCAGCCGAAACCAAACTCAAACCCAAAATCGACCGGTTTCAACAGCAGGTGATTACCCTTTTTGCGCCCAAGATCTGTGGCTCCGTATATGCCGCCTATGATGTAGGGACGGCAATTATTAAGGCGCATAGACGAAATTTTGAGATCCAACGGTATGGACAGGATGTTGGAGCGGATACCGGATCTTATTTCTTTCTCGCCTGCCTGTTCTTTAAAATAGATTGTCTTATCCCCAAAATGGATAGTTGGCGTTATTCGCAGGTTCATATAAGGATTGAGAAACAAATCTCCGATCACTCCTACACTGAATCCGGGTGAATAGTTGGGTATTTCTGCGAACCACGTTTCTCCGTCGGGCGTGACATTTCCGTTGTTTGTAAGGATCAGATCCTGTGTATGCAGCCCTACATGGAACCCAAAATGATAGAGTTTATGATCCGCATAAGGATGATTCTGCACTTTACGTTTTTGGGAAAACGATGGAAATGCCAGCAATATAAACGTAATTATGTAAACCGTCTTATTCAAAAAAGCTGTATATTTTTAGGTAATAACGCAGGGAATGTATAAATATTGTATTTGAAAAAAAGGGAAAAGTTATTTGTATATAAAAAATAATGATATATCTTTGTCTGCATGTAAAAGGGAATAGGCCGTATAATAATATTCCCTTTGATAAGAAAAATATTAATAACTAAACAGAAAAAAGATTATGGCTTACGTAATTACAGAAGATTGTATCGCTTGCGGTACATGTATTGATGAATGTCCTGTCGGAGCGATCTCGGAGGGTGATATTTATAAGATCGACCCTGAAATGTGTACGGATTGCGGAACATGTGCGGATGCTTGCCCCACAGAAGCGATTCACTCCACATAGGAGGGCGGCTTGGACATTTTAGGCGAAAGAAGAAGAGTGAAATAATCGGAAAACGGTGAAAAGTCACTCTTTTTTTGTTTCTCCGAATCTTGAAAATCCGCCCGGATACTCATTCGGCTATTATTTTGATTTCATTAAAAGAAGCTTCCTGTATGTTTTCCGATACGCTTTCGTCTGAGAAAGGAGCTGTAGTTCTCGCTTTTATAAAACGGATGATTTCATTCATTCCGTCTATAAATTTATCAAAATCTTCTTTATACAGGAAAATTTTATGTTTTTCAAAGGTGACGGGCTCTCCTTCCTTTGTCTGATTTCTCTTACTTTCCGTAATTGCAATGAATAAATCGCCTTTCAAGTTCTTTTTTACGTCCAGATAATAAATCCGTTTACCGGCTTTGATCGCTTTGGAGTACACAATATCCTTATCTCCAATGCTTCCGGTTGTTTTATTTGTCAATTCTTCCATGTTTACATCCTCCTTTCGTTTACGAATTTGACTTCAAATGTGTGAATTTTTAATTAAAAAAACAAGTATTTATCGAAAAAGTTGCAATTATCGGATAATATATATTATCTTCGTGCCCGAATTTATTGAATTTAGCAGTCTTTTGAATACTGATGATTAATCGAATTTTAATCCGCATAAAAGTTTTGCAAATAGTATACGCATACTATCAGAAAGGGAGTAATGACCTCAGAGTGGCGGAAAATGAGTTATTGTTGAGCCTGAGGCGATCATATGATTTATATCATTATTTTTTGTTGCTTATTGTCGAAGTAACTTATATGTACGAGCGTTTGATCGAAGCGCGGCGTAATAAGTACCGTCCTACGGACGAGGAGAAAAATCCCGACATGCGCTTGCTGAACAATCGTTTGGCTGCACAGATTGCAGGCAATGAGAGTCTTCTGCGATACAAAAAAGAACATGGCATTTCATGGGATGATGATCCGGATTTTGTCAAGAAGGTACTGGAACTGATCCTGAAGTCCGATGCGTATAAGGATTACGTGAATGATGAAGCGGATTCCTACGAAAC
>JAIRSF010000216.1 GCA_031255595.1 Tannerella sp.
ACGGAAATCACGACAAGCCCGCGTTACGACTTTGTTCGCACAAGCCGCGTGGAAACCTACCAATATGCCATCGACGAGATGGAGGCTATCCTGAACGACCTGCCCGAAACGACGCCCACCGCCGGACGCTTAGTCCGTGGAGCCGCACAGCATAACCTGTGCCAGCTTTACCTCGACAAAGGGCTGGCGCTCGAAGCCGGAGGTAATTCCGGGGAGGCAAGAACGGCCTACGAACGGGCGATCGGCTACGGCAACGACCTGATTAACGGTTCTATCTATTCGCTGATGACGGAACGTTTCGGCACACGTAAGGACGAAAACCCCGACTTCTATTATGCCAATACGGAGGCCAACCAGACGCCCGCCCGCCTGTATTCCGCCGCCGGGTATCCTATTGAAGGCAACGTTTACTGGGATCTTTTTCAGGAAGGAAACCAGGACTACCAATCAGGGAATAAGGAGGCAATCTGGGTGGCGCAGTTCGATTATGCGGCTAATAAGGCCGAAGACGGGAAATCGCGCTTACAGTATACGCGCATGTACGGGCCGGTGTTCCGCGATCCGCTGTCGGCCCACTTGAACGGTACGCTGGAAGACGTCGGCGGGCGCGGCATCGTGCAGGTTATGCCGACGATGTATACCCGCGATATTATTTACGAAGGGAAATGGGGCGAGGATATGCGTAACTCGGAAGCCGCTATGAAGCGGACATTCCTGGGTAATGTGGAGAGTTCCGAATATTTCGGCAAACCCGTTCCCTGGAGTGTGATCTATAAGGAAGGTCAGAGTCAGGATGCGATCGACGCCGCTGTAACGCAGTGTTTCCCCGTATCATGCAAGATTTTTACCGACAAGTATACCGGGTTGGCCGACGGACAAAACCGGAGTAATCTCTACCGCGACGAATACCTGATCCGTCTGCCGGAAACGATTCTGCTGCGTGCGGAAGCGAAGATGCGCACAGGCGATGCTGCCGGCGCCGCTGCCGATATCAACATCCTGCGCAACCGCTCAAAATGCGGTTATCTGGTGCAGGCTTCCGATGTGAATCTGGAATTGATCTTGGACGAACGCGCCCGCGAACTCGTTTACGAGGAACGACGCTGGAATACGCTGCTGCGTATGGGGGGAACGGTTGCCGTAGACCGTATCAAGAGATATGCTTACTGGGACGATCCCCGCGCTACGTTGAACCGGAACTTTAATTTGTGGCCGATCCCGCAAGTGGTGATCGACACGAATAAGGATGTGGTGATGGAACAGAATCCGGGATGGTAACGATGAATTGATTAGTTGAGATAAACCGATTTTATGAGTCCCTCTTTTGATCTTTTGAACAGAAAGATGGAAAGAGGGACTTTTTTTTTCGGAATCACAGATTTTAATTCGATATTTGCATGAGAATTTGCGATGATACACACTTATAAAATATGAATACATGAAGAATACACTGTTAATTTTAGCGGGAATATTATTGTCCGCTTGCATGGGGAGCGAAAAAAATGCGGTCGGGATACAGACGGATTTCTACCCTTCATCCGATCTGGAAGCAGACTTCCGGTCACCGCCCGGTTATGCCGAACCGCGCGTCTACTGGTGGTGGCTGGAAGGGAATCAATCGAGAAAAGGCGTCCTTTCCGACCTGACGGAAATGAAAAACGCCGGTATTCAGGGAGCGATCCTGTTTGATGCGGGATCGTCGTCGTACAACGGCATGAAAAGAACCGAGCCGGGGCCTGTTTTTATGAGCGGCGAATGGAGGGAGTTGTTTACGTATGCCTGTGTGGTGGCCGACAGTCTGGATATGGAGATTAGCCTGAATATCGGTAGCGGGTGGAACGACGGCGGCCCATGGGTGACGCCGGAGGAAACTTCCAAAAAGATGGTCTGGAGCGAGTTGACGGTGCAGGGGCCGAAACGGCTGTCGGAAAAGCTTCCGATGCCCGAAGGCCTGCTCCGGGACGAACGCGACGGAAGTGTATACTATCGCCCGATCGCCGTACTGGCAATGAAGATGACGCCGTACAGCGAATCCGTCAAACCGCTTGAAAACATGCACATGAAGGCCGTTCATTCGATTCATATCCCCAAGACGGCAAACGGACTCGGATTCGACTGGGATATCTTCATGAAAGAGGAGGCTTCGCCGGAAAACGACTGCCATGCGTTCGCCGGGGATGTGATCGATATTTCCGACCGGGTGGACGCCGACGGAACCCTCAATTGGCAGGCGCCGGAAGGTGAATACGTGATTATGCGTTTCGGTTATACGGGAACGGGTATAAAAGTGTCGACCCACAGTCCGGGCGGCGGCGGACTGGCTATCGATTATATGAGTAAGGAAGCGATGGATCTGCAATATGACCATACGGTCGCCAAGCTTTTGCAGGATTTAAAGCAATCGGGTTCGAAAAGTTTGAAATACCTCCACGATGATAGTTGGGAGTTGGGGGCTGCAAACTGGACACACCGCTTCGACAAACTGTTTGAAAAGGCAAACGGCTACGGTATTCTGCCTTATCTGCCCGTCTTAACGGGCCGGATCATCGAAAGCCGCGATGTTTCCAACCGGTTTTTGTATGATTTCCGGCGTACGATCGCCGATCTTGTCTGGGAGAATCATTATAAACATTTCAGGGATCGCGCACATGCCGACGGATGTGGTATTCATCCCGAAAGCGGAGGGCCGCACCCGGCGCCGATCGACGCGCTGAAAAATGTCGGCCTGAACGATATCCCGATGGGCGAATTTTGGATACGCGCCCGGACGCACCGGGTGACGCCCGAAAGCCGCCTGTATGTGAAACAACCCGCCTCGGCTGCACATGTTTACGGGAAACGCTTCGTGCAGGCGGAAGGGCCGACCAGCATAGGCCCTCACTGGGAAGAAGATTTTGCCTATATGAAGCCTACCTTAGACAGGGTCTACTGCGAGGGCTTGAACCGCTTGGTTATTCACACTTATACACATTCTCCCGAAGAAGCCGGGATTCCGGGCAATGAATATTTTGCAGGAACGCATTTTAACCCGAATGTGACCTGGTGGAAACAGGCTCCGGCTTTCCTGATGTGGAACAGCCGGGTATCGTTTATGTTGTCGCAGGGACTGTTCGTCGGCGATGTGTGCTTTTACTACGGCGATAATACGCCGAATCAGGTTCCTTTGAAGCATGTACATGAAGGCCTGGGCGAAGGCTACGATTATGACGTCTGTAATACGGAAGTGATCCTGGATCGCATGACGGTTCGCGACGGCAAAATTTATCTTCCGGACGGAATGAGCTACGAAGTATTAGTATTGCCTGATCGTACAGGCATGACGCCGGAGGTGATCGCCAAACTGGAAAAGTTGGTTCGTGAAGGGGCTACTGTGGCAGGTTTCAAACCCATCACTTCGGTAGGCTTGCGGGGAGATAAAAAGGCGGTCGCAAAAGTCAAAAAAATAGCGGATGCGATGTGGGGCGCTACGGACGACGCTGTAATGCCGGCCGTACTTAACGACGCTTCCGCCGAAGACCGTTTGGAGAAAGAGAACGCCGGAGGAAAAGGCAACAAAACCCCCGTACAGAAAATAACGTATGGAAAAGGGGCCGTTTATGCAGGTGGAAACCTCAGGGACGTCCTGTCGGAGAAAGGTGTTTTGCCGGATTTTACGTATAAAAGCAACCGGCCGGAAGCGCTGATTGATTATCTTCACCGAAAGACGGACGAGGCGGATATTTATTATGTGGTGAACCGGAATGAACGTCCCGAATTTTTTCATGCCTCTTTTCGTATCGATTCGAAAACGCCGGAATTGTGGAATCCCATAACCGGCGAAATAAAAGAGTTTCCTATTTATTTACCGGGAGAAGGAAAGGTAAGTATGCCGATGTTTCTGGAGCCGTTCGGTTCCGTACTCGTTGTTTTCAGAAAGGATGCGGGCGTTCATTATGAGCGTATTTCCCTGAACGGGACGAGCCTGTTCCCGGAGTTGCCGGCGGACACGTTTGCCGTATCTCCTTTTGTGAATCAAGGGGGCGGTCGTCTGTTGTTTGTCTGTCCGGGCGAATATGCGTTGACCTCGTCTGCCGGAGAGGTGAAAACCATTTCTGTGGATAAGGCTCCCGAAACGGAAATCAATACGCCATGGAATGTGTCTTTTGACCCGCAATGGGGCGGGCCTGAAAAAACCGTCTTTCGTGACTTGACGCTTTGGAATACGCATGAGAAACCGGGTATCCGCTACTATTCCGGTACGGCTGTGTACACCAATACGTTTGAAACGCCATCGATCCCGTCCGGCAGCAAACGGGTGTACCTGGATTTGGGCGAGATGTATAATATCGCCGAGGTTTGTGTGAATGGAAAGCAGGTGGGCGTGTGGTGGCAACCTCCTTTTACGGGAGATATTACGGATTTTTTAGTAACCGGACAAAATGTGTTGGAAATAAAAGTTATTAATTTGTGGCCGAACCGTCTGATAGGGGACAACTTCCTGCCCGAAAACGAACGTTTCACGAAAACAAACGTGACAAAGTTCACAAAGGATTACCCCTTGCGTCCTTCGGGATTAGCCGGGCCCGTCAAACTCATCTCGTATGCGGAAAGTTTCAACCTTCAATAAAGCAAAGAAGTTAAGCCGCTTAAACGCTTTAATATTATAGATTATGAAAACATTTAAAACGATTATTATTGCATTATCATGCTTGTGCGCCGTATCATCTGCGGCAGAGAATAAACCGAACGGACTGCTAACAGATCTGATCGAGCATACGGATCGTACCTGGCGGAACGGGTACCTTTCGAATGTGCCTGTGTGGTGGGTGAGGGGTGCCGTAGAGTCCTTACAGTATGTTGAGATCGGGTCGTCCCGTCCGTCGTTCGGTTGGATTGTGCCGGGTGAAGCCCATGCAACGTATCAGACTTCTTACCGGATTATTGTAGCCGACAATCCGGACGACGCCTTTTCGGGCAAGGGCAATATATGGGACAGCGGAACGGTGCAAAGCCGTCGGTCTACCGCTGTGTTATACGAAGGTAACGCCTTGCAGCCCGGGAAAGATTATTTCTGGCGGGTGAAGACGGTGACGAACACAGAAGGTGAAAGTGAATGGTCGGACGTAAAAGCCTTTCGTACGGCCCGCGAACTGTCGGACTATGCCGCAAGCTTTTACCCGCAGGTGAAATCGGCGGAACATCCGGTCGCCGTACGTGAGATCGCCGCCGGCTCTGCCCTGTTGGCCGATTTCGGTAAGGCGGCTTTCGGACAGTTGATTTTAACCCTTACCGCGGATACGGACGGGGAAAACGTTGTCGTTCATCTGGGCGAACATATGGCAGAAGGGAGAATCGACCGGAATCCGGGAGGCACGATTCGTTATCATCACTATGCCGTTAATCTGATGAAAGGGACACATGCGTACCGGATTATTATAGCGAGAGACCGGCGCAATACAGGCTCGGCGGCTGTGCCGGTTCCCGAATATATCGGCGAGGTTCTGCCCTTCAGGTATTGCGAGGTCGAAGGTTATGACCGGCCGCTGACGGCTTCCGATATCGTAAGGGAGTCCGTCCATTATCCCTTTGATGAGTCGGCTTCGTTTTTTGAATGTAGTAATGATACGCTGAATCAAATATGGGACTTGTGTAAATATTCAATCAAAGCGACTTCCGTTTTGGGGATTTATATCGACGGCGACCGCGAACGGATCCCTTATGAGGCCGACGCCTTGATTAATCAGCTTAGCCATTATGGAGTAGACCGGGAGTATTCCATGGCGCGGCGTTCGCATGAACATCTGCTTGCCCATCCCACCTGGCCTACGGAATGGATTTTGCAGGCCGTACTGATTGCGTGGAATGATTATGTCTATACCGGCGATCATCGTTCGCTGAAGGCTAATTATGATGTGTTGAAAGCCCGTACGCTGATGTCGCTGCGTGAAAAGAACGGCCTGATCAGTACGACGACGGGCCTGCTGACGCCCGAAGTACTGTCTTCCGTCCGCTTCAACGGACAGATGCGGGATATTGTGGATTGGCCCCATACGGGTATCCTCGGTTTGAACAAACAGGAAGGCGGCGAAGCGGATGGTTTTGTCTTCACAGATTATAATGCGGTGACGAATGCGTATCATTATCAGGCGTTGAGATGGATGAGCCGGATTGCCGGTGCACTGGATCTGCCGGCCGACGCTTCCTTTTATGCAAAAGAAGCGGATTCGTTCCTTACCCGCTATAACAAAATGTTTTTTAATAACCGGCTGGGTTATTATGTGGATGGAGATACAACGATGCACGCTTCTTTGCACGCGAATATGTTTCCCGTTGCGTTCGGCATGACGCCTGCCGGCAAAATGCCGAAAGTGATCGATTTCATTCGAAGCCGTAAGATGGCATGCAGCGTGTACGGCTCGCAGTTTTTGATGGATGCCCTGTATGAAGCTCCGGATGCGGAATATGCACTTGCTATGCTGACCAAAACCGACGACCGTAGCTGGTATAATATGATACGTGTCGGCTCCACCATATCCCTGGAGGCATGGGACAATAAATATAAGCCGAACCAGGACTGGAATCATGCCTGGGGAGCGGCGCCCGCCAATATCATCCCGCGTAAACTGATGGGCGTCGAGCCGCTGTTGCCCGGATTCGACCGGGTGCGTATCAGGCCCCAACCGGCATCCCTTTCCTGGGCGAATGCGTTGATCCCTACGATCAAAGGCCCGGTAAGCCTGAAGATTGAAAACAAAAAAGGGGAGTACCGTATGCAAATGACCCTGCCCGCCAACATGGAAGGCGAAGTATATTTGCCGTTCCAGTCAAAGAAATATAAGGTGACCGTTAACGGAAATACGCAGAAGACGTCGCACCGGAAAGGCGAACCGTTCATCTCTCTGGGAACCCTGCCCTCCGGTTCCTATACCATCACGATGACCTATGATGCCGGCCTCTCACAATGAGTACCCGGCAAGATTAAACTTTTGAAAAATAATTTTAAGTATGAAAACATGGATGATCCTTTTGCTGGCGGTGTGCAATATTTGTTGCCTACCGGCAACAAATAAACCGGAGGGTTTGGTCTGCAACCTGCTTGTCAGGCCGGAGTTGACGGTGATAACAACGGCTGAGCCTCAGTTCGGATGGGCGCTTCCTGCCGGAAGAGAATATGAAAAGCAAACGGCATATCGCATTTTAGTGGCGTCTTCCGTTTCAAAACTGAACGAGAACACCGGGGATATGTGGGATAGCGGAAAGCAGGTTTCCGACCGGTCGCAGAATGTGCGGTATAAAGGAAAAGAGTTGCAGCCCCAGTCGAAATATTACTGGAAAGTGGCCGTCTGGAACGGAAAAGGTGAAGAATCGCCGTTTAGCGATCCCCAACGGTTTAATACGGGCGAATTCGGGCGGAATCCGGCCTGGCCGGGCGAAAGCCGCTGGGTGAAGATGGAGGAAGACGGCGACGGCTTCTGGACGTTTGAAGACCGGAATCCGATCCGTTACCACACGAAATATCCACGAAAAATCTTGCAAAAACCGGACGGTACATGGTTTATTGATTTCGGGCGTTCCTCCTTTTCTTATGCCACATTCCGCCTGCATTGGCCGGAAACGGCGTCAAACGGATTGACGGAAAAAACCATAACGATCCGGATCGGCGAAAAGGCGATCGGTGATTCGATCGACCGCCGGCCGGGAGGAGGTGTGTTGTGCAGGGAATACCCGCTTACCATAAGACCCGGTAATCATGAATATACGCTGGATATTCCGCGTTTCGTTTCCCACTATCCGCACAGTCAGGTCATGCCCGAACACATGCGGGAGGTCATACCTTTCCGTTATTGTGAGGTAGAGTGTGGAGGCGCTCCCCTCCCGCCGGCGGTGTACGGCACGAATTTACCGCAACGCATGGCGGTTGAAGACGAAGGGGAAGCGATCCTGTTGTTGTCGGTAAGCCAACACGCCCTTCATACGGTTTTCAACGATAAAGTTTCTTCTTTCACTTCTTCTTCGGAGATGCTGAACGATGTGTACGATTTGTGTAAATATTCCATTAAAGTGAATACATTCAACGGCGACTACGCTGCGAGTCAGCGGGAACGGATGATGTATGAAGCGGATTCCTATATTCACCAGATGGGGCATTATGCGGTCGATCGTGAATTTTCGGTAGCGCGTTACAGCCTCAAAAATATGATTTTCCACGCGACGTGGCCTACGGAATGGATCTCCCAAACCATACTGATGGCATGGGCCGATTACCTGCACACCGGAAATAAGGATGTTATTTCCGAATTTTATGATGAATTAACGCCTAAAACGCTGACCGCCCTCACGACGGAAAACGACCTGATCAGCACACGTACCGGATTGCAGAATGAAGCATTTTTGTCTTCCATCCGTTTTAACGGGAAAGAGCTGAGGGATATCGTGGACTGGCCGCAAGGTTCGATGTCGAACGCACTGAAAGGCGGAGAAACGGACGATTTCGATTTCCGGGATTATAATACGGTCGTAAACGCTTTTCATTACCGTTCCCTTTTGCTGATGGCGGAGATGGCGGCTGCCGTCGCTAAGAAACAGGATGCGGCGTATTATACCCGGCAGGCGGCAAAAGTAAAGAAAGCGTTTAACCGTTCCTTTTTCGACAAGGCGAGGGGTGTCTATGTGGATGGCATCGGCACAGAGCATGCCTCCCTGCACAGTAATATGTTTGCACTGGCTTTCGGGCTTGTGCCCGGGCCTGCCGCCAAAGCGTCGGTCGTATCTTACATCAAAAGTAAGGGAATGGCCTGCGGGGTATACGGCGCCCATTTCCTGCTGGAAGCGCTCTTTGACACCGGAGAAGCGGATTATGCACTAAGCCTGATGACGGCGACAACCGACCGGAGCTGGTACAACATGATCCGGGTCGGCTCGACAATGACTACCGAGGCATGGGACAACAAATACAAGACCAACAACGGCTGGAGCCATGCCTGGAGTTCATCGCCCGCCCACATTTTGCCCCGCAAATTAGTCGGTATCGAACCGCTCACCCCCGGTTTTGAAACATTCCGGGTAAAACCGGCCGTCACCTCCCTCGACGAAGCATCGGCAACGCTTCCTACCATCCGCGGCGAAATAAAAGCCGGCTTTGTAAAGGAACGTAAAGGATTCAGATTAACCGTATCTGTTCCGGGGAACACAAAAGCCCGGATTTACCTGCCGGTATCCGGGGAAATATCGGAAGTGTTTGCCGACGGAGTTTTGCAAAAACGCTACCGGAAAGAAAATCAATATGTCATCATAGATCCTGTGACATCCGGAGAACATCTGTTTGAAATAAAATATCGATAACCGGATTTTACAAGGAAAGATTCTTTACCGCTGCTCAGCTTGTTTTTACATGTAAATTATAGTTGTTGTCCGGTGGTTTCTGCAGGTTAAAACGATGACCAGTTGGGGTCGGGACGGTGTTCGCGTTCCATGATCGTTTTCAGTTCCGCTGTTTTTTCGGGGTAGGCGCCTAACAGGTTGTACTTTTCGGAAGGATCGGATGCCAGGTTGTATAGTTCGTAGTAAGGTTTATCGCTACGGATATTCCGGTAAATCAATTTCCAGGATCCTTTGCGGACGGCTTGCTTGCCGTTCATTTCCTGAAATTCGAAATATAGAAAATCGTGTTCTTTCTGGCCTTTTTTGTCGGTCAGAAGTGGTAAGAGGCTGATGCCGTCCGTTTCCGGTTGTTTTGTTTTCGAAGCGACGATGTCCTCGAACGTAGGCAGGATGTCCCAGAAGGAACACATGAAATCCGTTTCCGTTCCGGCTTCTACACGTCCCGGCCATGATACGATCATCGGTACACGGATGCCTCCTTCGTAAAGGTCGCGTTTGTAGCCCCGATAGATACCGTTGCTGTTGAAAAAATCCGGGTCGGCGCCGCCTTCCCGGTGCGGGCCGTTGTCGCTCGAAAAGATGATGATCGTATTGTCGTACAATCCTTTTTCTTTCAGTTTTCGGATCAGTTGTCCGACATAAACATCTAAGCGGTAGATCATAGCGGCAAATGTTGCGTGGGGGTGGAATTGTGAGTAATAGCCGCCTTTGCCGAAAGTCGGGTGTCCTGGTTCTGTTCCTTTGAATGCGGTTTCGGGGTATTGTCCCCGGAATTTCCGGATGATGCTATCTTCGGGGACGATCAATTCGGCATGGGGTAAGACGGTCGGATACCACATGAAAAAAGG
>JAIRSF010000263.1 GCA_031255595.1 Tannerella sp.
TCGTGTCATCCATATCGTCTATTGATTGTTGTGCATATATCTTAACTGTATTCTTTTTATTCATAATCATCTATTTGAAAAGGGGTGCAAAGATAATATAATTATAGCAAAAAAAGTCACTTATTTAAACGGAACTATCTTTCCCATTCATATTTCCCTTGAAATCACCCGAAAAGTAATACTTAAACAAAATATTGCCGGTAAAAACAGCCATGAAATCATACAACAATTAACAAGAACTATGCCAAATTTTTTTCCGTTTGATAAATTATGCGTACCGACTGTTGAAATTACAGCGTTTTATTTATGCCGGATAATCGTAAATCAACGGATTGAGCGGTCGGAATATTTATTTAATCACCTGTATATAGCCGGCTTATAAGAATAATGCCGGAATTTCGTGTGAATTATAAAAACTCATTTTTTGAAACGTGATTTGTGAATACGAATCCTTTTGACGAAATTTGCAGGATCATATAAAGGAAAAAAACATGCCGGATTTATATTTTCAGTTCAAGCGGTTTACCGTACGGCACGACCAATGTGCAATGAAGGTCGGTACGGATGGGGTGTTATTGGGCGCCTGGGCCATGGTCACTCACACCGATGCGAATCGCGGCGTCGACCGGAATACTACCGCATTGCAGCAGGCAGACCGTCGCAACAACCAAAGGTTCTCGGCACTGGACGTCGGTACGGGAACGGGGCTGATCGCCCTGATGATCGCCCAACGAAATGCGGAAGCCGAAATTAATGCGATCGACATTGATCACGACGCATGTAAACAGGCCGCCGAAAACGTAGAGAGGTCGCCTTTCAAAGATAGAATCCGCGTTTTTCACCAACCGTTTTTGGAATATACGACAGAGAGAAAGTATGACCTGGTCGTTTCCAATCCTCCGTATTTTTCGGCTTCACTGAAAAGTCCCGATAAAAAGAGGAGTGCAGCGCGACACAATGACAGTCTGCCGTTAAAACTCCTGATCGAACACGCCCTGACAATGCTCGTTGACGACGGAAAGATCGCGCTGATCTTACCCGTAACCTCCTCCGGCGAAATTGATTTCATCATAGCCACCCATCGCCTGTACCTCCTCCGGCGAACAGAAGTCATTTCCGTTGAGGGCCTAAAGCCCAAACGCTTCCTGATCGAGCTATCCGCCAAAGCCCCCCCCGGATATGCACCCACAACGGATCAACTCATCCTAACAACAACCCAACAGGAACGAACACAAACCTACAACCACCTCACCAAAGATTTCTACCTCTAACACAGTTAGAAGTTAGAAGCAGGTGATCCTGCAAATTACAACATATTCGTCCGCATCGGCTCGGCATAGGCTCCCGCCTACGCCGGGCATCCGACCACATTTCAAAAAGGAATTAACGAATCCTGACGGGAATCCGGCTTTCAAAAAATTGGAAAAAATCATTGATACGCCGTTGTACATCCGCTACAAACGTCTTATTTTCGGGCGTGAACACTTTTAGGGCCGATTTGATGACGGAAATATTAATTTCTTCAGGCCCCATGACCGGTTCGCCGTCGATATGCATCACACCTGCTTTACGGCGTATGATCTGCGCTTCTTTTGCCTGGAGTGTTTTGATTTTGCTGTTTTTCCCAATCGTTTTTGTGAACAGTTGGATCGCCAGCGGGCCCATATCAAGCGCGTTGAACGGGGACAGGATCGTGATATCAATCTGTCCGTCACGTATGTCGGCGTTTGGAGCGATAAAAGCGTTATTCCCATATTGCGAGGCGTTGGCGCAGGTGATCAGGAAGGCTTTTTCTTTCAGGGTATGATTATTGATATGCAATTCATAAACTTCCGGCTGATAATCCAGATAGCTCTCCATCACATCTTTTATATAAGTGAGCGAACCGCGACGCTTTTCTTTTGCAAACTCCCGGCTGACCGTCGCATCGAAGCCCACTCCACACGTACAGAAAAAGATCCGTTCATTCGCTTTACAAGCGTCAATAACGGACGTATGCCCGGAAAAAATAACCTCAACCGCTCCTTTTGCATCCATAGGGATATTCAGTTCGCGTGCAAGCCCGTTGCCGGAACCTTTCGGAATAATCCCCAGCGTCACATCCGAATACAACAGATTCTGTGCCACCTCATTGACCGTTCCGTCACCACCGACAGCAATCACACAATCCGCTCCCCGGCTCATAGCGTTTAAGGTAAGCTCTTTTGCATGACCGGCATATTCGGTCTTCAATACCTGCATGGCGACGCCGCGCTCCCGGCATAACGAGGCGATCAGATCCGGGATTTTTTCTTTTGAACCGGCGCCGGATATAGGGTTAATAATAACAAACAGTTTTTTCAGTTCTTTCTTCATTCTTTGCGATTTGAGTGCAAAAGTACAATTTTGTAATTAAATTATACATATATCACTTCTTTTTATTATTTTTGCACTGGTTTTACGACACCATGCAAATATAATAATACAAGTCTAATTTGAATATGAACTTATTAAAAGAAAAACTGGCAAAATACGATGCTCCTCAGAAAGCAAAAGCAGCAGGTATATACCCTTATTTCCGCGAGATAGAAAGCGATCAGGATACGGAAGTGATCATAAGCGGAAAAAAGGTATTAATGTTCGGCTCCAACGCATACTTGGGCCTGACAAACCATCCGGAGGTGAAAGAGGCGGCGATCGACGCTATCCGTAAATACGGCACAGGATGTGCAGGCTCCCGTTTCCTGAACGGGACGCTCGATATACACATGCAATTAGAAAAGCGCCTGGCCGAATTTGTCGGGAAAGACGAAACGATCTCTTTCTCCACAGGTTTTCAGGTAAACGAAGGCGTATTATCGTGCATAACGGGACGCGAGGATTACATCATCTGGGACGAACTGAACCATGCCTCCATCATCGAAGGCATCCGCTTGTCTTTCTCCACCAAGCTGAAATACAAGCACAACGACATGGCATCGCTGGAGAAACAGCTTCAGAAATGCGATGCCGACAAAGTAAAGTTGATCGTAACGGACGGCGTTTTCAGCATGGAGGGCGATGTGGCCAACCTTCCGGACATCGTCACGCTGGCAAAGAAATACAATGCGAGCGTCATGGTAGACGAAGCGCATGGTATCGGGGTCTTCGGAGATCATGGGCGCGGCACATGCGATCATTTCGGCGTCACAGACGACGTAGACCTGATCATGGGTACCTTCAGCAAATCCTTTGCTTCCATCGGTGGCTTTATCGCCTCGGATCACAACACCATCAATTACCTGCGCCATCACGCACGCACCTACATATTCAGCGCCAGCGGTACGCCGGCCTCCGTAGCGGCGGCAAACGCATCGCTGGACATCATGCTGCGCGAACCGGAACGGATCGATCACCTCTGGGATCTGACCCACTATGCTCTGGAAGGCTTCCGCCGGATGGGTTGCGAGATCGGAAACACCTCTACGCCTATCATTCCCCTATTCATACGCGACAACGATCTCACTTTCCTCATCGTACGGGAACTGTTTGACGCCGGCGTATTTGTCAACCCGGTCGTATCGCCCGCCGTAGCGTCGCACGACACTCTGATACGCTTTTCACTGATGGCAACACACACCAAAGAGCAATTGGACTGTGCATTGGATGCGATTCAAAAAATATTCAAACAGCATCATCTGATTTAACCTGTCATTGCAATATGAGATTCATTCAGGATAAGGGTAGTGGTTGCGGGCTATGCGTCAAAGGTTGTTCCAAAGCGAAGAACAAACTGAACAACTATGATTGGTTATACGACATCAAAGCGGCGCAGACGGCTACGGATTTCGTGGAAGTACAATTCAAAAACACACGTAAAGGCTACTTCCTGAACAAAGACCGCCTGCCGCTGAAAAAAGGTGACGTCGTCGCTGTCGAATCTTCGCCCGGACACGACATCGGTACCATAACCCTGACGGGAAAGCTCGTGTTACTGCAAATGAAAAAAAACAGGTTCCGCTTCGACGAAGATCCTAAAAAGGTCTACCGCATTGCCAAGCCAGCCGACCTGGAGAAATACGAAGAAGCCAAAAACCGCGAACATGCGACGATGATCCGATCGCGCCAGATCGCGACCGAGCTGGGACTCAACATGAAAATCGGGGACGTCGAATTTCAGGGAGATGGCAACAAAGCCATCTTTTATTACATTGCCGACGAACGCGTTGACTTCCGTCAACTGATCAAAGTATTGGCTGAAACATTCCATGTCCGCATCGAAATGAAACAAATCGGCGCGCGCCAGGAAGCCGGACGCATCGGCGGCATCGGCCCCTGTGGCCGCGAACTGTGCTGTTCCGCCTGGATGAGTAGTTTCATATCCGTAGCCACAGACGCCGCCCGTCTTCAAGAGTTGTCGATGAACCCCCAAAAATTGGCCGGACAATGCGCCAAGTTGAAATGCTGCCTCAACTATGAGGTCGACACCTACATGGAAAGACGCAAACAACTGCCGTCGCGTAAAATCGAACTGATAACGGCAGATCATACCTACTATCATTTCAAAACCGATATCTTCAAGAAAGAAATCACCTATTCGACCGACAAAAACAATCCGGTCAACCTTGTGACCATCTCATCTCAACGTGTTTTCGACATCATACAAATAAATAAAAAAGGCGAAAAACCGCTTTCTTTGCTTAGCGATACGGATGTAAAAGAAAAAAAACGAGAGTCCAAAGATATTCTTGACGGCAGTGTTTCCCGTTTTGACGGAGTAAAAAAGAAAAACAAGAAAAGCAAGAAAAAAGCACCCCCTCTGCCTGCAAATGATAAGCCCAAAAACAGATGAAAACGGTTAAACATTTGTCACACAACCGGATCATTCCGATCATCATTGCTTCATGTTTTTGTTTTTCGTGCGGCAGGGATACGGTTTACAACCGGTTTCAACCGATACGGGACAAAGCCTGGGACAAACAATCCGAATATTATTTCAAGTTTGAAATAAAAGACTGCACCATCCCTTACCACCTCAAGATACAAGTGCGCAACAGCGATCTGTATCCCTATCAAAACCTGTGGTTACTCTGTAAACAAGAGCAGCCGGACAGCACGTTCGTCACCGACACCCTGGAATGTCTACTTGCCGACGACTTCGGCAAATGGCTTGGTAACGGCATAACGCTTTACCAGAGTGAATTTTCATTACGTAATCATTACTATTTTCCGGACACAGGCACCTACACCCTCAACCTGCGCCATGGTATGCGCGATGACCTCCTGAAAGGCATCGAAGACATCGGTCTGTTGATTGAAAAAAATTAGTTTACAAACTATGCCGGTAAAATGAGAAACAACTAATTTACACTATCATATTAATTTAAAACAATGAAAAACGAAATTAGAAACGCAAACATGGTAAAAAACAGTAATCCTGTGAGCATGTCAGCGCACGAAACGGGCCGGAATATAACAAAAAAAGCGTTTTTGGCAATGTATCTGATGTGTTTATCGTACTCTTTATATTGTCGGGCCAACACAACAACCGTATCTGAAACATTTGAAAAAGAGCAGCATGTATATCAAATGCAAAACCTCAATCCCGTTGTTCCGGGTTATGCCGCAGACGCATCC
>JAIRSF010000272.1 GCA_031255595.1 Tannerella sp.
CCGTTAAGCTTAACGCTCCGGTCGGCTGAAATCTGTGTAACTCGCTTCGCTCAAACAGCACAGATTTCTTGACGCCTCCCTTCGCTACTTAACGGCTCACCGCACGAGGCCGATCCTAATCTTCTTAACTTTGTTTTTATTGAAGATTGAATGTCTAACTTTTACGAAAAACCGCGTACCGGATTATTCACTATTCACTATTAACTATTCACTATTCATCTGCTTTTTGTAGGGAGAACAGAAATTCCAGGCCGCCGCCGGTTCGGTTTTTGGCGATGATCGTCCCCCGGTGGAGGGCGACGGCGTTTTTGACGATCGACAGCCCCAGTCCGCTGCCGCCCGTATCGCGTGTGCGGCCTTCGTTTATCCGGTAAAAACGTTCGAACAGGCGGCTCAGATGTTGTTCTTCGGGAATACCCACGCCCGTATCGGCGTACGAGAAGTAATAAAAACCTTTGTCTTCGGCGTATTTGTTTATTTCTATTCGAATGTTGTTTCCGGCATAGCGGACAACGTTGTCCGTCAGATTCCTGAAAATAGAATAAAGCAGGTTCCGGTTGCCTTTTACAATGATTTCGCCGCCGATGTTCCAGACCATATCAATGGCATGTTGGCGGAGAGGCATGCACAGGTCGTTTTTCAATTCTTCGAGCACTTCTTTTATCGCAACCTGTTCCAGTTTGAATGACCGGGGAGCCGCTTCTATTTTGCCGATGAGGCTCATGTCCTGTATCAGTTCCGACAGATTCACTGTTTGATCGTAGGCCTGTTGTATGAAATGATTTTTCTGTTCGGGATTGAGGTCATACTTCAATACCGTTTCCAGGCAGCCGCGTATGCCGGTCACCGGTGTTCGCAGTTCGTGTGTGATATTGCCGGTCATCTCCTGCTTCAGCAGCCGCGTTTTCTCCTGCTTGGTGACGTCGTTGATGATGATCTCAAACCCGGCGTCGTCGAATATATTTGTGCGTAGGATAAACGTCCGACCCTGTTTCTCGATTTTTGTTTCAAAATAACAGGCCTTTACATCCGTATCAAACAGAAAGGCGACCGTTTCCCGGAACAGCGGTTCGTCGAACAGGACGGAAGGATCGCTTTGAGCGCCATCCGCAAGAAAGTTCAGGTACTGGATAAACAGTCCGTTATAAAACTCAACCTTTCTGCCGGCAGAGAAAAAGCACAGTCCCTCTTCCGAGCTGTGCACATGTTGCAGGAGTTTTTCGCGTTCCAGGATGATTTTCCGCTCGCTATCTTTCAGGCGATTGAAATTTTGCACGATTTTCATTCCGATTTCGCCCGATTCGTCGTTTGGGAAATGGACGGCGTCGAGGTCGATGGCCTTATTTTCGGCATAATCGGTGAGATGTTTAAGTTTGCGGATTATCCGGCTGAGCCTGCCGGCTGTAAAATTAATAATCAGCAGCGTGGCCGCAAAAAGCGCGAAAATATAATAAAGGTATATATGATCCGGGCGGAGGAAAGAGCGGATCCGTATATCGTAGGGAAGCGCTACACGCACATAATAACCGTTGTATTTTCTGGCGTAATACAAATAAGCCTTTTCGTTCGACGCGGAAACGCGGATGTCGCTGCCGCTGTTTTTCGTGCCTGCCTCGATGATCTCCGGCCGCATGAGGTGATTTTCCATCTCCGATATATTGTCGACCGCGTTATCGTAGCGTATCCTGCCGTCGGGGTCGATCCACGTCAGCCGCAGGTTATGCGGCAGCAGATCCTTCAGGCTGTCCAATCCGCAGGGATCCGGCGGTTGCAGCGCAATAGCCCTGTTCACGATATCGGCATAAGTGTCCAGACGTTCTTCCAGAACTTTTGTTTTATACTCCTTTTCTTGTGAGCGCTCAAGAAGCACGACGCCTGTTGTGAACAAAGAAAAGATAATGACGAAACTGCACGTCAGTTTTTGCTTGTAACCCAATCTCATCGGTTTCCTGTTTACATTTGCGTCCCCTGCGGATTGAACCTGTAACCGAAGCCGGAAGTATTGGAAATCAGCCGGGCGTAGTCGCCCATCTTCTTACGTATGCGCGTGATATGCACGTCGACGGTTCGTTCCGTTATGTAGGGATAGTCTTTCCATATTTCGTCGATAAATTCATGCCGGGGTACGACCCTGTTCCGATGCCGGATGAGGAAGTCCAATACCTTGAACTCCGTTTTTGTTAACTCCACCTTTTCATTACGGAGCATTACGGTTTTCAGATTAAAATCGACGGTCAGGTTTTCAAAAACAAACCGGTCGGGTTCCGTTGCCTGCCGGCGTTTCAAAATCGCTTTTACGCGGGCGATCACCTCTTTGATGGAAAAAGGTTTGGAAATATAATCGTCGCCGCCTACGGAAAAGCCGGTCAGCATATCATTCTCCGTATCTTTTGCCGTCAGGAAAATAATAGGAATCTGGTTATTTTGATTGCGCAGTATTTCCGCAAACCTGTATCCGGACATGCCTCCCATCATGACATCCAACAGGATAAGAGCATAATCGGCATTTAATTTGCCCATAGCCTCCTCCGCCGATTCCGCACCGGCCACATCAAAACCTTCGCTTTTCAGGTTGAACTCCAACACCTCCCGGATAACCGGCTCGTCGTCTACAATAAGTATTTTTTGTCGCATAATAATTAAGAGAGTATTATACTTTTCTTTCAGGGCAAATGTAGTCATTCTACGGCAAAAACCATGAATCCGCTCCGCAAAAACCGCTTTTCTCAAAAATAAACCTCACCCCCGAACGCCGGACGATTTTTTTATTTTTGACCGGTATGTTTTAAAACTTTTGCATCGATATAGAAAACGATGTCTTCCACAATATTACTGCAATGATCGCCAATACGTTCAAGCTTCCTTATCAGCAGGTATATTTTCAGTCCGCACCGTATGAACCCGGGATTCCTCTGCATATGATCCGTCAAAATATGCAGGGCATTCACATAGATCGAATCAATCTCATCATCCTTCGACAGGATTTTCCCGGACATTTTTGTGTTTTCCGATTCAAGGGCGACGAAACTGTCCGACAGCATCCCGATCAGGATCGTGAACATTTTTTCGATCTGCAGATCTTCAACAACTTGCGGTTCCGTATCATTACAATCGTCTTCGATCACATGGCGTGCGATACCTTCGCAAAAATCGCCGATACGTTCGAGGGTGATGCCTATTTTTATTAACGAGAGGATCAGCCTCAAATCAATGGCGACCGGATTATACAGCGCAATATAATTTTCGCAGTCGCAATCTATTTTCAGCTCAAAGGCGTTCACTCTCTTTTCGCGGCTGGCAATCTCGCGGGCCACCTCTACATCGCCGTTCAGGAATGCCTGCTTCGACTTCTCCAATTGTGAGATGACCAATTTCCACATCTGGCTTATTTCTTCCTTGAGCGCCTGTAATTCTTTTTCCGTATGTTTCATATAGATGTAATTTTGTGTATTATCCGAATCGTCCGGTGATATAATTTTGTGTCTGCTCCTTTTCCGGATTCAGGAAAATCTTCTTCGTATCATCATACTCGATAAGTTCCCCATGCATAAAAAAACCGGTCTTACCGCTTACGCGGGCGGCCTGTTGCATGTTATGCGTAACGATAACGATCGTATAATCCTTTTTCAGCGCGTAGATGAGATCTTCGATTTTCGACGTCGAAATCGGGTCCAGCGCCGAGGCCGGTTCGTCCATCAGCAGGACGGAAGGCGAAACGGCCAGCGCCCGCGCAATACACAACCGTTGTTGCTGTCCGCCGGACAATTCAAAGGCCGACTTTTTCAATTTGTCTTTCACCTCGTCCCATAAAGCGGCGGCGCGGAGCGACTCTTCCACACGTCCGGTCACATACGCCCGGTTCCCGATATGGTTCACGCGAAGTCCGTAGGCCACATTCTCGAAGATCGACTTAGGGAACGGATTCGGTTTTTGAAATACCATACCGACCTTCTTGCGCAGTTCGTCCACCTGAACCGATTTCCGGTAGATATCCGCACCGTCGACCCTGCACGTGCCGGTCATGCGGGTATTATCGATCAAATCGTTCATCCGGTTAAAAAGTCGCAGGAAAGTCGATTTGCCGCAACCCGACGGCCCTATGAATGCAGTGACCGTATTCGGTTCGATCTTCATACTGATATTCCTGAGCGCATGAAAATCGCCGTAATAAAAATTTATGTCTTTTGTTTCTATCATAATCAATCGGTTTTCACTTTGTTTCCGAAATACTTCCGTAAGGATGTTGCCAGTATGTTTATGAGTAGTACGATGACAATGAGCGTCAGCGCCGTTCCGTAAGCAATCGGACGTGAAGCTTCGATATCCGTACCGCTCGTTGCGATCACGTACAGATGGTAAGGCAAAGCCATTACCTGATCAAAGATACCCGAAGGCAGTTTGGGCAGGAAGTAAGCCGCCACCGTAAAAAGGATCGGAGCCGTTTCGCCCGAAACACGCCCTGTCGACAGGATCAGGCCTGTTATTATATTCGGAAAAGCCATCGGCAGGATCACTTTGCGGATTGTCTGCAGTTTGCTGGCTCCAAGCGCCAAACTGCCTGTCCGGTAAGTGTCGGGGACTGCTTTCAGCGCCTCTTCCGTCGTTCGGATAATCAGCGGCAGCGACAGCAGGCCAAGCGTGAGAGAGCCTGCCAGGATAGAATCCCCGAATCCGAATGTGTTTACAAAAAGCGCCATGCCGAACAGCCCGAAAACAATAGAAGGTATGCTCCCCAGATTATTCGTCATGATACGGATAAATTTTATAAGCCGGCCGTTTCCCGCATATTCATTGATGAAAATTCCCGACATGATCCCTACCGGGAAAGCGAAGAGCGAACTCCCCGTTATGAGGCAAAAAGTACCGGCTATGGCGGGAAAAATACCGCCGGAGGTCATTCCTTCGGACGGTTCCGAGGTCAGAAACTCCCAGTTGATGACCCCGATACCGTTGTAAATGATAAACCCCAGTATCCAGAGTAAAATGCCGACCACCGTCCCTCCTAATATACGAAAGACCGTAAAGGCGATTGTTTGGGATTTCTTTTTGTCCATAATCTTATAATCCTTTGTTTTTTTGCTGCTTTGAAATCATTTCGGCAGAAATGCTGATGACCAGGGTAAAGATGAAAAGGATAGAACCAAGCAGGAATAATGCCTGATAATGTGCGCCTCCCGAAGGGGCTTCTCCCAGTTCCGCGGCGATCGTAGCCGGTATGGTACGCACCGGCTCGAGCAGGGAATGAGGCATTACCGCCGCATTGCCCGTCACCATCAAAACGGCCATTGTTTCTCCGACGGCCCTCCCGACCCCCAGCACAACGGCGGCCGAGATACCGGACGAAGCATAAGGTATGATGACCCGGTAGATAGTCTGCCAGTGTGTCGCTCCGAGTCCCAGGCTTGCCTCCCGCATTGTTTTCGGAGTATTACGCATGGCGTCTTCCGCAACGGTTATAATGGTAGGCAACGCCATGATCGCCAAAATGAAGCTTCCCGCCAAAGCGGTTTCTCCTACGGGCAAGCCCAGTGTATTTTGTATCAAAGGCACGAACACCACCAATCCGAAAAACCCGTAAACCACCGACGGGATACCTGCCAGAAGCTCTATGGTAGGTTTCAGGATTTTGCGCGTACCTTCCCCGGCCAGTTCCGAGAGGTAAACGGCCACACCCAAACCCAGCGGCAAGGCGATTAGTATGGCAAAAATGCTGACCCATAATGTTCCCAGCAGTAGCGGGAGTATTCCGAACTGAGGAGCCGGCGTGGCCGTAGGAATCCATTCCTTTCCGGCCAGGAAGCCTGCAACGGAAATATTTTCCGATCTCAGGATTACCGCATCCGGATTGTGTGTAGGAAAATAACTGTCAGGCAATAAAGCGATTATATTTTTATTTGCTGTGATGACCTCTCCTAATTTCAGCGGAAGCAGTTCATAGTCGTTTCCGAAAGTTTCTTCTGCATAAAGTTCAAAAATTTCATCAAACCGGAACGGCATTATATCAACGTCTTCTCCCCCGACCTCTTCCCAGGAAGTGATCTCCCCGTCGAAAATCTCTTTGATCTCTGTAGAGCGGAGCGATCTTACCGGGTTTCCGGCATTTACGCAAAGCGAATAACCTTTGTCTACCATCGGACTCCGGAACAATCCGAATCCTTCCTTAAACAAAAACACGATAATCAGCAGTATAACGAGGCTCGTGACACTGCCGCTAAGCGTTAACAGACCTTCCGCCACCCGTTCGGCAATTTTCCCGGCTAATTTCATTCTACTGTGATGAACCCTGTTTCCGAAACGATCTTTTGCCCTTTCTCCGATAACACATAGTCGATAAAAGGCTTCACCTTACTTTCCGAATTTGTCACGTAATAGTAATACAACGGACGTACGATGGGATAAGTACCATTCTTTGCATGGGCGACCGTAGGTTCCGTATAACTTTGGCCGTTGTCGTACGAGATACGGACTGCTTTCACATCCTTATTCAGATAAGCAAGCCCCACATAGCCGATTGCACCTTTTGTTTGTCCGACCGATTGAATGATAGCGCCTGTGGCGGGCATACTCATAATCCCGTTCATGTAATTCTTATTTTTCAGTGCGCTTGTCTTGAAAAATTCGTAGGTTCCGGACGATGTTTCGCGCGAATAGGGAATAATCTTCAAATCATCTCCTCCGACCTCTTTCCAGTTTGTTATTTTCCCGGTGAAAATACCTTCCAACTGTTCGCGTGTCAGTTCGGAAACCTTGTTCGACGGATGAACAATGACCGCCAGTGCATCGTAAGCCGCTATGATTTCTTTTACCGACTTACCCTTTTCCTGTAATTTCTGCTTTTCGTCGAACTTTATCCTGCGCGAAAGCTGTGCAATATCCGTCGTTCCTTCCAACAAAGACGAGATACCCACTCCGCTGCCTCCTCCCGTAACGGTGACCGTTTCGGAAGCGTTTGCTTTCATAAAACTCTCAGCCTCTTTCTGCGACAAAGGCAACATCGTATCCGACCCTTTTATTTTTTGGGCCGGGGCATGATAAAAAACACCTGCCAGCACGATTGCGGTAAAAAATACTTTTTTCATTGTGAACTGCATTAATTGATTTACGGCAAAAGTATTTCCATATTATTACAAAATCCGAACCATATTGTTACGTTTCGGTTAAGATCGTGTTTCTCCTCATCCACACTGTCCCAACCGAAAAAAAACACCTGATTTTTTATTTTACGGAAGAATATGAATAATTTAAGCCGGAAAAAGTTTATATTTGCACAATCTACAAACAAATAAATCTGATTCACATGAAAAAGTACATTGCAGAAATGATCGGAACAATGGTGTTGGTTCTGATGGGTTGCGGTAGCGCAATATTTAATTATGGTGTTGGTTCCACGTCACAAGTGTTGACGGTGGCATTTGGATTCGGCCTTTCGGTTGTTGCCATGGCTTATGCGATAGGTGGCGTTTCGGGTTGTCATATCAATCCTGCTATTACATTCGGCGCATTTTTATCGGGTCGTATAAGCGGTAAGGACGCCGGTATGTATATATTATATCAGGTGGTCGGAGCGATTATCGGTTCGGCTTTGCTGTTTCTGGTGGTTTCATTTATTGATACCGGTAGCGCTTCTTATATTGCATCCGGTGGAGATTTTGCCACCCTGACGGGAGCTAACGGATGTCAGCCCGGCGTCAGTATAGTGGGAGGCCTTATTGCTGAAATAATTTTCACATTTGTATTTGTATTAGTCGTATTGGGCGCAACGGACTCCGAAAAAGGAGCAGGCAATTTTGCCGGATTAGCGATCGGATTATCGCTTGTCCTGGTTCACATCGTATGTATTCCTCTGACAGGAACCTCCGTCAATCCGGCACGCAGTATAGGCCCTGCTATATTCGAAGCGACTTATGGAAATATGGGCGCATTGTGTCAATTATGGATATTCATTATCGGCCCGTTGTTCGGAGGCGCTCTGGCCTCTGTTGTCTGGAATATGGTTGCAGGTAAAAAATGAGTCACCGGACTCATTTTTTATCC
>JAIRSF010000283.1 GCA_031255595.1 Tannerella sp.
CCTATCTTTACATCGTGATGTTTTATTTTTTCAAATAACAGGTGATGGATAAAACAATATAATCCTCTGCTGCATAACCATAACATTATATATAATATACCATGAAATCAATTATTACAATTATCAGAATTGCCGTAGGGTGGCATTTTTTGTATGAAGGGCTGGTCAAATTGTTGGCCGGAAACTGGTCTTCCGAGTCGTACCTCAGTAACACTTACGGCTTTTTTTCCGGTGTTTATCACTGGTTTGCAGCTTCACCGGAGAGGTTGCAGGTGGTAGACTTTTTAAACATATGGGGACTGATTTTAATAGGATTGGCTCTGTTTGTCGGTATTTTCATAAAAACGGCGTCCCTGTCGGGCTTTTCCCTGCTTGTATTGTATTATTTTGCTTACCCTCCGTTTGGCGTTTCCCTGCTTGGGGGCGACGGTACGCTGTATATCGTCGACAAAATACTGATTGAAGGCGTTGTCTTGTTATTCATCGCTTTCGGTAAAGAGAAAGGTTACGGATTGTATCGCCTGTTCGATGTGAACGGTATTCGGAAATATTTTTCGGCCGGAGATAAAACGAACCGACAACTTCCGGATATGAAAAACAGCAGGAGGGAAGCGTTGAAAAATATGATCGGCCTGCCGGTATTGGGCGTTTTCGGGTGGGGCGCCTTCCGAAGTCGCAAATTGTATGACATAGATGCGTCGACAGGCGCCACGATCCGTATCAATCGGGTTGCTCTCGGCGAATTGAAAGGCGAACTTCCCAAAGGAAAACTGGGCGGTTTTGAAATAAGCCGCCTTATAATGGGAGGAAACCTCATCGGCGGATGGGCGCATGCCCGGGATTTATTGTATGCAGGAAGTTTGTTCAAAGCCTATAATACGGAAAAAAAGATATTCGAAACATTAATGCTTTGCGAACAGGCCGGTATTAATGCCATAAACATCGGATATCCGACGATGTCGGTTATGCGGAAATATAAGAAAATAACAGGTAGCCGGATAAAAGTTACGGTTCAGGTCGGTATTGATAAAAATAAAGACGATATCTACGACAATGTTACACAAGCCATTGATAATGGCATGGATATGATACAGCTTCAGGGGAACTGGTGTGACTGGCTTGTTCGTGACGGCGACCTGGATGTGATTGCAAAAATGATGGACAGAGTCAGGAGCCAGGGTTATCCGGCCGGTATGGGCGCCCATACGATAGACTCATTCATTATTTGCGAGGAAAACGGGATAACGCCTGATTTTTACATGAAAACCATGCATCACGATCATTACTGGTCTGCACATCCCCGCGAGAACCGGAAAGCGTTTGAGGTTGACGGGGCGAAATCCGCCGATCATAATATGTTTCATGATAATTGTTTCTGTCCTTTCCCGGATCGCACCGTAGAATTTGTTAACCGCACAAAAGTTCCTGTAATAGGCTTCAAGGTGCTTGCCGCCGGAGCGATCCATCCGAAAGACGGTTTCAAATGGGCTTTCGAAAACGGCGCTGATTTTATTTGCGTAGGGATGTTTGACTTTCAGGTAGTCGATGATGTCAATATTTGTATAGATACGCTTGCCGGATTATCGGCACGTAAAAGAAACTGGTTTTCATAAATAGTTTAATTTCCGATTCCAAATACAGGCTCAACCATGAATAATTTTGATTTGTTATCTGCATCGTATTACGAAATAAAAGAGGTGAAATACGATTATGCCGTATTGCCGTGGGGTGCGACGGAGCCGCATAATTATCACCTGCCTTATCTTACGGATTGTTACTTATCCCATGACCTATCGATTGATGCGGTGGAACAGGCATATGCCCAACATGGAATAAGAGGAATGGTATTGCCTCCTGTTACGTTGGGATCCCAGAATCCGGGACAATACGATATTCTATTTTGCATACATGCGCGGTATGAAACCCAAAAAGCTATCCTGTCGGATGTGATAGCTTCTTTGAGCAGGCAGGGGCTAAGTAAACTTTTTATTGTGAACGGACATGGAGGAAACAACTTTAAGAATATGGTACGTGACCTGGCCTTTGATTATCCGTCCTTTTCGGTGTTTGTTGTGGATTGGTATAAAATTGTTCCGCCGGGCGATTATTTTGATGCTGCCGGCGATCATGCGGATGAAATGGAAACATCTGTGTTAATGCATTATCGTCCGCAGTTAGTGAATTTACCGGTTGCAGGCGACGGTCATTCCAAAGCTTTTCAATCCCGGGCATTAAATGAAGGCGTTGGCTGGATACCGAGGGACTGGTCAAAAATATCACAAGATACCGGAGTCGGAAACCCACATCGGTCAACCGCTGCTAAAGGGAAGGAATATGCCGGTGCGGTTACCGGTAAACTTGTGAAATTGTTTATGGAAACCGTAACGAAGGATATCTGGTGATATATTTATTTTGAGTAAAAAGGTTTGTCCGGTACGATAGAAAAACCGATAAGTGCCGTCTGCTCACAGGCGGTCGGAAGATGTCTTTTTTCCGGTATGTTTAAAAATCCAATGTCAGTTGTACGGGTGGGAGTAGGGTAAACGATTTCCGGTGATAGGGCGTAGCGCCGTACAGGCGTATGGCTTCACGATGTGCGTTGGTCGGGTACCCTTTGTTTTTGCACCATGAATAATCGGGATACGCTGCGTCCAGCCGCTTCATGTATTCATCGCGGTGTGTTTTGGCGAGTACGGATGCTGCGGCTATGGACATGTATTTTCCGTCGCCTTTGACGACTGTTGTATGCGGTATATCGGGGTAGGGGGTGAAACGGTTTCCGTCGATCAGCAGGTGTTGGGGCTTTACTTTCAACTGTTCGACGGCGCGGTGCATTGCCAGAAAAGAAGCTTTGAGAATGTTGATCCGGTCGATTTCTTCCGGTGTCACGATGCCGATAGCCCAGGCTATGGCTTCACTTTCAATGACGGGACGTAACGCTTCCCTTTGTTTCTCCGTCAATTGTTTACTGTCGTTCAGTGTTTCGTTTTGAAAGCCGGGAGGAAGAATGACTGCCGCCGCGTATACGGCGCCGGCCAGACATCCGCGTCCCGCTTCGTCGCAGCCGGCTTCCACGCGGCCTTTTTTCATATAAGGGAGTAGCATGAAATGATCATATTTATTTGTCCGTTACATCAAAGCGGTTTTATAACGATCCATTTTCCGCCTTTATTGGCGCCATCTCGACAGATAATACCTGCATTTTTCAGTTTCATAATATTAACCCGTATATTAACCGGAGTAATACCTACCATCTCGGATAATTCTTTAGACGTAATATAAGGATTACGACTCATGATTTTAACTATCTTTTTCCGGTTATCGGTTAAATTTTCCGTATCGTTTGTTGTATCGTTTATTGTATCGTTTTCTGTATCGTTTATTGTATCGTTTGCGACACTTTCTTTTCTGATTGCTTTTGTTGTATCGATCATAAACGTGAATTTTGTTTTACCTATTGTGCTTTCAAAAGTAACATCATTACCTGTTTGCCTTTTCCATTCAAGCATTTTGTTAAAACCATAACCGCCGCTTTCACAAAGCTTTGCGATGCGGAAAAATTTTGCTAAAACAGGATTTCTCGGTAAAGATTCGTCTATTATCATCAGTTCTTCGACAGGAAGCGGCAAACTTCCGGGGTTTTCAAATTCAATACGGTTTGAAAAAACACGAATACGCGGTTTCATCGGGCTAAAATAATCGGTATGAATGAGCAGATTTACTAATGCTTCCCGTAGGGCATCAATTTCCTTTGTGTCTTCGTGTCCGATACCCATTTCTCCTATAATCAGCGGATTGTTAGCATAAATTTTCAATCGTTGAAATAATACGAAATAGTATTCCCACAGATTTTCCTGTTCATCAATCCGGTAAGTGTAACGTACTTTAGTATCGGAGTAACTTGTGCCCGGAATTTCAAAATAATCAATACGAAAATCAGAAAAAGTGTCCGTTATTTCTTCGTTTTTACCCAAAAACAACAATCCGCCATAAGTGAGTTTTCCGTCTTTTACAATCTTCAATCGGCGGTTAAATTCTTCATCATCCATTTGATTATAGCGCAAATCGGGATTTCGCCATTTCAAATATTCCCGAAATCGCTTATATGAACTTTTATTGAGTGATTCGACAGACGTTCCTTCAACTGTTTTTTCCGACATTGTTCCAAAAGATTGGTCGCGAAACAATGCGTTGATTTCAAATTCGCTTGCTCGTTGGTCGCCACTGCCGGTTCGAATAAAAGTATTTGCTAAACTATTGAAATATACAGGTTTTACTTCTGATGACGGAATAAAACAGGCCAATACTTTTTTGCCGTCAATGTTGTATTTTTTGAAGTATGGATTTATGATTGTGTTGAATTTAGAGTATGAGCGAAGTGTATTTCCTAAATCCTGTTCTAATTTTTCCATATTTTCAACGCCGGTAATTTCAAACTTCTTGCCTTGTTGCGATACGCCTAACACAAGCCAACCACCTGAAGTGTTTGCAAAAGCGCTCACAGTTTCCCAAGAACTTTTAGGGAGTTCTTTTTCTGCCTTTTTGACTTCAAAATTATCCCATTCAATATCTTGTAAATGTTGTAATAATTGTTGCTTGTTCATATATGGGTTGTTTTGCAAAATTATGAATTTCTAATCATTTCATCAATATCCGCCCGGATTTTCATACTCGGAACATGCGGCTTACTTGTTCTATTCCTGCGGTGAGGAGGTCTATTTCCTCCATTGTATTATAGAAAGCAAATGAGGCCCTGACGGTTCCTTCAATACCCATCAGGTGCATCAGCGGTTCGGCGCAGTGGTGTCCTGTGCGGACGGCTATACCCAACCGGTCTAAGAGCATCCCCATGTCGTAAGGATGAATATCACCGACCAGAAAAGAGATGACCCCGCTTTTATTCCGGGATTGTCCGAATATACGCATGCCTTTGATGGTTTTTAACCGTTCGGTGGCATATCGTAACAAGTTGTCTTCGTATGCCGTTATCTCCGGCAGTCCGATGTTACGGATGTAATTAAGCGCGACGGCCAACGCTGTGCTGCCGATATAATCCGGGGTGCCGGCTTCAAACTTGAACGGCAGGTCATTGAATTTTGTTTTCTCAAACGATACGGACGCGATCATTTCCCCTCCTCCCTGATAAGGCGGCATTTTATCCAGCCATCTCTCTTTTCCGTACAAAACGCCGATACCTGTCGGGCCGTATATCTTATGCCCCGAAAAGGCATAAAAATCGGCGTCCGAATCTTGTACGTCCACCGTTTGATGTGCAACCGCCTGTGCGCCGTCAATCAGTACGGGCACATTGTGTTCATGCGAAATCCTGATGATGTCTTTTACCGGATTGATGGTGCCGAGAACGTTTGAGGTATGAGTGACGGATACTAATTTTGTTTTTCCGGTAAATAAACGGACGAACGCCTCCATGTCCAGTTCCCCGGATTCGGTAATAGGTATCACCTTGACGGATATATCATAGCGGGCTGCCTGAATCTGCCAGGGTACGATATTGGAATGATGTTCCATTCCGGACAGGATGATTTCGTCGCCGGGCGACATAAATTCATAAACGAAACTCGAAGCTATGAGGTTAATAGATTCGGTTGTTCCCCGCGTGAAGATTATTTCTTCCGGTTTGGCCGCGTTTATAAATCGTTGAACCGTACGACGCGCTTCTTCGTGCGCTTCCGTTGCCTGTTGACTAAGGAAATGTACCCCCCGGTGAATATTCGCGTTTACATTATAATATTCTTCCCTGATTTTTTCGACAACGCTGCGCGGTTTTTGGGTAGTGGCGGCATTATCGAGGTAGACTAACGGTTTGCCGTAGACCATGCGTTGCAGGATCGGGAAGTCGTTTCGGATTGTTTCGTTCATAACAAGACTTAATATATGAATAAATGAACACAAACATAGGCAAAAATTCCCGAATAGAAATGAAGTTTTGAGTTTATTTTCCTGTTAGATGTTTTTGGAGAGGATGATATATTTGTAAAAAAAATAAAAAAACGAGGCATAAGCTATAATTTTCCCAAAATGTTTTTTTTATTTCGAGAAAAATATTTTTCTTTGGCGCCGGAGAGCCGGGGGAAGGATAGATCATATATAATATTATTATAAACATTAAAACAGTGAGTTATGAAAAAAGTAATTTTAGGAATGGTTTTTATGGCTGCTATGAGTTTTTCATTGGGTGTCAGTGCGAAGGACGGAAAAGCGAAGAAAGAAAGTACAAAGACCGAACAGTGCTGCAAGAAAGACAAAGAAGCTAAAACTTGCGATCAAAAGAAAGGCGATAAAGCTTGTTGCACGAAAGAAGCCGACAAAAAATGTTGTAGCGAAAAGAAAGCCGAATGTCCGAAAAAAGATGCGGCTAAAGATAAAAAATGAGTGTTTTTTGTCATGATATTACAGGCTCCGGGATCTTTTTCCCCCGGAGCTTGTTTTTTTCTGTTCGGACATGTACGGGTGCTTAAATTCTATGAATTATATTTATTTTGAGTAAAAAGGTTTGTCATGTATGATAAAAGACTTACATTTGCTCCTCAGAGAATTTATTGATCGTTTAATTATTAATTAAAACACACAAACAAATGGAGAAACCTTATGTAATAGGTATTGATATCGGTGGTACCAATACCGTATTCGGGATTGTTGATGCGAGAGGAACTATTCTTTACAGTGGTTCCATAAAAACCGGTATCTATGAAGGTATAGATGATTATGTTTCGGCGCTGTCCGAAGGGCTTAGTGTTGTTATTGAAGAGGCCGGCGGGCCGGGACAAATCAGAGGGATCGGTGTAGGTGCGCCTAATGGTAATTATTTTAACGGATGTATTGAATTTGCTCCGAACTTACCATGGAAAGGAAAAGTTCCTTTGGCGCAGCTTATCAGTGAGAAGACTTATCACATTCCGGTTGCACTGACGAACGACGCCAATGCTGCGGCTATCGGGGAGATGACGTACGGCGCTGCACGCGGTATGAAGGATTTTATTGAAATTACGCTGGGTACGGGCGTAGGCAGCGGAATCGTTATCGGCGGAACGTTGGTTTACGGGCATGACGGTTTTGCCGGTGAGCTGGGGCATGTGACGATACGTGAAAACGGCCGTATTTGCGGATGTGGCCGTCATGGTTGCCTGGAGGCATATGCTTCGGCAACAGGTGTTGCACGTACGGCACGTGAAATCCTGATAAACCGTACGGAAAAGAGCTTGCTGCGCAGCCTCAAACCGGAAGACATTACATCCAAAGATGTGTATGACGCTGCGGTGAAAGGGGATAAACTGGCTCAGGAGATTTTCGAATATACGGGAAATATTCTGGGAGAAGCTTTATCTAATTTTGTGGCATTCTCCAGCCCTGAAGCGATTATTCTTTTCGGAGGGCTGACGAAAGCCGGCGATCTGATTCTGAATCCGGTGAAGCGGTCGATGGAAGATCACATGTTGAAAGTTTTCCAGGGAAAGACAAAGCTGTTGGTTTCACAACTGAAAGAGAGTGACGCCGCCGTTTTAGGAGCGAGCGCTCTTGCCTGGGAAGTGAAAGAAAATTGAATTTTCCGAATTTCCATAATGACAAAAGGGTATCTTGAAAACAGGTATCCTTTTGTTTTTATGATGCGCCGGTTCGAAACAAGTAGAAAACGAACTTTCCGGGCGCTTTTTCCCGATAAATTTTGCCGGACATTTTTCGGTGTTTGTGTATATATTGAAGATTTTATGCTATCTTTGCGGGAGTTATCAAAAATCATATGAATACAATTAAGAAAATCATCATTCCGTTATGTGTGGTCGCAGTAAGTTTTGCGGTGAACGGACAACGTTCTTATCTATTTGATTCGGCGGACAGGCTTTTTGCAGAAGGGAAGGATTTCTTTGAGTTGAAAAATTATGCCGGCTGTACCGATAAACTGGAAGCTTATAAGAAAATTGCCACAAATGCCGATCTGGTACAGGAAGCCGATTATATGCTTGCATATATTGCTTTCGAACAGGGAAAAGAAAATGCGGTAGAGATATTGGAATCTTATCTGAAACAATATCCGGATTCCCGTCATGGAGATGAAGCCTGCCTGTTAATAGGAAGCGGGTATTTTGAGAGGGCGGACTATATACGTGCGGAAAATTGGCTGGCAGATGCGCGTATCAATGCTTTAAACGCCGGAAAACAGGAGGTTTTGAGTTATCGCCTTGCTTATTCCCAAATGCAGAACGGCGATTTGGCGACGGCACGCAGTAATTTTATGACGGTAAGCGAGTTTGGCGCCGAATATTCGTCGGCGGCTACCTACTATCTTGCTTACATTGACTATGCGATGGGCAAATATGATGAAGCGATGCGGGAGTTTAACCGTTTGAAACGAAGCCCGGAATATCGTGAACAGGCTAATTATTATATTGCCCAGATAAACTATGTAGAGGATAATCACGATGAGGTGGTGAGGTTGACCGAACGTTTGCTGCGTACTTATCCGGATAGTGAAAATAACACCGAGCTGTACCGGATCGCCGGAAATTCATATTATCAATTAGGTAATCAGGAGAAAGCGGTCGCGATGCTGAAACGTTATGTGTCGTTGGCCGATATGCCTGCACGCGGCGAACTTTATCTTCTGGGGGTCTGTATGTATAATCGGGAAGATTATAAGGATGCGGTCGATGCGTTCTCGCAGACGATTACGGAAGATGATGAACTGACGCAGAATGCAAGCCTTTATCTGGGACAATGTTATATACAACTGAATGATAAAAATAACGCCCGTATGGCTTTTGACCAGGCCGGCTCTATGGAGTTCAACAGGAAGATACAGGAAACGGCTTTGTATAATTACGCCTTGTTGATACATGAAACATCTTTTACAGGATTCGGCGAATCGGTTAAAGCCTTTGAAAAATTCCTGAATGATTTCCCGGAATCGCCGTACTCCGATAAGGTAAACGATTATTTGGTTGAGGTTTATCTTACTTCGAGGAATTATGACGCCGCCCTGGAGTCTATCGATAAAATTCGTCGTCCGAACACAAAAATCCTGGAGGCTAAGCAGAATATCTTGTTTCAACTGGGGAACCAGGCTTTTATGAATGTGGAGGTGATGAAGGCGATCGATTATTTTGACCGGACGATAGAACTTGGAAATTATGATAATGAAGCCCGCGCCAATGCTTATTTCTGGCGTGGAGAATCTTATTACCGCCTCGAAAGATATTCGAATGCCATATCGGATTTTAACAATTACCAAAGCTTGTTGAAGTATGATACCGGCTCGGATGCTCATTCATTAGTTTATTATAATCTGGGTTATTGTTATTTTAAACGGCAGGATTTTGACCAGGCGCTTGTTTCTTTCCGCCGTTATGTGACGCTTGAACGGAAACAGGAGTCCAAATCGTTTGCAGACGCATATAACCGTATCGGTGACTGTTTGTTTTACCACCGCCGGTTTGCCGAAGCCGAAACGAATTATTCGCGGGCGGTGGCGCTTCAGCCTTTTTTGGCCGATTATGCAACATACCAGAAGGGGGTTGTCTTGGGGCTTCAACGTGATTATACCGAAAAAATACGCATGATGGATCGTGTGATCCATGAGTTTCCGGCGTCGCAATATGTAGACGACGCCCTTTTTGAACGGGGACGTACCTATGTGTTGCTTGAGAAATATGCCGAAGGGGCGGCTTCGTTTAATACATTGTTAGACCGGTACCCGCAGAGCAGTTTTGCCCCGAAAGCCGGCGTGCAGCTTGGGTTATTGTACTATAATGATAATCAGTTGGAACGTTCTGTGGAGGCTTATAAGCGTGTGATCGACGGGTATCCCGGAAGCGAGGAGGCCAAAGTGGCGGTTCAGGATCTGAAGTCCGTCTACATTGATATGAATGATATCAGTTCGTACGCTTCGTATGTCAATTCTCTCGGGGAACATATGCATATAGAAATAAGCGAGCAGGATTCGCTGACTTATCTTGCGGCGGAACGCCTGTTCACACGCGGTGATTTTGACGGTGCGCAAAGGAGCCTGCTCAATTACCTGAGATCGTTTCCGGGCGGCGCATTCAACTCTAATGCAAATTATTACTTAGCCAAAATAGCTTTTGATAAAAACGAATATACGGAGGCGAAAAAGCTGTTTACGCTTGTCCTGGGAAGCGGCGATACGAAGTTCCGGGAAGAATCGCTGGCGCGTAAGTCGGAAATCGAATATCTTGAAAAAGATTATGCGACGGCAATCAACACATTTCGTGAGTTGCAGGAGGTGGCCGAATCTCGTGAAAATCGTGAAGCGGCCAGGCTCGGTATCATGCGGTGCGCCCAATATACGGGTAATGAGGCGGAAGCGCTGAAAGCGGCAAATGAGCTGTTGAAAGAGGCGCATCTCTCGCCCGAAATAGAATCGGAAGCACGCTATTTACGCGCTATGTCGCACCTTAAGTTAGGCGATCCGAAAGAAGCTACCGACGACTTGTCTGCGCTGAGTAAAGATACGCGCACCGAGCATGGCGCGGAAGCGAAATACCGGCTGGCACAGATTTATTATGATAATAAAGATATGAAACGCGCCGAAAAAGAGTTGCTTGATTTTATTGAAAAAGGTACGCCCCATCAATATTGGTTGGCGCGCGGTTTTATCCTTCTTGCCGATATTTATATGGAGAAAGGAGATGATTTTCAGGCACGTCAGTATCTTACTTCGCTTAAGAGGAATTATAGCGGAAGTGAAGATATAGACCGTATGATAGAAAACAGATTGCAAAAATTAAAAAATAAATAAGTCATGGTCATGCGTAAGATACAAGTGGTGATGATTGCGGTTCTTTTGACGGGCATAGGCCTGTCGGGTTTGGTACAGGCACAGGAGCCGGAAAAAAAACAGAAGGAAGCCGAGGAAGCGGACAGGCAACAATCCCTCAATCGTGAGATGACTTTGGAGCGCGAGTATGATCCGATCGTACAGGATGCAGCAAAGGTAAATACGCTTCCCGTCGTCCGCGAGATGAACATCTCAAAACGTCCGATCGTTTATTCGGATTACGCGGCGCCGGCATCGCCCGGTAAGGAAATGAACATTTTACCCGCCGGTGCGCTGATGACGGATGTGATGCACAGTAAACGGAACGGTTATCTGCATTTTGCCGGAGGGATGTTGATGAATTTTAACGGCGACTTCGGCTATCAGATCCTGAATACGGATCGCGACCGGTTGGGCGTACACTTTTCACATCGTTCTTCGGACGGGAATGTCCGCTTTGCGACGGACAGTCTCGGAAAACGGAAGGCGAAGCTGAATGA
>JAIRSF010000188.1 GCA_031255595.1 Tannerella sp.
CTTCTATCCAGTCATTATCATTTGATTTGGCCTGTTCATAAGCCGCCTTATAAGCGCTGCTTTTTGATTTACAGGAACTCCACATAAATACACAGCCTATCGCTGCCACAAATAACAAAATCTTTTTCATTTTGATCTATTTTATATAAATTATGCACAAAGGTAAATATTTTTATTCTTAAAAAGCAAATACTTTGGCTATTATTTCAATTCTTTGATACGTATACGGCGAAATTTCAGTGGTGATCCATGGCCTAAAAAACCGATATGACCGGATTTATTAAACAGGCCGGGATGTTCTCTTTTATCCATCGTTCCGTTCCGGGTCGCCTCTTTGAGGTCACTGTCAAGGATTACGTTACCGTTAAGCGTAACCTTGATATGATTTCCATCGGCTATGATCTCCTGGGTGTTCCATTCCCCCGCCGGATTGAGATAGCCGCGTTTGGCCGGAATAATACCGTAAACGGAACCATGATACTGGTATTCCTGCAGATTTTTATAAACCGGATGCTCACTGTCAAGTATCTGAATCTCCATACCGACATAAGCCGCATCCCCATCAAGCGGCGTACGGATACCGACACCATTATTGGCGGCAGGCGTCAACTGAAATTCGAAACGATAAATAAAGTTTGCATATTCTTTCTTCGTATACAGGTTTCCGCCGAATTTCGTATCCGCCGAGAGGGAGATACATCCGTCTTCCATTGCGTAATCCGTCAGGTTTCCCGTCCATTCATGCATATTCGTTCCGTCAAAAAGAATCTTGAAGCCCTCTTTCTTTTCCGTTTCCGAAAGTTCGTACGGTTCCGGACGTTTCAGCTCTTTCACATAGATATTGCGGTAATACACTTTACTGCCATGCGCCTGAAGTTCGATCTGCTCTATGGGAGGAATAGGTTGCGAACGATCCCAGTAATTTTCCAGAATCACATTATCGACCACCAGCTCTCCGTTTAACCGAACCGTCACGCGATCTCCGGTCATTTTTATATAAAACGTATTCCATTCGCCCAGTTTATTATCCGCCACTTTAAGGGGCTTGGACGGATGTGTCGTATTGTTGTACAATCCTCCGGATCCGACCTGCGCTCCCACGTTCACACGCGATGTGTCCCAAATCTGAACCTGGGGCGTTCCGCGGAGATAAATGCCGGCGTCGGCTTCCGGCCCTGCCGGGTCAAGCTTCCAGTCCACATACATTTCAAAATCGCCGTAGGCCTTTTCCGTACAAATATTGTCGCCCTTACCGTTAAACACAAGTTCTTCGTTTGCAACAGACCATCCCGAACGCATCACTTCGTCCGCCTTGGCCTGTGCACTTTTCAACGCCGCTGGTTTCATTTTCGGCCGTTGAACCGGATTGGCAACCAAGCCTTTCCATCCGGTCAGATCTTTACCGTTAAAAATAGAAACGAACCCCGTTTCATCCGGCATTTCATTCAGATGCTTGCGAATCTCCTGCCGCTGGTAATCCGCATCCGGATTATTCAGGGCGGAGGCCGCCTTATTCAGCAACTCTTTCACTTTTTCCCCGGTATAGGTTTTGTTGGCCAGGGCGATATTCATTACCGCCTGCGCCGCATTCTCCATCAATGCCCGATTCTCCAGAAATTCTCCGGCATAGATCAGGGCCGGGAATGTTCCCGTCCGTCCTATACTCTTCAATATTTTGTTTTTCTGTCCGTCCGTTTTGGCCGCTTCCATTGCTTTACGTAAAAATATCAGACGGTTATCGCCGGTCATTCCCGCATCGGACGCCAATGTTGTATAAACATCTAAAGCGCGGTCAAAATAAGGTGAACCGGCCGCATTTATACAAATGTTATATAAAGGTTCTTCTATGTCAAAGCCCTTCCATGTAAGCAATGCATCAAAGGCTGCTTCTTTGGCCGGCCCGCTTTCCGTATTAAACCCTTTCACAATCAGATCCAGCGCCTCATGGTCGCCGGTCGCCGCTAATACCGGATAATACAAGTATTTTTTCGAATCGCCGGTTTGAAGCATCCGACGGGTAATCATTTCAATCCGTCCCGCAGGCGATACGGATGATATGGCCGAAATTACAGCCTGTTGCAATGGTTTTACAGCGGCCTGTTCGGATGTATCTTCCAACAGTCCGCACAAAATCACCTGATCTTTTTCGGAAGCAACATCTTTCAGCGCAGTATAAGCCGCCGTTTTAACTTCCGGCGAAGCGCTTTTCGTTTGTTCCAGTATCACATTGAAGTAAGCGTTTGCCTTACGTAGGGCAAGTATTTCAATTCCCGCTTTCTTTCCTTCATCGGAAGCGGCCTCCAGGGCCTTTACAACAGCGGAAGGGACGTCACCGTCGAACGAAGAAAGGACGCTCTTTGCCAATGCGATCGTCCGGACATCTTCGCTTTTTAATAACCCGGCCAGCGCCGGAATCGCATCTTTATTCCCTATTTCGGTAAGCGCAAAAGCAGCCGCCCGTTTGATTTCCCCATCCGGAAGATCCAGTTGTTGCACCAACGCCTGAGTGCCTGTTTTTTCTATTCCGGGTTCAATCGTTTTCAGTAATTCTCTTTTAGCCGGACATTGCGCTTCATGGCCTATCCAGTTCAACAGATCCGTCTTTTCTTCTTTTCCCGCTTTAGGCAGCATCTTGAATAATTCGGTATACATCGCCCGGTCTGCATATGCGGAAACATAACGCAACGCAGCATTCCGATAAGATTTATCGGAATCTTTCAATGCGGTCTTGAGCGTTTTCAATTTATCCGCCCGGGTGACAAAGAGCATTTCGAGTGCGGCAATACGCATTTGCGACGCGCCGGCTTTTGTGGCATTCTTCAACAGGCTCTGGGCAGCTACGGAAGCATCCTTTGTGTCGCCTTGTTCGTACACCCTTTTGATCAACTGTATATACGCATCCGTTGCGCCGGTTAACTCATCCCGGTAACCGGCCGCCTCCGCACCGGCTGCCAGATCCGAAAGCGACGCTTTGGTTCCGGTCTTACCCAACGTTTTCAAAACAACAGCCTTTGTTTTCGTATCATCCGTATTCAGCATTGCCTTCAGTAATTCTTCCGTTCCCTCTATCGGGGTAACATCTCCCAATGCCTGAATAATATTACATTGTGCTTCGGCAGAACGGGCGTTACGCCTCATCAATGCCATTTGTAAAGCTTTCGCCGCAGCCTCTCCGCCAATCGAAGCCATTGTACATGCGGCAGGGCCGTTCAAGGCGTCATCCGCCAGATACCCGGATAATTTACGAATACCGGCGTCCGATCCGAGCACCGCCAATTGGCGTATCACAAAGGCTTTCGTTTCGCGCTCCTCCGTCACATCAAGCGCTTCGAGGTATGCCTGTTCCATTTTATTTTTCAAAACTTCATCGCCCGACGCGTAATAGGCCAGCCCGCTCAATGCATATTCAACAGCGGCATTCTCTCCCTTGCCCGGCGGATACATCATACCCACAAGGCTCTTTACACCTTCCGTACCTGTTGCGGAAAGTTCTTTCATCAAACTATTGTACGTCGATTGCTTCTCTGCCGGAAGCTGCGCCAATACATCCGCTACAATCGTCGAAGTCGTACGATGAGCCGGAGTCTGTGCCGGTATAGCGCCCGAACAAAACAGCAGAGCGCTCAACCCTATAGCAAAAATATTTTTTCTCATGTGAATTAACTTCATTTAAGTATTATTTTATTTTAAATTGTTATTTGCGCCTTATCAAATGTTCCAGGGCGCCCGCATCGGTTGATCGATCAGTCTGTTCGCTGCATCATCATTTATAAATTGTAGCTTCACCGGGTCAAACTCAAGCGTACGATTCAACCGGAGGGCTACGGCGCCCATGTTGACAATCGTAGCCGAGCGGAAGCCGTTGCGTTCGTTCAGGGCAAACGGTTGGCGCGTTCTCACACATTCCATAAAATCAACCTGTTGTTGCATCGGCTCGGGGTAGTCGGCTAATTTCTTTTCCCATCCGGGTATATCGCAAACAAAATTTTTGTACACATTACCCTTTGGGCCTGCTATATAAGGTGTATCCGGATCTCCGTAATCACCTCCCCACAATACGATCTGACAACCGTCTTCATAAGTATAGGTAACAGACCTCCATGTTCCGACCGCATCCGGATGTTGTTGCGGCGCATCTACTTCCACTTTTACCGGGCTGGTTTCATCTTTTCCCAAGATGTATTGCACGGGATCAATATAGTGTTGCCCCATATCTCCAAGTCCTCCGCCGTCATAATCCCAGTACCCGCGGAAAGTCTGATGCACACGATGATGATTATACGGTTTGTATGGTGCAGGCCCGAGCCACATATCATAATCCAGTTCGGGCGGAATCGGTTCCGGATCCAGCGATTCTTTTCCCACCCAGAAAAACTTCCAGTTAAAACCGGTATATCCGCTGATTGTCACTTTAAGCGGCCAGCCGAGCATTCCACTCTGCACTAATTTTTTTAAAGGTTGCACCGGAGTGCCCAGTCCATAAAACGGATCCGCAAAGCGGAACCAGGTATTCAGGCGGAATATATTTCCATACCGTCTTACGGCTTCCATCACGCGTTTTCCCTCGCCGATCGTACGGGTCATCGGTTTCTCACACCAGATATCCTTACCTGCTTTAGCTGCTTCGACCGACATGATCCCATGCCAGTGCGGAGGCGTCGCAATATGTACGATATCAACATTCGGATCCAGTATCAATTCCCTGAAATCACGATATTCCGCAATTTTATCCGGAACAAGCGCCTGTCCCAGAGCCAAATGATTTTTATCAACATCGCAGACCGCTACCAAGCGGGTACCTCCATAGTTCAGGTGTCCGCGTCCCATACCGCCAACACCGATAATCCCTTTTGTCAACTGATCACTTGGGGCCACAAAACCTTTGCCCAGCACCCGGCGGGGCACAACGGTAAACAAAGCAAGCCCTCCCATTGTTTTAAGAAAAGTCCTTCTGTTCGTTTTCATGCGTATGATTTGTTTTTTTAATAAAGTACAACCAAAGTAAAATTTATTACAAAGGTAATATAACTTGGGAGGAATACAAAAAAATATGCATCAAATTATTACAATTCATTCATAAATAAGGGATAACCCGTAAAAATCGTGTATCGTCCTGTGGTACACGTTTTTTGGTAGAGAGTTCTTCTAACTTCAATAAAGCAAAAAAGCCCCGCCGATTTAAGACCGGCCTCGTGCGGTGAGCCGTCATATAGTGAATAGTTAATAGTTAATAGTGAACGTTGTTAGTGAATAGTTAATAGTGAATAGTGAATAGTGAATAATCCGGTACGCGATATTAATTACGAATTTTCAATTACGAATTATGGGGTTATCATAACAACCGGTTCGTAATTGACATTTTCTTCTAACTTCAATAAAGCAAAAAAATCAAGGAGTAATTTTAGTGAATAGTTAATAGTTAATAGAGAATAATCCGGTACGCAGTTTTTAGTAGAAGTTTTCTTCTAACTTCAATAAAGTAAAAAAGCCCCGCCGATTTAGGATCGGCCTCGTGCGGTGAGCCGTTAAGTAGCGGAGGGAGGCGTCAAGAAATCTGTGCTGTTTGAGCGAAGCGAGTTACACAGATTTCAGCCGACCGGAGCGTTAAG
>JAIRSF010000038.1 GCA_031255595.1 Tannerella sp.
GACGTATTGAAATTATCCAAGCGTCAGCAGGAACAGTTTACCTATAAAGACGCCGGCGATTTGTTTCCCGAATATTATGTTCTTCGCCTCAATGAATTTGATGAGAACGCCGTTACTTCACTGGACGAATGGATCCTGTTCTTAAAAACCGGGGATATTCCCGACAACGCCACTGCCAAAGGTTTGCCCGAAGCGCGCGAACGTCTGCGTATAGACCGTTTGGATAGAACGGAACAATCTGCATACAATGCGCATATAGAAGCATTACGATACCAAAAGAGTGTCATCCAAACGTCCTTAATTGAAGGACGGGCGGAAGGTATGGAAAAAGGACGAGTGGAAGGTATGGCAGAAGGTATGGAAAAGGGTCTGGCGGAAGGCATGGAAAAAGGCATGAAAAAGGGTCTGGCGGAAGGCATGGAAAAAGGTATGGAAAAGGGTCTGGCAGAAGGTATGGAAAAGGGTCTGGCAGAAGGCATGGAAAAAGGTATGGAAAAAGGTGTGGAAACAATTGTTATAACGAGCAGTAAAGCAGGTTTATCCATCGAAACTATCGCCGAAATCACCGGATATACAACCGACAAAGTTTCCGATATCCTTAAACGGCACTCGGAACCGTCAAAATGATACATCCAACCATTTTAACTAAAAAATAAGACAGCTATGAACATTGTGAATCCCATTTTGCAAGTGATCCTTGGTATCACTCATACACGAACTCTGTTACGATGGGGTTTGTCCGGCTTATCTTCCACCGGTCGCAGCCATTATTTGTCGTCGTAATGCCCGTATGCGGAAACAAGAACCACCGTTATAACATCTTCCTGAATCTCGTATATTAGGCGGTGTTCCTTGTTGATGCGTCGCGACCATTCTCCTTTTCTGTCTCCTCTTAGAGGTTCAGGTTTGCCCGTTCCCGTGGTGGGGTGTTCGCGCAGTTCGTCGATAAGGGTATCTATTTTGTTGATGATTGATTTTTGACCCGCTTTCTTGTGGGCTCCGACATCTTCAATAAACTGTTCTCTGAATTGTATTGTGTACGTCTTTTGTGTTCCTTTCATGATATTACTTTTACTATAAATATCACATATCAATCAAAACTCAAAAGTTTTTTTTGATCTTCCTTAGAGAGCGTTCTTATTTGCCCTTCCTTGGCGTTTTTGATGTGTTCAAGATTGCGTCTGTCAGCAAAAAATAAATCTCCGGAGGGACTACACTCGAACGGGTTGCAACGATATTCAGCCGGAATAGAAAAGAATTCTTTCATCCATTCATCACTTACCATAGCATGCTTAGTATCAGGTTTTTCGTTTGCAATAAGATAAAAATAATCCTTTCCTCTTTTGATTAAAACCTGTTCTTCTGTCGCCAGGTCGAAGTACTTCTTCTGTTTATCCCTGAACTCTCTTGCTGATATTATTACCATAGACTTAAAATTTTGCGTACATAAAACGGTACAAAGGTAATGATAAATGAAATACAATGGTTCGAGGAATAGAAAAATTCAAGGAATAATTCGGTTGTTATATATAAATACGAGCTGCTATATGGACAAAAATAGATTGACAAACTCGTACTTTCTATGATAAAATATGATATGTCATGAAAAAAACAGGCAAAAGTTTTGTTGAATACAAAAAAATAAATACCTTTGTAGTGAATATTGACAAAACAGGTACTAATAATGGCTACGAGTTGTTTGAAAAATATTCTCGTTAAAGAGGGAATTAAACATAGTGAATTGGCGACTAAGAGTGGTGTGTCAAGTGCGTCAGTTGGTAGATATGCCAATGAGAAGCGAACACCTTCGCCGACCACTGCATATAAGTTGTTGAATGCGTTGAATAATTTCCCTACTATTAGTAAAAAGTACGAACTAAAAGATTTATTCCCTACAATTGAGTAGGGATATTTTTTTATTAAAATATAATCATAATGGAATTAACCTTAATGACATTGTTGACAATTGTTGCTGTTGCTGCTATTGTTTGGGCATTAGTTAAACTTATAGAAAAAGTTTGTAATATGATAGCCTTGTTTCATGCTTCGCGTCATCCGGATGTAACAAAAAAAAGACATGGTCTTGCCTATAATAAAAAGGGTGAAGATGGAGAGCGCTTAGAAGCCGACCAATCTACAATTACCCCTTTCTGATGGCACGCTTTAAGACACCCTTTTCCCCATTAATAGAGACTTTTGATGCAATCGGATGGGTGCCTACTATACGTGGGAATTTGTCGCTCAACGTGTTTGATGGTTCCAATTCTATTTTAGGAGATGTAGATAAATATGCTGTAGAAGTTAAGGCTTATGATGGTTGTAGCGCAGTAAGATATTTGGTAGCCAGTTCATTATTTACATTTGATGATAGTAAAAAAAAACTTGAGAGCACTTTTAGGTTTATTTTTAGAGGAACCATTAATGACGAAAAAAAACAAAATACATTTATTACGCAAAAATTTACAGATGAACAGCAGAATCAGGATGCGAAAAAACTCTTTAAAGATAACGGACTTCTTATTGGAAAACTATCTATTGTAAAAACCCTAACCAACAAACTGACCGTAAAGGAACAGCAACTTCTTAGGCTATTAAAAGAATTGAAAAAACTAAAAAAAGATTATAATACCGCCCATGACATTGAGGCGGAATCTTTTGAGTTATTAGCAGCTCGAAGAGTGGATCTGAAAACAAAATGGGAACAAGTAGAAAGTAAAATAATAGAAATTGAAACTGAGGGGGTGGGAGAGAATCCCATCTATCAATTTGATGTGGTATTAAGTCGAGATGGGTTATTATTTCTGAAAGATGATACTTGTCCCGAGTTTCTGCGAGACTACTATGTGGAAGGTACACATAGCGACTACAAAAAAAACATACCTATTCATAGGGTATTCAAAGTAGCTATGAATTTTATCAAATTTTTGTTTCATATGAACTATCATCATCGAGAAGACCATGATACATCTCTGCCTGCAAGTAATTTACATCCTATAAAATCAGAAGAAGATTTAGATAAAATAGTTAAACATCAAATAGATGCCCTTTTATATCCAATTACAAAAACTAAGCGTTATCCTAACAAATATACCTTGTGCAATCCTGAAGGGATTTTGCTATATGCGGAATCATTTTTACTTGTGCTTAAAAGAAATGAATTAATTTCCGATGAGAAATTTGAATTTAATCGCAAATTCATTGATAATCAAAAGAAAGAATTCGAATCTTTTTCGTCGGATAAAAAAACAATTCGTAACTTCTTTCTTTCACAAAAAAATATTTTAGCCACATTTACTATTGCTTTATCCGTTCTTCTTACCGTAATTAAAACTCTTGATTTTTTTAGATTCAATGATATGCTTTGTAAATTAAATTTACACGAAGCACAAGTGTACAAGTATCGTTTATATGTCGTATTGGGAAGTTTGGCGTTAGCTACTCTACTTCATAGAGGTATTATTATCCACTATATATTTAAGGGAAAATTTAACAGAAAACGAAAAATGAAAAATTTCTTAAATAGAGATAGTAATATCAACAAGGGGAAATTTTCATTTCTATACAAGGCTCGGATATGGTGGATAAAAAATACAACACAGTTCAAAACAAATGTATTTGCAGTTGTTGGTTTAGTAATTTTCATCCTTGTCGTTTTCTTTTTGATGCAATTTCTGGACTATTCTTAGATTAGCAAAAATTCTTTAATCCTGATTCACATAGTATTGACAGATTTTCCTCTTCAAGACATAAAATATTTTTCGCAAAGTTACGCTCATTATGTCAATTTGACCAATTTCCGTTTTTCTGGGTGGGGATGCTCCGTTTTATCCACTTTATCTTAGTTATTCAAACTAAGATATTTTCATCATCTATTATCTCAGCAGAATTCTTTAATCTCAAAACAATGTTGTACTTCAATTTTAAGCTTTGCATTTTTGCAGGAGGCAAAGAAAAATTGGCAAAAGGTTCTGCTTGCATTGGAAGGGATGCCAGCAAGTAGCATGTATTGGTTATTCCAAATATGCCTTTTTGAAAATAGTATGTACGTGTCTTATATAGCTGATTTATAGCTTTTCTTAGATTGTTGCCATTGTTGTAATCTTTATTGCTATATTTAAGTTCAGTAAATAGTATCCACGAGTCAGTATTCGCCGTAGTAGGAAATATGACACATTCACATTGAGAACGAGGATTTCCATTTGAGTAAACAAAACTAGTATTGTCAAAAACAATACTACCTGTATTTAAATTAGCATTATTAATTAATGAAAAAACATCAATATCAGTAGGTGGATTTTGAAAAAAAAGTTCAACACCTTTTTTAGTAAGAGATGTTTTTGTTTGTTCTGTATAATCTGCAATAAAGATTGACTTATCAGAATAAGAACATTTATTGATATGACTGGAATAATGATTTGTTATATTTGCTTTTATCATTTTCCATAATAATTTAACATGACATAAAAATCATCCATAAGGTCTTTCATTTTATTGTCGAAATAGTTGTTTCCAATAAGTCCATCCGGTTGTTGAATTCCTTCAACTTTCCCATTGTCAATTTGATATATTGACACTTTATTAGGAGTAATCAATGCCGAACTACATTTCACCCTTTGTTTATCTTGTTCACGCATTTTATTATAAACAAGACCTGCCAACATGCAATTATTAAGGGCATACAAAATATAAGGGCTATGAGTTGTTAATAATAATCGATGTTCCCTATTATTAGACATTAACTTTTCAACCATATAATAAACAAGTTCTCTTTGTGTCTCTGGGAATAAATTTTGTTCCGGCTCTTCAAATATAAACTGTGAATGATGATATTCTCTTCGACTACTTAAAATTGCAAACAACTTTTTATATTCTTCATCTGTCAAATTAATAGTTCCTTTTTTCTCTTTCAATTCAGAAAGTAATTCCTCTTTTCTTGTTTTGTCATCTATTAATTGATTAAAGTATGTAAAGAATAAATTTGCCATCTCTAATTTTTCATCAACAGATTCCATATTCTTTATGTCGAATAAATCTCCAGTCATATACTCTAATGGCAATAACAGTGGCACTAAGGACTGTAGCCCACTAGAAGCATTGTTTAATTTAAGATTTTTTCCTTCTTTATCTAGCGATAACATATCTGCATCAGATTCTGATACATAATAATAGGAAACATCCAAGTTCAATATCGAATATTTTTTATCTAATGGATAGTTATCCCGAATTTCAGCCCAATCATAAACAAAATTCATTATATTATCATTGGTTCGTTTGTATTTTCGGAGATTCTCAATAGCTGATACAAAATTTCGCTCAGCAGGAATATAAATATTTTTAGAATTTGTATAGTTTAATCCATCATTAACTTTGCTGATATTCTGCTCATGAGAATATCCCTTGTACTCTATGATAACGCTATCGCTTTCGTATTTTATATAGGAATTGTTGTAGAAATAAGAATCACTCACCCGATGAAATTCCATGAATTTTTCTGCAAAATCATCATTATACTCACCATCTAAAATAAATCTTTTCTCAACCCATTTACAATAACTTATTATTTTAGCAATAGTACTCTTACCGCTACTTTGCGGTCCAATAAACACATTCATTTTATTTAGAATGAACGAAACATCATCAATTGGTCCTATTTTGCGAATAGTAATCTTATCCATATGCTTTCAATAAACTGTTTTTAGTTCTCTAAAGAAATATTCTCACAAAGATACTCATAAAAAAAGACCTACACGCAAAATTGTAGGTCTTTCTTAAAGCACTTATTTAAAACTGCTTATTATCAATGGTTCTGTTCTATCCACTTCAATGCCTCCGATTCTTTATATAGTATCTCCCTCTCCCCATTGCTAACATGCCCGGCTTAGGTGCGGGGGACAAAATAAAACATTTTCTTTTGCCTTTTCTGTCCGCTTACATTATCTTTGCATCGGAAAGAGAGGATATTTTATGGCACTTAAACAGCAACAACAGTTTAAACAGCAACAGCGTCTTTCGCCGCAACAGATACTGACGATCCGAATGTTGGAACTGCCGGCGCTTGAAATAGAAGAGCGTATAAAAAATGAATTGGATGAAAATCCGGCGCTTGAGGAAGGTAAAGATTTTTCGGACGAACAGGATCCGGAATATAACGCGGAAGAAAATACGGCGGATAATCAAGGCTCGAACGAGGATTTGTCGCTTGGTGATTATATGAATGAGGATGATATCCCGGATTATAAATTAGCCGAAATGAGCAATAAGGAAGAACGCAAGGAGAGTGTTCTTTTTGATAACGAGCAATCACTTTCCGATTATTTACTTCAACAATTGCAACTTAACGAATTATCCGAGAGAGATGAGAAGATCGGCGAATATCTGATCGGAAATCTTGATGACGACGGATATTTGCGGCGTAACCTGCATGCGATTAGCGACGATATCGCTTTTCAGTCGGGAGAGGATATCGGCGAAAAAGAACTGACGGATCTATTGAAAATAATTCAGGATCTCGATCCGCCGGGTATCGGCGCACGTAACCTGCAGGAGTGCCTGATCCTGCAGTTGAAGAAACGGAAAGAAACAAACGAAACAAGATTGGCCATAGAGATACTGACCGACTGTTTTGAGGAGTTTACCCGCAAACATTATGATAAGATACAGAAGTTGCTGGGTATTGACGAGGAGCAAATGAAAGCGGTCATACTTGAAATCACTTCGCTCAATCCTAAACCCGGAAGCAATTGGGACGATTCGATGGTTACGGTTATGAACCATATCACCCCGGATTTTGTTGTGGAAACAAGCAATGGAGGAATAACGCTGACACTTAATAACCGCGGTATTCCGGATTTGAGGATAAATCGTGAGTACTCCGACATGCTGAAAGATTATACGGGCAACAAAGCAAACCGGACGCCGGAGATGCGCGACGCGGTTCTTTTTGTGAAACAAAAGCTGGATGCGGCGCAGGGTTTTATCGACGCCGTTCGCCAACGCCAGGAAACGTTGCAGCGCACGATGGAGGCAATCATTCTGCTGCAGGGAGAGTTTTTTCTGACGGGCGACGAGAGCAAACTAAGTCCGATGATACTCAAAGATGTTGCGGAAAGGACGGGATATGATATTTCTACCATTTCACGTGTCGGCAGCAGTAAGTACGTACAAACAAATTTCGGCGTATACCCCCTGAAATTCTTCTTTTCCGAATCTACACAAACGGAAAGCGGCGAAACGATTTCTACACGCAAAATAAAACGGATTATCAAAGAAGAGATTGATACGGAAAACAAAAAGAAGCCGGTAACGGACGAGGAGCTTACTTCGATACTCACAACTAAAGGTTATATGATTGCACGTCGTACGGTGGCCAAGTATCGCGAGCAACTCGACATCCCTGTGGCACGAATGAGAAAAGAAATGTAACTGTTATATCTGTGAAAAGAACAAATTTCAACGAACATAAAGAAAAGAAGATGAAACCAATTGTCGGTATTATTATGGGCAGCACATCCGACCTGCCCGTTATGGAAAAAGCGGCCGCGTTTCTGGATAAAATGGAAGTACCGTTCGAGATGCACGCATTGTCGGCACACCGGACGCCGGAAGCTGTGGAAAAATTTGCCAAAGGCGCGGAAGGACGCGGTATAAAAGTGATCATCGCTGCGGCAGGGATGGCGGCGCATCTTTGCGGGGTGATCGCCTCGATGACAACGATCCCGGTGATCGGCGTGCCGATCAATTCGACCCTCGACGGCATGGACGCCCTCTTATCGATCGTACAGATGCCTCCGGGTATACCGGTAGCTACCGTTGGTATCAATGGGGCCTTGAACAGCGCCATCCTTGCAGTTCAGATTCTCGCTACGGGTGACGAACCGTTGCAATCAAAACTGAAAGATTATAAGGAAAGTCTGAAAGATAAAATCGTCGAAGCCAACGAAGCGCTGAAAACGGTTTCCTATGAATATAAAACCAACTGATGGATCCTTTTAACTACCGGCGCCGACCCTCGTCCGTCGTTCGGATCGGAACGACGCCTCTGGGGGGGGATAATCCGATACGTATCCAGTCCATGGCCGATGTTTCTACCATGGATACGGAGGCGGCGGTCGATCAGGCCGTCCGCATGATTGAAGCGGGGGCCGAATATGTTCGCTTCACAGCTCAGGGTGAACGGGAAGCGCAAAACCTGCAAAACATACGGGAAGGGCTTACCCGAAAAGGATATACGACGCCGCTTGTGGCCGATATTCATTTTAATCCGAAAGTAGCGGATGCAGCGGCGCCGTATGTGGAAAAAGTCCGTATCAATCCGGGAAATTATGTGGATAAGGCACGTAAATTTGAAACCATAACCTATACGGACGAAGCCTATGCTGAGGAATTGCAAAAGATACGCGACCGTTTTGTACCTTTCCTGCACCTGTGCCGCAAAAATAATACGGCGATACGCATCGGCGTAAACCATGGTTCGCTTTCCGACCGGATTATGAGTCGCTACGGCGATACGCCCGAAGGGATGGTAGAATCGTGTATGGAATTTTTGCGTTTGTGTGTTGAAGAACGGTTCGATCGTGTCGTCGTGTCCGTCAAGGCCTCCAATACGATTGTCATGATACGTACGGTGCGGCTGTTGGTCGGCGTCATGGAAGCCGAACGGATGTCTTATCCGCTACATCTCGGCGTAACGGAGGCGGGCGACGGCGAAGACGGCAGGATCAAAAGCGCCGTAGGCATAGGAACACTGCTTGCAGACGGCATCGGAGATACCATACGGGTATCATTAAGCGAAGAGCCGGAAGCGGAAATGCCGGTCGCCCGGAAGCTGGCCGATTATATCTCTGCCCGCGCCCGTCACCCGGCAATAAACGCCGTCGTATCAACGCGTTATGATCCGCTCCGTCCGGTAAGACGCAAGAGCCGCGCCGTAAACGGGATAGGCGGGGATCATCCCCCGGTGGTCATCTCGGACGCGACAAAGCCCGGTGAGCCGGAGGCCCACACCGTACCCGGTTCCCTGAAACCGGACTGGATCTATACAACGCCGGAGCATATTACCGGAAAAGAGGCCGGAACATCACCTGCAAGCTATCTGGTCAATGCGGCCGACTGGAACCCGCAAATGAACGCATACCCCTGCTTTTCCGCTCATCGGAAGGATGATATTTCGCAATGCGGCGCGAGCGTCAAGTTCATCAGCCTGACATATCACGACCTGGACGACGACCTCATACGGCTTTTGACGGCCGACCCGGCGACCGTTGTCCTCTTAGACAGCAGCCACGTGAATGTCTTGGGCGAAATGAGGGCCTTTATGCACCGTTTGCTGGAAGCGGAATGTGATGTACCCGTCGTATTTTGCCGCAACTATGACGACGACGATGCCGAATCCGTTCAGATAAAAGCGGCGGTCGACTTCGGCGCATTACTTGCGGATGGGTTTGGCGACGGCATTATGCTGGGCGCCACCACCTCTTCCCTCGATTCGGAAACGCTCAACGGCTACATGTTCGGCATCCTGCAGGCAGCGCGGGTGCGCATCAGCAAGACGGAATATATTTCGTGTCCGGGATGCGGAAGAACGTTATTCAACTTACAGCAAACCGTTGCACGTATCAAAGCTGCAACCTCGCACATGACCGGCCTTAAAATCGGCATCATGGGCTGTATCGTTAACGGACCGGGAGAAATGGCGGATGCGGACTACGGATATGTAGGGGCCGGACGGGGACGGATCAGCCTCTATAAAGGCAAAACCTGTATATTGAAAAATATTCCGGAAGAGGCGGCGGTAACCCGACTGATCGGATTTATCGGGAAAGACCGGGAATTTTCACCGTAAAATTTTCACGTGATTGTGTGTAATATGCAAATTTTCATGTAATTTTGCGGTCAATGTATCAGATCATTTATAATCGAGAAGTATGAAAGTCAATATCGTTAATAAATCGCACCACCCTCTGCCCCAGTATGCAACGGCTCTATCGGCGGGCATGGATATACGGGCGAATCTCTCCGAACCGGTCGAACTGAAACCGCTGGAACGCAGGCTGATTCCTACCGGTCTTTACCTCGCGTTACCGGAAGGATATGAAGCGCAGATGCGTCCGCGCAGCGGGCTTGCCGTCAAACATGGCATCACGCTGCTGAACACACCCGGTACGATCGACGCCGATTACCGGGGCGAGATTGGGATTATCTTAGTGAACCTCTCGTCCGAACCGTTCGTGATAAACGACGGTGAACGGATTTGCCAGATGGTAATCGCATCGCATGCCAAGGTCGAATGGCAACCGGAAGAAATATTGGAGGAAACCGAACGGGGCGCAGGCGGCTTCGGACATACCGGCAAAAATTGAAGGTAAGAAAACGGAACATGGCAAAACAAACCAAACTCAGCAGAATACGGATCGCAATACTGTGTGTACTCTTTTATTCGGTAAACACAACTCCATACGCTTTTGCGGACGACGACGCAAAAAAACCTGATATTGCCCAACAGCGCAAATTCGATTATTTCTACTATGAAGGCCTCCGGCTGAAGAATGTCGAAAAATACGACTCATCGTATGAAATGTTCAGGCGCTGTCTGGAAATAGACTCGACCTCATCGGCGGCAATGTTTGAAATCTCATCCTATTACCTGCAGTTGAACCGGCCGGAAAACGCCGTTGCCTTATTGAAAAAAGCCGTCGCCAACTCTCCCGACAATCAGGAATACCGGAGTACGCTGGCCTCCCTGCTTTTCAACATGGGTATGTTCGGCGAAGCGGCCGAAGAATATGAGTTATTAGTCCGGGTCTTTCCCGAAAAACCGGAACTGAACTATTACCTTGCGGAAGCCTATACGCGTATGGGCGAGATCGGGGATGCGATCGACACCTACAACGCCCTGGAAAACGCTATGGGGATGCACGAAGCTATCTCCATGGAAAAATTTCAGTTATACATGACGATCGAACAGCCCGACAGCGCTTTTAACGAATTGAAAAAATTAGTCAACAAATTTCCGATGGAATCCCGCTATCCGATCATGATCGGCGACTTATACTTGCAACGCGACGATACGGTGCAGGCACTGAAATATTTTCATCAGGCGTATGCGATAGATCCCGAATCGCCGTATTATCCGGTTTCCATGGCCAACTATTATGAAAAAACGGGACAAAGAGACGCCGCCAGGCAACAAATACGGGAAGCTTTGATTAACGAACGGTTGGACGTCAATACAAAAATGAACATCCTGGCCCGTTACATCGTGCAACTGCAACGTTCCAAACAGGATATTGACGGGGCAAACGCCTTATTCCAAACGCTTCTGGAACAACATCCCGACGAATCAAGGTTAAAACTGGCTTACGGCGAGTTTCTCGCCACACAAAATAAATTCGACGAGGCCCGCTTCCAATACCAGTTAGTGACGGAGAGCGAACCCGAAAACATTGACGCCTGGCAACAATACCTTCGTTTGTCGCTCCGGGCGCAGGATATGGACGAGGTTATACGCATCTGCAACAAATGCCGGGAGATCTTCCCCGACGCCATGGAGTTTTGGTTCTATCTCGGTATTGCCCATTATCAAAAGGAAGATTACCGGCAGGCCATCGAAACCTACAAAGAGGGGATTTCACTCACTCCGAAAGAAAACCCGGTACTCATCTCCGAATTTTACGGACAGCTCGGCGATACTTATTTTCGCATCAAAGAAACGGATAAATCATTTGAAGCATACGAAGAAGCGCTGAAATACAACGACAAAAACGTTGCCGTATTGAACAACTACGCCTACTACCTGTCCCTTCTGAAAAAAGACCTGACCAAAGCGGAGCGGATGAGTGCGCAATGCATCAAAATGGAACCCGACAATGCCACTTATATAGATACGTACGCATGGGTATTTTTTGTGCAGGGCAATTACCTGCTGGCTAAAGTATACATCGAACAGGCCCTGTCGAAAGACCGGACAAACAGTTCGGAACTGGTAGACCATTACGGCGACATACTCTACCTGTCCGGCGAAAAAGAAAAAGCGCTGGAACAATGGAACAAAGCAAAAGAGCTGGGTAAAAACAGCGCTACGTTAGACCGGAAAATTTCGGAGAAAGCCTATTTCGAAGAAACGGAAGAAGAACTTTTCAACCACATGAATGGAGAAAATGCGGGTGAAACGGAGCAGTAAAATTCAAAAATCAATGTTTTACAAAACATTATGTTGTGTATTCATAGTCTGTTTGTGGGCCGGCTGTAAAACATCCGTCACAGGCGGCGGTGTGAGCGGCGCCGAGATCCTGAAATCGGACGAAGCGTTTTTTGCATCCGTACTGGATCATACTTTTCGGTTCAATACATTATCCGCACGAATCAAATTAGAGTTCGAAAGCCCTCAAAAAGAAATGAGTGCAAGGGCGCAGTTGAAAATAATCCGCGACGACCGCATACAGGTATCCATACAGCCCTTCTTAGGCATTGAAGCGTTCCGGCTGGAGCTGACAAACGACAGCGTCAAATTACTTGACCGCCTGAACAAATACTACATGGCCGAGAGTTATGAGGATATGAAGGGGCATGCATTCTCCGGTTTTAACTTCTATAATTTACAATCCTTATTCACGAACAATTTGTTCATACCGGGAGAAAGCGACGTTTCACCCAAACAAATACGCCGTTTTCGCATCACAAAAGGCCGGCATGTCGCCAACCTGAAAATAACAGACGAAGCCGGCATGTTTTATACATTTACGGCCGACGGGGATGAGAAATTGCTCTCTGCCTCCATCCGCGACAAAGCCGAAAAATACCGGCTCACGTGGGATTACAGTGATTTTCAAACTGTGGGCAAACAACGGTTCCCCTTTAAAATGAAAGCCGGACTGACCTCCGGTGAGCAGGCGCAGGGAACCGTCACACTCACTTTTTCCGATGCGGCCGTAAACAATCCGCTCAAAACGGATTTCACTGTTCCGGCAGGATATACGCAGGTAACGTTTTTACAAATCATCAAATCGCTTGAAAAACCATGAAACGCTTCTATGTTGTCATATTATTGGTATATTGCGTGACGGCGCCGTCTTTCGCCCAGACAAAAACGAAAAAAAAAACGGCCGCAAAGACAACTTCTTCACAAACAACAACTTCCCCCAAAATGCCGGAAATACAAATTCCAGCCGGACTGTATTCCTTACAGGAACTGGAACGTCAGCGCAAAGCCGCATTGGAAGATATAGAGCTGACATCAAAGCTGCTGAATGAAACAAACGCCGGCGCAAAAAACTCGCTTAACCGCCTGAACCTGTTGTCGCAACAACTTCTTGCCCGTAAAAGAGCCATAACGATCCTGGGACATGAGATAACGGCTATCGACAAAAAGATCAAAACGATGTCCGAAGAAATCGACCTGTTGAACAAAGACCTCATCCGGACAAAAGATAATTACGCTAAATCTATGCAAAACCAGCAACAGGAACATCGTACGGCGCAATACAAGATGCTGTTGATCCTCTCTGCCGAAAACCTTTCGCAATCGTACAGGCGCATGCGGTATCTGCGCGAATATTCCGACTGGCAGAAAGAAGAAGCCGAACGGATCATAAAAAAGCAGGATGAGATTGCACGCCGTAAAATCGAACTGGAGAACTCGCGCGGAGAAAAACAGAAACTCCTGACGCAACGTGAACAGGAAAATAAAACGTTGGAGGACGAAGAACATCTTCAGCAAAAAGAAGTCAGGGAACTGAACCGGAAACAAAAAGAGTTGCAACGACAGTTACGGGAAAAGAAAAAACAGGCCGATGCGTTGAATAAACAAATAGATAACCTGATAACCGAAGATATTAAGGATTCGAGAACAAAAGTGCCCCCCGTACCTGCCTCCGAAAAGGCAACCGCTTCCCAACCGGAAACGAATTATGTCATGACGGAATCGGAGACCCATCTCTCCAAAGATTTTGCAGACAACAAAGGCAAACTGCCCTTCCCATTGACCGGCAATTATGCCATTGTATCCCGCTTCGGGCAACAACAGCATCAGGAATTATCCTACGTGAAGACAAATAATAACGGTATCGATATACAGACAACGGCCGGTTCCGAGGCGCGCGCAATTTTTAAAGGCGTCGTGACACGCGTGTTTGTCATGCCCGGTTATAACAACAATGTGATAATCCGCCATGGCGACTACCTCACCGTATACAGCAACCTGAGCCAAGTTTATGTCAAAGCCGGGGATGTGGTCGTAACCCGCCAGACGATCGGCCAAATATTCACAGATACGGAAAAAGGCAACGAAACGATTCTTCATTTCCAGATCTGGAAAGAGCGTACCAAACTCAATCCGGTGACCTGGATCAAATAAAGGAGGCTACTTCGGGCGTTGCAGTTTTTTACGCAACACCTCCCAGTCGTTTTTCGAAGGAATCAGTTCGGGTATCGTCGTACCGGTTTGCTTCATAAACACAACAAGGGAAAATATCAACATGCCGGTATAGGCAATACCGGACGTGAGCGCAGCTCCGAATACCCCAAAAGCAGGGATCAGAACAAATCCTGCAATCCATAACACCACCAGTCCGAATAAAGAACAAAACGTACTGTACCGGATCTTTCCGCTCCCTATAAAATAATGGCTCAGGATACGATTGCCGCCTAACGCTACAATGCCGGGCGACAGTCCGAGTATAATCTTGCGGATACCGGCAAACTCCGGCGTCAACAGGTATTCCGTAAAAATCCACTCCGGCACACAGGCGATAACCGCCATCACTGCGGCGAGGGCGCAATACGTCAACTTGAACAGTTGTAATGTCACCCGTTTCTGCTCCTCCCGGTCTGTCGTCTTCGAAACGCTGTTGTATTCTATATAGCTGACACTGTTACTGATATGCCAGACGCTCTCCGACATCTTCGTGCCGGAATCGAGCAGGCCGACGGATCCGTATCCGCCCGCACTCTTAACCAGAAAATAGTTGAGGCGTGTGGCCAAACCTTCGGCTAAATTATCCGCTCCGCTCCATATACCGTACACGAACATGGTCTTCAGCGCCTTGAAAAAAGATAAATGAACCGGATGGTTTTCCTTCTTCCGCAAATGTGGAATCAACAGGAGCAGGCTGTATAAATAGGCAGACAGGGATGCGATGAACAATCCGGCAAGATATCCCCACACATGCCTGTGACCGGCAATAAAATAGATACCGGACAACAACAAAAACGTCAGTACACCCTGAAAGATAAATACCCTGTTGAATCCTTTTACATTGTCTTTCCCCAAAATCATCTGGGAATGGGCCGTCACTAACGATATCAGCGCCGCCAGCGCGAATATGATACACTCATAACCGGCGGGAAGCATATGAAAAACATACATTACGGCGCACGACACAACAGAACCGGCAAAAGCCCAACCGTAAGCAGGATAAAAAACATAACGCAGGTTATACCGGTTCATGAAATAAATAATCGTATTACCGCAGAGGATACTGTTGAAAATGACCGCCAGGTTGGCGGATGCGTAGATGACGCCGATCATCCCCATTCCTTCCCGCCCCAATACCTTACTGTTGATGAAAATCAGCAGTAAGTTCAGGAAAGCGACCAAATAACGCGCTCCTATGGTATTTATTATATCTCTGAACATGACGATTTCGTTTCTGTGACGCGGGCAAAACGCCCTTTCATACGAGTATCAAACCATCCAGCAGCCTGACGTATGTATCGATGGCTTCCCGGATTTCGGAAGACCGGATATACTCATCGGCGCTATGCGAACGTGCGGAATCGCCGGGGCCGATCTTCACCGAAGCGAAGGGCATCAGGGCCTGGTCGCTTAACGTAGGAGATCCGAAAGGCCGTTTGCCCATCATGACCGCACGCCTGACGAACGGATGGGACGTTTCCGTATGTGAAGAATTTAGGCGGACGCTGCGCGGGATCACCTCACAACGGACATGCTCCCTGATCCGGCCCAGCAACTCCTCGTTTGAATAAAACTCATTGCTGCGGATATCCGCCACAAAAGAGCAACGATCCGGTATCACATTGTGCTGCGTGCCGGCCTGTATCTGTGTCACACTCATCTTAACCGGCCCCAACAAATCGCTTTGTTCGGGAAACCGGTACGTATGAAACCATTCTATATCCCGGATGGCGAGCGATATGGCATTGATTCCTTCGTCACGTGCGGCATGCCCGGCTTTCCCCGTTACGATGCAATCCAGTACCATCAGTCCTTTTTCCGCCACAGCCGGCTGCATCCCCGTCGGCTCGCCGACGATGGCAAAAGAAATGGAAGGTAACAACGGCAACACACTTTCTACGCCGTCCCTCCCCGACACCTCTTCTTCGGCGGAAGCCAGGAATATCAGGTTATACGACTGCTCTTTCTGCGACAGGATCGTAAACACTTCATACAACGATACGACGGAAGCGCCGGCGTCGTTACTGCCCAACCCGTAAATCAGATCCCCCTCCGGTTCATCGGGAGTAAAAGGATCTTTATGCCAGCCGTCCACAGGACGTACGGTATCGATATGGGAGTTAAGCAATACGGTAGGCTTCGCCGTATTTATGGAAGTGGAAAGCCACAGGTTGTTTCCCCGGCGGTTCACCTCCCGGCGACCCGCACGTGTCCAGTATTGCTGCAAGAAATCCGCAACTTCTTTTTCTTCCCGGCTGAAAGACGGAATAGCAATCATCCCCTTCAGCAAATCTACAGCATCATAAAAGTGTTCCAATTTATCTTCATTTATTTGTTCATTCCCCAAAGCCGTTCTTTTTCTTCGACGGGTCTTCGATCGTCGACAGCACATTGATTTTATCTTTCCGCATCTGGATCTTTAGTTCGTCTAAAGAGTTAAATTTCATATCCCGCCGAATAAAATCAACAAACTCCACCGTAACGGGTTCATCATATATATCGCCTGAAAAGTCGAATATATTCACCTCAATACTCACCTCTCCGCCATCCCGGAGAGTCGGACGGGAGCCGATGTACAACATCCCTTTGAACCGTTTTCCGCCGATGGTCACCCATACGGCATAAGATCCGGTCGACGGGATCACTTTAAACTTTTCATCAACCGCTATATTGGCGGTAGGAAAACCGATGGAACGGCCGACCTTATTACCCTCTGTCACATGCCCTTTCAAACGGTAAAAATAGCCTAATATCCGGGCCGCCCCGGCTACATCGCCCGCATGCAACAATTCGCGAATCTTGGATGAACTGATCGCTATACCTTCCTCCGTACACGAAACGGCGCTGAGCACCTCCATTCCACACGTGCGGCCATAAACGGCATACCGTTCAAACCCTTCGGATCGCAAATGCCCGAAACGATGATCATAACCGATAAGCAACGTTTTGACATGCCATTGCCTTGAAAGTACGTCCGTTATAAATTCACGCGCCGTCAGGGCGGCAAGGGATGGCGTAAAATCCATCACGATCGCATAATCGATTCCGGTCAGGGATAAGAGCTTCAGTTTTTCTTCAAACGAATTTAGTAACTTCGGTTGATAATCCGACTGCAGGATCACCCGGGGATGTACGGGAAAAGTGATGACGGCTGCCGGAAGATTGCGCTCCGAAGCAATACGCCGCATCTCCTCCAGTAAAAACCGGTGACCGGAATGAACGCCGTCAAAAAAACCGATCGTAGCAACAACGGCATCTTTTCCCCAGTCTTTTATGTCATGGATTATTTTCATTCGCAATTCCTGTTTCCTGCAAATTTCA
>JAIRSF010000040.1 GCA_031255595.1 Tannerella sp.
AGCCGACCGGAGCGTTAAGCTTAACGGGGCGAAGCGGACGAAGCCTTGATTTTTTGGTACTTTTTTATCAAGAAAAAAGTACGAACCCCACCTTTTATCAAGAAAAAAGTACGAACCCCCGACATTTTACAAACACATACTTTTGCAGATGATCCTATTTAATATGTCAATTATCAAATAATAGACACATGAAACAGGAGAAATTTGCTGACAAATAACATTAGGTTGACACTCTCCGCGGGGGAGAGGGATTTTCGATGCTTTTGTCGAAAGTGAAAACGCACTTACATTCTTTCGGGCATCTCGATCCCTAACAGGGACATACCCGAACGTATTACTTTCGATACGCTTTCCGATAACAGGATACGTAAATGCCTTATGTCGCCATTCTCTTCGCGTAAGATGGAATAGTCGTGATAAAACTGATTATATTCGCGTACCAGTTCGTATATATAATTGGCAATACAGGCGGGACTGTAAACATCGCCGGCCTCTTTTACGATCGACGGATACTCCGTCAGCGATTGTATAAGAGCAACCTCTTTCTCCGTAACGGGGGTGTTAGGAGCTAAAGGGCTCGCCGAAGCGCCGATACCCAATTCGTCCGCTTTGCGCAATACGGAACGTATGCGGGCGTATGTATATTGAATAAAAGAACCGGTATTCCCGTTAAAATCGATCGACTCTTTCGGATTAAAAGTCATATTTTTCCGCGGATCAACTTTCAGTATAAAATATTTCAATGAGCCGAGCCCGATGACGCGTATAATATTTTCGGCATCACCTTCGGTCAAACCGTCCAACTTCCCAAGCTCTTTTGATATATCGCCGGCGGTAGTGATCATTTCGTCCATCAGGTCATCGGCGTCGACCACCGTACCTTCGCGGCTTTTCATCTTACCCTCCGGCAGCTCCACCATTCCGTATGAAAAATGAACAAGCCCTTTCCCGAACTCAAACCCCAACTTATCCAGCAGAATGGAAAGCGCCTGAAAATGGTAATTCTGTTCATTCCCGACGACATAGATCATTTTGTTGATCGGATAATCGTCAAAACGCAACTTTGCGGTGCCTATATCCTGGGTCATATACACAGAAGTGCCGTCCGAACGCAGCAGCAGCTTTTCATCAAGTCCTTCCGGCGTAAGATCCGCCCAGACCGAACCATCCTCACGCCGGTAGAAAACACCTTTATCCACACCTTCCAGCACCTTAGCCTTTCCTTCGAGGTACGTTTCCGACTCGTAATAAATCTTGTCGAAATCAACGCCCAAACGTTTATAAGTTTCATCGAACCCTGCATAGACCCAGCCGTTCATCATGTTCCACAGCGCCCTGACCTCCTTATCTCCGGCTTCCCAGCGGCGAAGCATATCGCGGGCTTCGGTCATCAGGGTCGAAGCCGCCTCGGCCTCATTCGCACTCATACCCTCGGATTCCGCTTTTCTCAGCTCCTCCTTATAATGTTTATCAAACAGGACATAAAACTCCCCCACAAGATGGTCTCCTTTTTTGCCCGAAGATTCGGGAGTAACCCCTTCGCCCCATTTCCGCCATGCCAGCATCGACTTACAGATATGGATCCCGCGGTCGTTCACAATATTCGTTTTAACTACCCTGAATCCGTTCGCTTTCATGATCTCCGACAAACTATATCCGAGCAGGTTATTACGAATATGACCCAAGTGAAGCGGTTTGTTTGTGTTGGGAGAAGAATATTCTATCATAACCAGCGGCGATTGGCCTGTAGCCTCCTTATGCCCGAAATTCGGGCACGAACGGACTTCGTCCAACGCTTCCAGCCAACATTCTCCTCCTATGATTATATTCAGGAATCCTTTTATCACGTTGAAACCGGCAACTATTCCCGTTTTATTTGCATGAAGATACTCACCCAACTCCTGCGCCGTTTGTTCGGGCGATTTCCCTGAAGCCTTCAAAAACGGGAACACCACGAGCGTCAGATGACCCGTAAACTCTTTTTTTGTCCGCTGCAAAACGACCTTTCCGGCGGGAACATCCAGGTCATATAATTCCTTAACCGCCGCTGCAACAGCCTCTGATAAATTTTGTTCGATTGTCATAATATGTAAATTTTGGCTACAAAGATAGTGCAAGCCGAGAGCAGTGCAAAAGAAAAACGAGCTTTTCTTTTGCACTGCCTGTCTTCCATTTCCGGTCAAAGATGGTGCAAGCCGGGAAAGCGTTTTTCGACAAAAGACGTGAAAAATGTTGCTTTTTCCGATTACATGGCATATATTTGTTGTACGATTTATGATTTTCGACATGCCTAAACCTACGAACAAAAAATACAAATTAGGACTTGCCCTAAGCGGCGGCGGCGCAAGAGGATTCGCCCATATAGGAGTATTCAAGCTCCTCGAAGAATGTGGGCTACGCCCCGACATCATTGCAGGCACAAGCGCCGGCGCCTTGATGGGCGCATTGTATGCCGACGGATACAGTCCCGAAGAAATAACGGCGCTGTTTACCGGACATGAATTTTCCGAATTTGCATCCATGCAACTACCGAAAATGGGACTGTTCGACAGTTGCAAATTTCACAAATACATCCGGAAAACCGTACGCACAAAAAACCTCGAAGATCTGCAAATACCGGTCATCGTAATGACGACAGACCTCGACCGGGGCAAAGCGCATGCCTTCACAAAAGGCGACATACCGGACATAATAACCGCCTCCTGCAGCGTACCCATCATGTTCAACCCGGTCAAGATCAACGGGACGTACTACGTTGACGGAGGATTATTCAACAACTTCCCCGCCTCCGTTATACGCAACGAATGTGAAGCCGTAATCGGGTCAAACGTAAGCCCCGTCGTACCCGAAAAATATAACAAAACAATCGTCGGAATCGCCGAAAGATCCTATCACTACCTCTTTCGGGCCAATACGGAAAAAGACCGCGAGATCTGCGATATCCTGATCGAAACCGACGAGTTCGGCAAACACAAAATGTTTGATCTCAAAAACGTGGAACTAATCGTAGACATCGGCTACAAGGCTGCTATCCGGGCATTCGACGAATTTCTCATGAACAAGCCCATAGCAAACCTGATCAAAAGCTACTCCTCCATATCATCAGCGAAAAGTATATCCAATTCGGTAACATTATAAAAAACAAGAACAATGAAAACGAATAAACATATCATATATCAGACCCTCCCCAGATTATTCGGCAACTACAACGATAATCTCACCAGAAAAGGCGGCATAGAAGAAAACGGATGCGGCAAATTCAACTCCTACACCGAAAAGGCCCTGGAGGGGATAAAAGAGTTAGGCGTCACACACATCTGGTACACCGGCATCATCGCCCATTCGACACGTACGGATTATACGGAATACGGAATACCCAAAGACCACCACGCCATCGTAAAAGGGAAAGCCGGCTCTCCCTACGCCATCAGGGACTACTATGACGTAGACCCCGACCTGGCGGAAAACATACCCGACCGGATGAAAGAGTTTGAAAACCTGGTTGAACGAACCCATAAAGCCGGTATGAAAGTCATCATTGATTTCGTTCCGAACCACGTCGCAAGAAGCTATCATTCCCGGATGAAACCGGCATACATCGAAGACCTGGGTCAACACGACCATACGGAACACGCCTTTTCGACCTCCAATAATTTTTACTATATCCCGGGACAAATGCTGGAATTGCATTTCGGAGCGCAGGAAGAAGACTTCGAATACAGTGAATTTCCGGCAAAAGTCACCGGAAACGACTGCTTCAGCGCCACACCGGACAAAAACGACTGGTACGAAACCATCAAACTGAACTATGGCGTCAACTATTCGAACGGAATGACCAAACACTTTTCCCCCGTACCCGATACATGGGACAAAATGCTGGACATCCTCCTGTTCTGGGTAGGAAAAGACGTCGACGGATTCCGGTGCGATATGGCGGAAATGGTACCTGTGGAGTTTTGGAACTGGGTCATCCCCCGTATAAAAAGCCGCAAAAACGTAATCTTCATTGCCGAAATATACAACCCGGCATTATATAAAGAATACATCTACACCGGGCATTTTGACTACCTGTACGACAAAGTAGGCATGTACGACACACTACGCGAAATTATATGCCACAGAACGCCGACAACCGACATTTCGGCCCGCTGGCAAGCCATTGTAGAAATAAAAGAGCACATGCTGTTCTTCCTCGAAAACCATGACGAGCAACGCATCGCATCCGACTTTTTCGCCGGAAATGCGCAAGCGGGAATCCCCGGGCTGACCTTCATGGCGATGCTCGACGTCAATCCCGTCATGATCTACAACGGGCAGGAACTGGGAGAAAAAGGCATGGACGACGAAGGATTCAGCGGAATCGACGGAAAAACCTCCATCTTCGATTATTGGAGCATGCAAAGCATACGCGCCTGGGCGAACAACGGCCTGTTCGACGGCAACCGGCTAAGCGACGAACAACGAAACCTGAGGGAATCCTACAAAAAGATCCTGAACATGGTCAAAAACGAAAAAGCGCTCTCGTTCGGTCATTTCTACGGATTAGCCTATTGCAACAAAGACAATCCGCATTTCCCCGCCAAACAAATGATGGCTTATCTCCGCAAATATGAGAATGAATTAATCATCGTATTCATCAATTTTGATAACAAAGCGCACGATTTCCGCATCAACCTGCCGAAAAACGCTTTCGATCTATTAGAGATCCCGGACAACACCGTATCAAACGTAAAAGAACTGCTTTCCGGCGACGAAAAGATCTGCTCTCTTACCTATACCTGCCCGTATCAGGACACGATATCGGCATATTCGGCCAAAATACTGAAATTTATTTATTAACGAAGCCGTTAACAATCCGTTAATAACTTTTTGTTTTCGGATTTTCCGGTTTTGCAATATATTTTGTACTTTTGCGAATGATTTAAAACAATTATTAATGAGCAAACATACTCCTTACTTAATTTTTTCGGGTACAAAAACCCGCTATCTGGCTGAAAAGATCTGCAACAGTTTAGGTTGTCCCTTAGGTAAAATGAATATTCAACATTTTGCCGACGGCGAATTTTCCGTATCCTACGAAGAATCTATTCGCGGCAGGGACGTTTTTCTTGTACAGTCCACTTTTCCGAACTCCGACAACCTGATGGAGTTACTTCTGATGATTGATGCGGCAAAGCGTGCTTCCGCTCATTCCGTCATCGCGGTAATCCCCTATTTCGGTTGGGCGCGCCAGGATCGCAAGGACAAACCCCGCGTGTCGATCGGAGCCAAACTGATTGCGGATATCTTAGGAGTCGCCGGCATAGACCGGCTGATCACAATGGACTTGCATGCAGACCAGATCCAAGGATTTTTTGATGTTCCCGTAGATCACCTGTATGCCTCCTCCGTTTTTCTTGAGTATATCAAAAACGCACTCCCCCTCGACAACTTAGTCATGGCAACCCCGGACGTAGGAGGAACCAAACGCGCCAGCAGCTATTCGAAGTATCTGGGAATACCCATGGTCATCTGCCATAAAACGCGCCAGCAGGCAAATAAAGTGTCTAACATGCGTATCATCGGAGATGTTAAGAACAAAGATGTTTTGCTTATTGACGATATCGTCGATACGGCCGGCACGATTACAAAAGCCGCAGACCTGATGAAGAAAAACGGCGCCCGTTCGGTACGTGCGATGGTCAGCCATGCGGTCATGTCGAATCCTGCGACCAGGCGTGTAAATCAATCCGCACTCAAAGAAATAATTTTTTCGGACTCCATACCGTATACAAAGAAAAGCGAAAAAGTAACGATATTGTCCGTAGCGGAAATGTTTGCCGAAGTAATCCGGCGTGTTTGTATGGATGAATCCATCAGCTCATTATACACCATCAAATAGAAAACGTTTCCATCAAGCGGCAGCCCCCCCCGGAAATAGCCGCCCGGAACCTGTTCAAGCGTTCTCCCGTCAGATGATCATCCCGCTGCCGTAGCACAAATGATGATCCCGGTCATAAACGACCGTAAACTGTCCGGGCGCTATCCCTTGAATCTTCCGGTCGCTCGAAACCGTATACATATCACCTGTACGGCAAATCGTTCCGTTCGCAAATTCGGGCGTATGCCGCACCTTGAACGTGATTTCTTTCTCCCCGTCGAATGTGCCGCCCCAGGGATCGTCCGTTATGAAATGAAAACCTTGCAGGCGGATGATTTTCCCGTACTGCGTTTCGGGATCGTAACCATTCGACACATAGATTATGTTTTCCTGCATATCTTTCCGGATGACGAACCATGGGCCTCCACTCAGTCCCAGCCCTTTCCGCTGTCCGATCGTATGAAACCAGCACCCGTTATGTTTGCCCAGTATTTTCCCGGTTTCCAGTTCGATGATTTCACCCGGACGCCGTCCCAGATACCGTTCGATAAAATCATTATAATTGATTTTGCCGAGGAAACAAATGCCCTGGCTGTCTTTTCGCTTTGCACTCGGCAGTTTCTGTTCTTCGGCGATCGTACGGACTTCGCTTTTCATCAGATGCCCGAGGGGAAACATCAACTTGGAAATCTGAAGATTCGTTATCTGTCCCAGAAAATCGGTCTGATCCTTCACCGGATCTTTAGCCGTAGACAACCAGACCTTTCCGTCAATCTCCGTTGTAGAGGCATAATGCCCGGTCGCTATTTTATCAAAATCCCTGCCCCACTTATCCTCAAAGCATCCGAACTTAATATAACGGTTGCACATCACGTCCGGATTAGGCGTCAGGCCGCGCTTAACGGAATCGATCGTATAACTCACCACCTTTTCCCAATATTCTTCGTGCAACGACACGATCTCCATCCGGCATCCATACTTTTTAGCAACAAATGTCGTTATTTCGATATCTTCTTCCGAAGGACAGTCGATAAACCCGTCCTTGTCTTCCATTCCTATACGAATATAAAAAATAACCGGATCATGACCCGCTTCTTTCAGCAGGTGCACGACCACCGAACTGTCTACTCCGCCGGATACCAATGCCGCTATTTCCATTTTTTTTCGTTAAAATACAACGGCAAAAGTACTGAAAATTATCCGCAAGTTAAACTTAACGGCGCCAAAAATCCGGGTACGGCTTTAATTATTCCGAATTATTCCTTAACTTTGCGTGCTCAGCAATAACAAAAGTGTATGAAAAAGTTTTTTTTATCCGTCATGGCAATATCTCTCATATCGGCTTATTCCTGCAGGAATAATAATTCCGGAAAAGGAAGTGAAGCAAAAACAGAAGAAACGGGTTATACCGTCGACCGCTTTGCAGACATCGAAATACTGCGCTACGATGTTCCGGGCTTTGAATCCCTCTCGTTGCGGCAAAAACAACTATTATACCATCTTTCGGAAGCAGCATTGATGGGGCGCGATATCCTGTTCGACCAGAACAACCGCTACAATCTGGCTATACGACGCTCGTTGGAAGCGATTTACCGCGAGTACAAGGGCGACCGGGGCGACAAACAGTTCCAAGCGCTCGAAATGTACCTGAAACGTGTCTGGTTCTCAAACGGCATACATCATCATTATGCGGAGGATAAGTTCGATCCCGGATTTACGGAAACGTTTTTCGCCGGCTGTATCAAAGAAATATCCCCGTCGCACCTGCCCCTGCGCGAAGGGCAAACCGTAGAACAGTGGCTTGCGGAAATAACGCCCGTCATCTTCGACCCGTCCGTCATGCCGAAGCGCACCGTACAAAGCGGTGATGGGGACATCCTGCTTGCCTCGGCAAACAATTATTACGAAGGAGGCGTTACACAGAAAGAAGCGGAAAGTTTCTATGCAAAGATGAAAGACCCGAACGACAAAACACCGGTATCTTACGGGCTGAACAGCCGCCTGTCGAAAGAAAACGGACAACTGAAAGAAAAAGTATGGAAGGTCGGAGGGCTTTACACCGAAGCTATCGAAAAAATCGCGGACGAACTCCGTAAAGCGGCGTCTTTTGCCGAAAATGAAGCGCAGAAAGCGGTTATCGAAACACTCGTCGAATACTATGAAACCGGCGACCTGAAAACGTTCGACGCATATGCCGTACGATGGGTGGAAGATACCCGTTCGGAGGTTGACTTTATAAACGGTTTTACCGAAACATACGGCGACCCGCTGGGGATGAAAGCCAGTTGGGAATCGACCGTCAATTTTGTAAATAAGGAGGCGACGAAACGCACCAAAGTGATAAGCGACAACGCCCAGTGGTTTGAAGACAACTCCCCGACGGACGTCCGCTTTAAAAAGAAAGAAGTGAAAGGCGTTACCGCCAAAGTCATTACGGTAACCATGCTCGGAGGAGATTGTTACCCCGCTACTCCTATCGGCATCAATCTGCCTAACGCCAACTGGATCAGAGAGCAGTACGGTTCCAAATCCGTCACGATCGAAAACATTACGGAAGCGTACGACAAGGCATCGCAGGGAAACGGTTTCAGGGAAGAATTTGTATGGAGCGAAACGGAACGTGACTTAATAGTCAAATACGGGTTCATGACCGACAACCTGCATACCGACCTGCACGAATGCCTTGGACATGGCTCCGGTATCATCCTGCCCGGCGTAGACCCCGACGGGCTTGGCGCTTACAGCTCTACGCTCGAAGAAGCCAGAGCCGACCTGTTCGCCCTGTACTATCTTGCCGATGAGAAATTGCCGGAACTGGGTTTATTAGACAACCCGGAGGCTTACAAAGCGGAATATTACAGATATATGATGAACGGCCTGATGACGCAGTTGGTACGCATACAACCCGGTAAAGATATTGAAGAAGCCCACATGCGAAACCGTCAGTTAATAGCCGGATGGGTATATGAAAAAGGGAAGGACGACAACGTCGTTTCCTTTGAAAAGCGCGACGGCAAGACGTACATCGTGATAAACGACTATGCCAAACTGCGCACCTTATTCGGAGCGCTCCTGGCGGAAGTACAGCGGATAAAAAGCGAAGGCGACTTTCAGGCAGGCCGCCGGCTTGTAGAAGATTACGGCGTCAAAGTAGACCGAACCCTGCATAATGAGATACTGAAACGGTACGAGAGCCTGAACCTCGCACCCTACAAAGGCTTTATTAATCCGGTAATGGAACCTATAAAAAACGCGAAGGGAGAAATCACAAACATCGTTTTGGATTACTCGGAAAAGTATACGCAACAAATGCTTCGTTACAGTGAAAAATATTCTTTTTTACCGGCATATAATTAATTTTTCGGAAAAAAATCATATCTTTGTTCAGCGTTATACAAGATTCTAATATAAACATGAACTATACATACAAGCATGACGACATCTTGCAAAGAGCATTCTCCGAATATCTGAAAAGCAGAAAACTCAGACATACGGCAGAGCGGGATGCCATTTTTACAAAGATATGCCGGACGAAAAATCTTTTTACACTCGATACGATATGGAAACAATTGGAAGACGACCATTTTCATGTAAGCCGGGCGTCTATCTATAACACGATCGAATTGTTGCTGGACGCCAAAATTGTTGTACGCCATCAATTTACATCCGCCATCATACAGTACGAGCTGAAGTGCATAGCCGAACAACATCATTATACGATCTGTACCTCGTGCGGAGCTGTCGGCGAAATGAAGAACGGCAAAATAAACAATCATTTTCCGGGTTATAAAATACCGAAATTTACTTCGGAATATTATACATTATATTTTTATGGTATTTGTTCCAAATGTAAATACAAACAAAAACATCATATAGAAAAAAAGACAAAGAAGCAATAAAAAGACTAAAGTTAAAAATATGAAGAAAGTAGATGTTCTATTAGGATTACAATGGGGAGATGAAGGCAAAGGCAAAGTCGTGGATGTCCTTACCCCCAATTATGATGTAGTGACACGTTTTCAGGGTGGCCCCAACGCCGGGCATACGCTTGAGTTCGATGGAAAAAAATATATACTGCGCTCCATCCCCTCCGGAATATTCCAGGGAGGAAAAACAAACGTAATAGGCAACGGGGTAGTCCTGGATCCCATCCTTTTTAAGGAAGAAGCCGTAAATCTGGCTGCACATGGGCATGATATCATGAATCAGCTTTATATTTCCAAAAAGGCGCACCTGATTCTCCCTACGCATCGCATACTCGATGCGGCGAACGAATCGGCCAAAGGTACCGGAAAGATCGGCACTACAGGAAAAGGAATCGGGCCGGCCTATACCGATAAGATCAGCCGGAACGGACTGCGCGTCGGCGACCTGCTCCACGATTTCAATAAAAAATATGCGGCGGCCAAACTGCGGCACGAAAATATGCTTCGCGCCATGAACTACGGCTACAATATCGTCGAACTCGAACGGGAATGGTTTCAGGCGCTCGAGTACCTGAAAAAATTCAATCTTATCGACAGCGAACATGTGATCAATGAGTTTCTGCTTGAAGGCAAGTCCGTCCTGGCGGAAGGTGCGCAAGGCACTATGCTTGACATCGATTTCGGATCGTATCCCTATGTGACGTCGTCCAGCACGATATGTGCCGGTTGCTGCTCAGGCTTAGGCGTCGCTCCCCGGATGATCGGCGACGTCTTCGGTATTTTCAAAGCTTATTGTACACGCGTGGGCAGCGGGCCGTTCCCGACGGAACTGAAGGACGATACCGGTGAAAAAATCTGTGCGCGCGGCCACGAATACGGCTCGGTAACCGGACGGAAACGCCGTTGCGGCTGGATAGACCTGGTCGCTCTGCGTTATGCCGTCATGATTAACGGCGTAACCAAACTGATCATGATGAAAAGTGATGTATTGGATTCGTTCGACAAGATCAAAGCCTGTGTCGCTTATCGTATCAACGGCGAAGAAGTGACAAAATTTCCGTTTGAAGTCGCAGAAGTTCAAATAGAGCCGATCTATACCGAAATTGACGGTTGGAATATGGATATGACAAAGATGAAAAGTGAAAACGAATTTCCGGAAGAATTTAACCTCTACCTGTCGTTTCTCGAAGAGGAGCTGGGCGTACCTATTACGATTGTATCCGTAGGCCCCGATCGTGAACAGACAATCATCAGGAGTGAAGACTGATTTGGCAAGATTTTTGTTCGGAACAAGAATGAGTATTCACTAAAAAATTGAAGATTATGTCAATGTACACATTGTATTGGGTTATATTCGGCGGGATAGCCCTGTTAAGCTGGCTTGTTTCCGCCAATTTGCAGAACAAGTTTAAAAAGTATTCGCAAACGCCCCTCAATATGAGCGGGAAAGACGTAGCGGAAAAAATGTTACGCGATAATGGTATATACGATGTACAGGTTACATCCGTACGGGGACATCTTACCGATCATTTCAATCCGGCCACCAAGACTGTGAACCTCAGCGAAGCTGTATATAATCAGTATAACGTTGCGGCAGCGGCTGTCGCCGCGCACGAATGTGGTCATGCCATACAGCATGCGACCGCATACGCACCTCTTAAAATGCGTTCGGCGCTTGTTCCCATAGTTAGTTTTTCATCCAACATTGTCCAGTGGGTTCTGCTGGGAGGCATGTTGTTACTGAATGCATTTCCGCAATTATTATTAGCGGGAATCATACTGTTTGCATTTACCACGTTATTCAGTTTTATAACATTACCGGTTGAAATTGACGCCAGCAGGCGCGCCGTCGCATGGCTAAGCAGTGCGGGGATCACAAATAATCAAACCTACGGCATGGCGGCAGGCGCCCTTCGTTCGGCAGCATATACATACGTAGTTGCGGCGCTCGGCTCATTAGCTACCTTACTGTATTATGTGCTCATATTTTTAGACCGCAGAAGATAAGCCGGCAAATGATTAAAATTTCGGAAAATAAAAAACAACTTTCGGCGCCCGCAAAAGCGCGGGCGCCTTTTTAAATGAAGATAATGACACAAAAACCTTCTATCCCAAAAGGAACAAGAGATTTTTCGCCTGTGGAAACAGCGAAACGCAATTATATTTTTGATACGATACGAAACGTTTATAATCTCTACGGCTTTCAACCGATCGAAACGCCGGCGATGGAAAACCTGTCTACACTGACGGGCAAATACGGGGAAGAAGGTGACAAGCTGTTATTTAAGATACTCAATTCCGGCGATTGTTTCGCAAATTTTACCGACGCCGAATTGCTTGAAAAAAATCCTGCGAAGTTTGCCGCGAAAGCTTGTGAAAAAGGCCTTCGTTACGACCTGACGGTTCCTTTCGCACGCTTTGTCGTACAACACCGGAACGACCTGTCGTTCCCTTTCAAACGATATCAGATACAACCCGTATGGCGGGCGGATCGCCCGCAAAAGGGACGTTATCGCGAATTTTACCAGTGCGACGGAGATGTGGTCGGCTCCGATTCGCTATTGAACGAGGTGGAGCTGATCCTGGTCATGGATGAGGTATTCCGCCGCTTCGGTATACGCGTATGCATCAAAATGAACAACCGGAAAATCCTGTCGGGGATCGCGGAAATGATCGGCGAATCCGATAAGATCGTCGACATCACAGTCGCCATTGATAAGTTGGATAAGATCGGCCCGGACAAGGTCAATGAGGAGTTACGCAGTAAAGGACTTTCCGAACAGGCCATCGCCCGGCTGCAACCTGTTCTTGCCATGAAAGGCAATAACCGTAAGAAACTCGCGGTTCTCAAAGACGTGTTAAAGAACTCGGAAACAGGCATGAAAGGGATTGAAGAAACCGAATATATACTCGGACATATCGAAACGTTGCCCCTGACATCGGAAGTCGAAACCGACCTTACACTGGCGCGCGGATTGAATTATTATACCGGAACAATATTTGAAGTAAAAGCGCTGGACGTAGAGATAGGCAGTATAACGGGCGGCGGACGATATGATAATCTGACGGGCGTCTTCGGCATGGACGGCGTATCCGGCGTGGGCATATCATTCGGCGCCGACCGGATCTACGATGTGCTGAACCAATTGAATCTGTATCCTTCGGATTCGCTGAAAACCACGCAGGTAATGTTTGTGAACTTCGGCGAGAAAGAAGTATCCTATCTGTTGCCCGTCGTTTCACAAATACGTGCGGCCGGAATCCGTACCGAAATTTATCCGGAACCGGCAAAAATGAAAAAACAAATGGGATATGCGGACGCCAAAAGAATACCCTTTGTGGCGCTTGTGGGTGAAAACGAGATAAAAGAAGACAAAATAAATCTGAAAGATATGGCTTCGGGTGAACAAAAACCGGTTTCGGTGGAAGAACTGATCAAACGCTTTCGTGTTTGAACCGTTGAGAAGGTAGAAATCCGGCTGACAGGATCGCGGCAAAATTCACCGTCATATTGTCAGCAACCGGTTTGAAGATATGTCGCCGTATATGTAAAAATGGCAGCATTTATCATTCCAATATCTTTGGCACGATATTCGTAAAAGGTAAAATGCAACTAAAAATATAAATATATTCATAAATAATTATCAACTAAAAAATTAAAAATCATGAGTATTAAACCATTAGCAGACAGAGTGCTGATCAAACCGGCAGATGCGGAAGAAAAAACGGCAAGCGGAATTATTATTCCGGATTCAGCGAAAGAAAAACCGCTGAAAGGTGAAATAATCGCTGTAGGAAAAGGTACGAAAGACGAAGAGATGGTCTTAAAAGAAGGCGACAAGGTCTTGTACGGCAAATATGCCGGTACTGAAATCGAACTTGATGATACAAAGTATCTCATCATGCGTCAATCCGATGTTCTTGCTATTATCTAAACGACTAATAATTTTAAAATTAAACAAATCATTATGGCAAAAGAAATTAAATTCAATATGGAAGCCCGCGATCTTTTGAAAAGAGGCGTGGATGAATTGGCGAATGCCGTTAAAGTTACGTTAGGCCCGAAAGGTCGTAATGTCATTATCGAAAAGAAATTCGGTGCACCACAGATCACAAAAGACGGTGTGACCGTAGCCAAAGAAATCGAGTTGGCATGTCCTTATGAAAATATGGGCGCCCAGCTTGTGAAAGAAGTTGCCTCGAAAACAAACGACAAGGCAGGCGACGGAACAACGACCGCTACCGTTCTGGCACAATCTATCATCGGCGTAGGACTGAAAAACGTAACGGCCGGCGCTAACCCGATGGATCTGAAACGCGGTATCGACAAAGCTGTCGGTAAAGTTGTAGAAAGCCTTGCCGCACAAGCCGAAGAAGTAGGCGACGACCTGGAAAAAATAGAAAACGTGGCCAAAATTTCTTCAAATGGCGACGAAAGTATCGGTAAGCTGATTGCAGAAGCGATGCAGAAAGTTAAAAAAGAAGGCGTCATCACAGTAGAAGAAGCCAAAGGTACGGAAACAACTGTGGATGTAGTAGAAGGTATGCAGTTCGACCGCGGTTATATCTCCGCTTATTTTGTGACCGATACGGAAAAAATGGAAACACAGTTCGAAAATCCGTTTATCCTGATTTACGATAAGAAAATTTCCGCACTGAAAGAATTGCTCCCGATACTGGAACAAGTCGTACAGTCGGGCCGCTCACTGCTCATCATCGCCGAAGACATCGATAGCGAAGCGTTGGCTACATTAGTAGTGAACCGCCTGCGCGCCGGATTGAAGGTATGCGCCGTCAAAGCTCCCGGATTCGGCGACCGCCGCAAAGCTATGCTCGAAGATATCGCCATCCTGACGGGCGGAACCGTTATTACCGAAGAAAAAGGCATGAAGCTGGAAGATACCAAGATGGATATGCTCGGTAGCGCCGATAAGATTACGGTAAACAAAGACAATACAACCGTTGTTAAAGGTAACGGCGACAAAAAAGCGATCGAGTCACGCATCAACCAGATCAAGGCGCAGATCGAAACAACAACTTCCGACTACGACAGGGAAAAATTGCAGGAACGCTTAGCAAAACTGGCAGGCGGTGTTGCCGTTCTTTACATCGGCGCTCCTTCCGAAGTTGAGATGAAAGAGAAAAAAGACCGCGTAGACGACGCTTTGAGCGCTACCCGCGCCGCAATCGAAGAAGGTACCGTTCCCGGTGGTGGTGTCGCTTACATCCGCGCCATCTCAGCGCTCGAAAACCTGAAAGGCGAAAACGACGATGAAACGATCGGTATCGAAATCGTAAAACGCGCTATCGAAGAACCGTTGCGTCAGATCGTCGACAATGCCGGAAAAGAAGGCGCTGTCGTTGTTCAGAAAGTAAAAGAAGGCGCGAACGACTACGGATACAATGCCCGTACGGATGTTTACGAAAATCTTTGCGAAACCGGCGTGATCGATCCCGTAAAAGTAGCAAGAGTCGCTTTGGAAAATGCGGCATCCGTAGCCGGTATGTTCCTGACAACGGAATGTGTCATTGCCGAAAAGAAAGAAGAAAACCCGGCTCCGGCAGGCATGCCTCCCGGAATGGGCGGAGGAATGGGTGGAATGATGTAATCAAGTCCATGTGAAATTCACCCAATAAGAAGTATTTTAGCGGGCTGTCACCAAACAAAAGGGGGCAGCCCGTTTTTTTGTTCATCTCGGCAAGCCGAAATATCGGATCACCTGCAAAAGCATGTGGCATCCTGTGTAACCTCTCCTGTCGGCGCGGATTTCCGCCTCTGTGCCTTTTCCGTCATTGCAAATATTCAAACAAGCAAGGGGTTCGTACTTTTTTCTTGATAAAAAAGTACCAAAAAATCAAGGCTTCGTCCGCTTCGCCCCGTTAAGCTTAACGCTCCGGTCGGCTGAAATCTGTGTAACTCGCT
>JAIRSF010000044.1 GCA_031255595.1 Tannerella sp.
CCGATGATCATGATACCCGGTATTTGCATGAGCAGCATTTTCATGTCCGTATAATGCGCCTTTTCAATATCGGCTGCCGTAAGAACCCGGCTCGACGTTGCAGCCGAATAATAGGCGGAGTGAGTCGGCGCTCTCCGGGTAGCCGTCACTTCTATTTCCGCCAGGTTAACGATTCTCATTCCGTTTTCGGACAGGTATTTTTCATCCGCTTTGGCAATATAATGATCGGGTAAGCTTTCGGGAAACAGTTCCCGGGAGGATATGACGCTTCCGGCTTCCGGGAAAGGTTGCGGTTTATCTATTTCAAGGAAGACCATCCCCCGCCTGCCTTTTTTGGTCGTCGCCTGTATGATGAAACGTGTGCTGTCGGGATAATCGATATTCTTCAGTTCAAAACGCCCTTTCTGGTCGGTTTGTACCAGATGGGTGTTTACGGCCGAATCTTTCATCGCCAGAACAGAGATATAGCCGTCTTTGACGGAGGTAAACATACCGTCCGATTTTCCGCTGATCACCTGGCTTTCCTCCACAGGAATTTCCGGCACGAACAGTTCGCCGCGGATGATTTCCGGCACAGCGTAGCGCCGCCAGCCCTGCGTCATCATCAGTAGATCCAGCGCATCGGCCGCATCCCGGCTGTCCTGTTTCAGATAGTATGACGGATTCTCTATATAACCTTTCAACTCGGATGTTAATAAAAACGCGGAGATAATATTACTGCAACTGTCGGGTATTATGTCTTTATCGTCTGTGACGGATATCGAAAAATTCCCGGAAAGGGGCGTATCATTAACGTCTGTGATTTTCACCGTTGAAACGATGCGTTGTTTGGCGGCATAATTCGTCTTATCCGTCGAAAAGTCCGACCGGGCCGTTTCGTTGTCGGAATAATTGAAGACGAGCCGTTCGCCGATCACTTGTTTGTCTGCATTGTAAAGGACAATTTGGTTGACGCCGGAAGGAAAAAACGAATCTTCGAAAATGATGTATTCTTTCTCCGGATCCCATTTCTCATTGTACAGTACGCCGCCCCGTATGTGGATCAGCAGGTATAATTCGGAGGGGAGCTTGTAGTCGCGCGCCCGGTTTACGCTTACATATACTTTATTCCGTATCCGTTTCACTTTCAGTCCGCAATGGTTGGCTACGGCGGCAGGCAGTTCAAAACGTTTGGTGATGTTTTTACGGTTGGTACATTCCGCAATGTATTTCTTCCCGGGTTCGGAATACAAATTGAAAACGCCCATACCCAAATGGAGCGATTGAACCTTCCGGATGATTTCTCCATCATCACTCAGGATCGTACAGGCAACATCTTCCGACAATCCATTGGAATTAACCGACTTAAACGCGACCGCATTGTTTGCTCCGGCTAACAAATAGCCTCCTTCGGGCATAAACCGCACATCAAAATCGGCGTCCGGCAACGGCATCCGGACATATTTTGTATATCGTTTTCCATTATACAGAAAAGTCAACGTGATCACCCCGTTTTTTTCTGTTTCCGATATCCGGAATGCGACATTTGTGGTTGTATCGCTGTCGAAACCAAGTTTTTTCTCCTCCTTACGGTTTAGCCGGATGATAAGGTTTTCAGGTTCGAAACTTTGTCCGGTTTGCTTGTCGACAAAGCGGAAAGAAGCCCTGACGTTTTTATCGTCGAACGAAAACGCGACATGCACGTCGAACAGGAGCGACAATGGGTCGAAAACAGGAATCGTTTTTCTGAAAAAATAATCCTCCCCCTGGTTTTCCATGTACCGGGTATAAGCCCTGAGGGTGTAAGTTCCTTCCGGCAAGCCTTCGTCCAAGGGCATATAACCATGAAAAAGGGCCAGGCTGTCGGGGTGTATCTTCACGCGTTGCACGACCGAATCAAGCGGGTCGATCAGTTCTGCGTACACGTAACGGCTGGTATTCGTCTGATTGTGCAGCAGAGCATCCACTTTATGCGCCCTGAACCACATCTTTTCTCCCGAAATATAATGAGGTTTATCCGTTTGAAGGTAGAGTTTTTCCTGTGGATAGCGGTTGAGCTGCTCAACAAAATAACCGGTAACCGTATCGGTCAACAAATTTTGTGCATTTAAACCGAAATCACAAAGCAAAAGTACGAAAAGGGCGTATAAGTTTTTCATTTTCATAAAGCATAAATAGTTCAATCCTGGTTTCGATATCCGACAAAGGTAATAAAAAATACGATATTTTTTTTGCAAAAACAAAAAAAAGATATACTTTTGCAGCGTCAAAAAAATGACCATCTTGTTCTATGGTGTAATGGTAACACGTCAGATTCTGGTCCTGAAATTCAAGGTTCGAGTCCTTGTAGAACAACAACTCATATCTAACTATTAATTGGTTAGATATTTTTGTTTCCGTAAATGTAGGATCGGATCATCTGCAAAAGTATGGGATCACCTGCAAAAGTATGTGTCATCTTGTGTAACCTCTCCTGTCGGCGCGGATTTCCGCCTCTGTGCCCTTTCCGTCATTGCAAATATTCAAGGGTTCGTACTTTTTTCTTGATAAAAGGGTGGGGTTCGTACTTTTTTCTTGATAAAAAAGTACCAAAAAATCAAGGCTTCGTCCG
>JAIRSF010000052.1 GCA_031255595.1 Tannerella sp.
CCGGGATCAAACTCTACGGGAAATTTCAGCGTTGTCCCCGAATTAACCCATACTTTTGTGCCGTCGGAGAGCGTCAGGTTCAGATGCCTTCCTTTCGGAACAATCAGCGTGTTTAACACGAAGTTTTCCGTTGCGGCTTTGCCTGCTTTTATTTTTTCTTCGGATGTATTAATGACAACTTCGCCCTGTGTATTATACAATATATCCGATTCGTTTTCAATCGTAATCGCTTTCTCATCACCCAGTATCAGCCGGATCTCCTTGGTGTTTACCATGCTATCCCACATGATATCCTCCGGCTTCGGCAGCACAACACTCTCCCCGCCAACCGGCACGAAAACACGCAACAACAATAAAACCAGGGCAACACATGCAACCGCCGACGATATGCCGACATAGACCGTATTACGTTTGCGCCGGTTCTGCATTTCTATATCTTTCCGTATCAACTTAAATATATCCTGTTTTTCTCCGGAAGAAAGTTTCTGTGCATTCAACTTTATTGATTTTATGACTCTGATCGCTTCGTCAATTTCATTTTTCATATCAGGATGATCATTTATAAAGGCTTCCCAATAAAGCCGATCTTCTTCCGAAGGAAAAAGCCTCCATTGTATAAATGATTTGTTTTGTAACAGCCTGTTTGACATATTTCCGGATTAGTTTCCATAATACAGACGAATAAGATTTTTTTTTGTTCCCATTTTTTTTAAATATTTTCATCCCGCATCCGTTTGATCGCTCTTGATATGAGCTTTCTTACCGCCGGAGCCGTCATATCCAGCAGGTTTGCCACTTCCTCATATTCCATCTCCCGAATGAAATGGAGATAGATTGCTTCTTTCTGCCTATCTGTAAGAATCCGCAACAATTCGCCGACGCGGAGTTCCAGATTCGCTTTATCTTCGCCGGCAATCAGTTCGTCTAAAACGGAAGGTTCAATCAGAAAAGGAAACTCCGACATCTCCAACGGATTTTCCTTAACGACAGATTTATAGATATCAAGCAACCGGTTTTTAAGCATGCGGAACATGTAATATTTAAGATGTACAACCCCTTTCAACTGCGTTTTATTCATATAAAACTTAACAAAAATATCCTGAATTGCATCTTTCAGGACTTCACGCTCAAAGCCTAAACCCAGCCCATAAGAAAACAATTCATCCACAAACTTATTATATATGAACGAAAAAGCACCGTCATCTCCATTTAAAAAAGAGTACAACAGCCTTATGTCTTCCTCATCAGAACGGTTATCCATACATTTATCGCAAGTTTAGCTTCCTGCTCCGGTTAACTTGCCGGGATAATAAATATTACCGGACAAAGATAACATACGAAAGACAAAACACAAAGATCCTACCGGGTACAGAATCCGGGAACAGGAAAATGCATACGATTTTTTTAACGGTATCATAACCGGCAAGGTCGTATGGATCGTTTCGCCGGCGACGAACGGAATGATTTTCACCGGCACACCGGATATAATATATGCATGCCCGGCCATTGGTGGCGCCGGCGACGATGTACAACTGCCGGCCGTAACTCCACGCACGTGCAACGGCAGGGATGTCTTCGTTGGCCGTAGCGGGGGAGGCCGCTATGGTAATGACTGTTTCTTCCTGTACGCGCATGATGCGGACGGTGTATGTGCCGTTGTTATTGAGCGTCACATTGATGCCTCCATTGTCGTCCGGAATGATCCGGCGGTTGGTCGTCACCTTTGGCTCGTAGCCATCCGGCAACGTGGCAAGAGGTGTCAGGGTGATATTCAGGTTGCGCATACTTTCCACATAGAAAACACCCGGCGACGGGTCGCTTACGAAATAGGGCGATACGTCGAGCGTCACTTTGCGCTGGATGATGGGCGTGGGCAACTCGGTGATGATGAACGTGCCCAGCGACAGGCCGGTAATGGCGGCATAGTTCGCGCCTTCGGCGATGTCGATGGTGACGGCGTAGGTGCCGGGAAATACCGGACGGCGTTCGCTGCCGTCGTACTTCACTGTGACGGCGCCCAGACCCGTATACGGCGGTTTGAGCATCGGCAGGACGATGCCCTGTGCCTCGTCTGTGTAGTAAACGACGGTTTGGGGATCAAGAATCAGATCCTCTACCGTTGGCGTGGCTTTGTCGATGGTAAAATGCTGCGTTTTCGTTCCCGTATAGTTGCCCTTTCCGGTCAGTGTAATACTGCCGCCGTCTGCCACTGTCAGGTTTGCGCCATACGCCGCCGTATAGTCTGCACCTGTGATGGCGGTCGCGCCACCGTCAACCGTAAAAGCCGGCGTCAGTTGGCTGCCCGTATAAGTTGTCGGGCCGACGACCGTTACGGCGATACTGTTTATATCGCGCGGATTTACGGTTATTTCAAGCGTCCCCGATTTTCCGTTATAGTTTGCGTCAGCCGCTTTTGTCGCCGTGACCGTTGCGCTTCCCGCACCTTTTATGGTTACTATGCCGGCACTCGTTATGTCAATACAATCGTTTGCGGGAACAGACCAGGTTACGGCGCCCGTGCCGCTTCCGCTTGCGCTAAGGGTAAACGCGCCGTCGCCGTAGGTTTTCGTTCCGGGCGAGCCGGTCACGACCGCCGCCTGTTCAGCTTTGGCCACGTTC
>JAIRSF010000055.1 GCA_031255595.1 Tannerella sp.
GTTGAGATGTCATCTTTTATTTTGTATTCATCTTGCTATATATTATCTTTGTGTCCTTAATTTATTTTAAATAGGGTAAAATGTACGGATATTCTTTTTTATTGTTGGCAATCTCTTTGTCGGTGGCGGCATGTGCGGGTAATGAGAAAAATACCGCTTCCGTAAGTGCGGTGAATACCGAATCGGGTATTTCGGATAACCGGGTGAACGTTTCGGACGAAAACCGGGCGGCAGTTGACGAAAGGGGATACATCGTCCGGGTGGGCGATAAGGCGCCCGATTTTACGCTTCGGACGACAAACGATGAAACATTCCGCCTTTCCGATATGCGCGGAAAAGTGATCATGTTGCAGTTTACGGCGAGTTGGTGTGGCGTCTGCCGTAAAGAAATGCCTTTTATTGAAAGCGAGATATGGCGGAAACACAAAGACGATCCCAATTTTTGCCTGTTAGGCATTGATCGTGACGAACCGCTTGACAAAGTGCTTGCGTTTATAAAGAAAACCGGCGTTACTTATCCGATGGCGTTAGACCCGGGCGGTGATGTTTTCGCCCTCTATGCGGAGCGGGAAGCCGGTATCACACGAAATGTAATTATCGACTCGTCGGGTAAAATTGTTATGCTTACCCGTTTATATAATGAGGAAGAATTTTCCGAAATGTGTAAAGTCATTGACGGGTTACTGGAAAAGTAAATTTTTATAAAAAATAAAGACAGTCATGAAAAAAGTATTTACAGGAATTGATCACCCGGCTATTGCTGCTGCGGATGTGGAATCATTAACAAAATGGTATTGTGACGTATTGGGTTATACCGTATTTGCGAAAACAGACAAACCGGTTTATATCATAGAAGCGCCGGACGGAACATTTATTGAAATGATGCCGAAAGATGAAACCGAACGGCCCGACCGTACGATAAACACGCCCGGATGGTCGCATCTGGCGCTTCGGGTAAATGATATGGATGCAGCGATTGCCGCGCTCGACAAACAGGGAATCGAATGGGCGGGGCCTGAGTTTGAAGCTGTCGGAGGAGGACGCATCCGGAATTTTGCCGATCCGGAAGGTAATGTGCTTCAGATTGTACAAAGATGAAAAATAACCGGTAAAAAGGGGAGGGGACAACCTCCATCCCGTTAATAATTAATAGCTACGAATAAGAAATGCCGTTAAATTTACAAAAAAACCTTCCTGCCGTCGAGATCCTTAAAAAAGAACATATCTTTGTCATGGATTCACTCCGGGCCTCGGAACAGGATATACGTCCGTTGCGCGTCGTTGTATTGAACCTCATGCCGTTGAAGATAACGACGGAAACCGATCTCGTGCGCCTGCTGAGTAACTCGCCGTTACAGGTAGAGCTTGATTTTATGAAAATCAAAGGACATCAGCCGAAGAATACGCCGATCGAACATATGCGGGAGTTTTATAAAGATTTCGACTCTATATGCACCGACTATTATGACGGAATGATCGTTACGGGCGCCCCGGTTGAGCAGATGGAGTTTGAAGATGTAACCTACTGGGACGAGCTGAAGGTCATTTTCGACTGGAGCCGTACGCATGTTACCTCTACCTTGTATATTTGCTGGGCGGCGCAGGCCGGATTGTATCATTTTTACGGCGTGCCGAAATATGAATTGCCGGCTAAAAAATTCGGAATATTCAAGCATACGATGAACGATCCTTACCTGCAAATCTTCCGGGGGTTCGACGATGAATTTTATGTGCCGCATAGCCGCCATACCGAGATACGGCGGGAGGATATCCTGAAAGTTCCGGCGTTGAAGCTGTTATCGGAAAGTGAAGAAGCCGGCGTCTATATGGCGATGGCACGTGGGGGACGTGAGATTTTTATCACAGGCCATTCCGAATATTCGCCGAATACCCTTCACGACGAATATATACGCGACCGGCAAAAAGGATTACCGATCCGTATCCCGGAAAATTATTACAAGGAGGACGATCCTTCCCGGCCCCCTTTGGTTCGATGGCGCGGTCATGCCAATTTACTATTCACAAACTGGCTGAATTATTACGTATACCAGGAAACCCCTTTCCATATAGAAGACATCCGGAACTTAGGTGATTTATGATAACAGCCCGTCCGATCGAACTGCTTGCACCGGCGAAGGATCTGCATTGCGGCATGGAGGCCGTTCGCCATGGCGCCGATGCCGTATATATAGGCGCTCCCAGATTCGGCGCGCGCGCCGCAGCGGGAAATTCCATAGACGATATACGGGCCTTATGCGATTATGCGCATCTGTACGATGTGCGTATATACGTAGCGCTTAACACCCTGTTGAAAGATGATGAACTAAAAGATGCGGAACGTATGATCCGGCAATTGTACGATGCCGGGGCGGACGCGCTGATCATACAGGACATGGGTATAACGCAATTGGACATACCGCCGATACCGCTTCATGCAAGTACGCAGACCGATAACCGTACGCCGGAAAAGGTCGAATTTCTGCACCGGGCGGGTTTTACACAAATCGTACTGGCGCGCGAACTTTCGCTCGACCGGATCGGCGCCATCGCGGAACGCGTGCCCGACGCTACGCTGGAAACCTTTATACATGGCGCCTTGTGCGTCAGTTACAGCGGACGTTGTTACCTGAGCGCCGCCCTTTGCGGACGTAGCGCAAACCGGGGAGAATGTGCGCAGTATTGCCGTTTGCCTTATACAATGGTAGATGCGGAGGGGAAGACGATTGTAGAAAACAAACATTTGCTTTCGTTGAAAGACCTGAATCTCTCCGACGACCTGGAAGCGCTGATGCGGGCGGGTATTTCGTCGTTTAAGATCGAAGGACGGCTAAAAGAAGTATCCTATGTGAAAAATGTCACCGCCTGGTACCGGAAAAAATTAGACGGTATCTTTGCAAAAAATCCTGCATTTTACCGTTCTTCGACCGGACATTCGTCCTTCACATTCGAACCGCGCCCGGAAAAAAGTTTTAACCGCAGGTTCACCTCCTATTTCCTGCATGGCCGCGATGCGGACATCGCCTCTTTTGATACGCCGAAGTCCATAGGTGAGCCGGTGGGCGTCGTCAAAGAGTTGAAAGGAAACTCTTTTACGATTGCCGGCTTGAAACCGGTGCATAATGGGGACGGACTGGTATTTTTCAATGCACAGGGAGAGCTGGAAGGATTCCGGGTGAACCGTTCCGAAACGAACCGCCTGTTTCCGCAGAAGATGCCCGCCCTAAAACCTAAAATGCCGTTATTCCGGAATTTTGACCAGGATTTTGAAAATAAGCTGGCGGGGCTTTCGGCCGAACGGAAGATCGGCGTCCGGATGGAATGGAGGGATTATCCGGATGGCTTCGGTTTGACCCTGACCGACGAAACGGATGCGCGGGTCACCGTAGCGCGTCCGTTCATAAAGGAACGCGCCCACAAACCGCAGGATGATAACATCCGCGCACAGCTCGGCAAACTGGGCAATACGCCATTTGAAGCTACGGATATCGCAGTGGACATGGCGGAACACTACTTCGTACCTTCCTCCATCCTGAATGAAATGCGCCGCGAAGCGGTCGGGAAACTGCTGTCTGTTCGCCGGATGCGTTACCGGCGCCGGTATGTAAAAAGCGGCGTTTATGATAACGATGTAAAATATCCGCTTCAAATACTTCATTATACGGAGAACATATCGAACCGGATGGCGGAAAATTTCTATAAAAAACATGGCGTGAAAACCTTTGAGCCTGCATTTGAAACGGCGCCCCGGAAGGATGTGCCGCTTATGTATACAAAGCACTGTTTGCGTTACAATATGGGATGGTGTCCGGTACATCATCAGAACAAATCACCCTACAAAGCGCCTTTTTTCCTCGTTCATAAAGACAAACGCCTGCGCCTGGAATTTGATTGCGGAAAATGCCGGATGCTGGTTTGGAACGCGGGATAAAGAAGCCTTAGCCTTGTACACCGAACGTTTGTTCACAAATTAAAACGCCTCCGGTTCGCATATCTGCATTAAAAATCGTAATTTTGCGTCCGGAAAAATTTTATTGATGTTACATTTTCCTCGAACATTTCGTATGATTTCAGGAAAAACAATGATGAAAAAATAATGATGAAAAAATACGGTCTTATATTACTTGCTTTTACTCTTTTTATGGCATGCGACGATCTCACAAGATCAGACCTTGTCGGTAAATGGCAATTGAAAACAGTGGAAAAAAACGGGATTGAAACGGCTGTGGATACGGTCTGGTATAATTTCCAGTCCCAGTCGGTTTTTGCAATCCAGATTTATGCGCCGCAACAGGATACGATGTACATGCTTATCGGATTAAAAAGACAACAGGATGACGTCCTGTCCATCAAGCTGGAATCGGGAGCCTATCTTGATTATTCGGACTGGCCCGGTACGGATCGTTCTTTTACGATCGAGCATCTGAATAAAAAAAAGCTGACGCTTCGCAGTGAGGAAGGATTTCGTTATTCATTCAAAAAATTTTAAAGAGAAGCCGGAAACCGACGGAAAGGATACAATATATGATGAAAGACTATTTAAGTGAACTGAACGACAGCCAACGGGATGCGGTTCTGTACAACGACGGGCCTTCGTTGGTAGTGGCGGGTGCGGGTTCGGGAAAAACGCGTGTGCTGACCTATAAGATTGCCTATCTTTTGCAAAGCGGTTATCAGCCTCACACCGTATTGGCGCTCACCTTTACAAACAAGGCGGCCCGCGAGATGAAACAGCGTATTGCCTCCGTTACGAACGAACATACGACCCGCTATTTATGGATGGGAACGTTCCATTCCGTCTTTTGCCGTATCCTGCGCCGGGAAGCGGCTCATACCGACTTTCCGTCCGATTTCACCATTTACGATTCCGCCGATTCGAAAAACCTGATAAAAACGATTATAAAAGAGATGCAACTCGATGATAAAACTTATCGTCCGGGCATGATTCAAAGCCGTATATCCAATGCAAAGAATGCGTTGATCACGTGTGATGCGTACGACCGGCATGCGGATTTGCTCTCTTACGACAATCTGTCGAAAGTGCCGAAGACGAACGAGATCTACAGGCGTTATCAGAATCGTTGTCTTCATGCGGGTGTGATGGATTTTGACGATCTATTGTTGCAGACGAATCTCCTTTTTCGCGATCATCCGGATGTGCTTGCCAAATATCAGGAACAGTTCAGGTATGTGCTGGTTGACGAGTATCAGGACACGAATTTTGCGCAACATCTGATCGTAACGCGCCTTTGCGAAAAACACCGGCATATTTTCGTGGTTGGGGACGATGCGCAGAGTATCTACTCATTTCGTGGCGCCAACATTGATAACATGCTGCGTTTTCAGGCTAATTACCCGGCATGTAAGGTGTTTAAACTGGAACAGAACTACCGTTCCACACAAAACATCGTAAATGCGGCGAACAGCCTGATTGCCAAGAATACGGAACAGATCCCCAAAACGATTTTTTCAGAGAAGGAGAAAGGCGGCAAAGTAGCCGTTATATCTTCTTATTCCGATTACGAGGAAGCGTATCTTGTGTCTGCCAAAATCCTGGATATGATGCGGAATAAAGGATATTCTTACGCCGATTTTGCGATTCTTTACCGTACGAACGCCCAATCGCGTATATTGGAAGAAACGATGCGCAAACGTATGATCAAATATAGGGTTTACGGCTCCCAATCTTTTTACCAGCGTAAGGAAATAAAAGATGTGATTGCCTATTTTCGTGTAATCGTCAATCCGGCCGACGAGGAGTCCATAAAACGGATCATCAATTATCCGGCGCGGGGTATTGGGAATACGACCGTCGACAAATTGCAGAAAGCCGCCGTTGCCGCCGGCGTAAGTTTGTGGGATGTGATAGCTTCGCCGTCGGAGTATGCCGTTGCCATTAATAAGGGAACGGAAACCAAACTTCAGGATTTCCGCCTGTTGATCGAAGATTTCCGGGAAAATAACCAAAAGATGCCGACCGCCGAACTGGCAAAATATATAACCGGACGAAGCGGTATCACCGGGATTCTTTTCCAGGATACATCCGTAGAGGGTATCGGCCGGCAGGAAAATGTGCAAGAGCTTCTAAACGCGATTAATGAATTTGTTTCCATCCGACAGGAAGAAAGTACGGAGCCGGTTTCACTGACGGATTTTCTGATGGAAATATCGCTGATGACGGATCAGGATTATGAAAAAGATGAAAATGCGGACTTGGTGACATTAATGACGATTCATGCGGCTAAAGGCCTTGAGTTTAAAAATGTTTTCATCGTCGGGATGGAAAATGATTTGTTTCCCTCCCAACATTCGATGACGAATCCGCGTGCCGTCGAAGAAGAACGTCGTTTGTTTTATGTTGCGATCACGCGCGCCAAAGAAAACTGTATCATCACGTATGCGAAAAACCGCTATCGCAACGGGCAAAGCAATACGGCCACGCCCAGTTTTTTCATTAAAGATATTGACAATAAATATCTTGATTTTCCGGATGATATTGAATTGCCGCTCCAGAGTGGGGGCTTACATTCTTCCTTTTCCCGGAATCGGAATGAAGAACAAAACAATATGTACGGGGGAAGGCGTACAACGTCCGTCGTGAATCCGGCATGGGATGCCGAAACTTCCCGGCCCGGCGCCTCGGGTAAAAGCAGGCGGCCGTATGCATCCGGCGGAACGCCGGCAGGTATGCGCCGGCCGGATGTAACGCCGTTGAACACATCCGGTTATACACGTATGAAAAATACGGAAACAGAAGCTGCCGATCCGGTTAGAAAAGTGAATACGGCGAATGGGTTTACGGTTGGAAACAAAGTGCTGCATGAGCGTTTTGGCGAGGGCGAAATCATCGAACTCGAAGGAACGGGGGGCAATGCCAAAGCTACCGTAAATTTTAAAAATGCGGGAGAGAAAAAGCTGCTTCTCAAATTTGCAAAATTAGTGATCAGTGGTTAATAATTTCAAACGATTATAAGATGAATCCCATTCCTTCCCCCTGTTATGTAATAGAAGAATCGTTGCTTCGACGCAATCTTGCGTTAATAAAAAGTGTGAGCGAACGTGCGGATGTAGATATTATTCTGGCATTCAAAGCCTTTGCTTTATGGAAATTGTTTCCTGTTTTCAGGGAGTATGGGTTTGCCTCTACCGCAAGTTCGGTGAATGAGGCGCAACTTGCTGTGGAAAAGATGGGTAGCCCGGCGCATACCTACTCGCCGGCTTATACGGAAGAAAACTTCCCGGTTTTTATGAGTTGCAGCAGTCATATTACTTTCAACTCGCTGTCACAGTTCAACCGGTTTTATCCGCAGGTTGTCGCTTCGGGACGTAAGGTATCATGCGGGTTGCGTATTAATCCCGAATATTCGGAAGTCGCTACGGATCTGTACAACCCCTGCGCTCCCGGTTCCCGGATGGGCGTGACGGCCTGTCGCCTGGGGAACACCTTACCGGAAGGCCTGGATGGTTTCCATTTTCATACATTGTGCGAGTCTACGTCTTACGATCTGGAAAAAACGCTGGAAGTTATAGAGGCGCGTTTCGGCCGTTTTCTGAAACGGCTGAAATGGCTGAATATGGGAGGAGGACACCTGATGACCCGGAAAGATTATAATACGGAACACCTGATCTCGTTATTAAAATCCTTCAAGGTCAAATATCCGAATCTGAAGATTATATTGGAACCCGGAAGCGCCTTTGCCTGGCAAACCGGGTATCTGCTCACTACCGTTGTGGACGTTGTAGAGAACGGCGGTATCCGAACGGCAATTGTGGACGCTTCTTTTTCGTGTCATATGCCGGACTGCCTGGAGATGCCGTACAAACCGGTCATACGCGGGGCCGTCGATCCTGATTCGGAAGATGTGGATAGCGGAGGTTTGCCGGAAAACAGGTACCGTATCGGAGGAAACAGTTGCCTGAGCGGCGACTTTATGGGCGACTGGATCTTTGAACAGCCTTTGAAGCCCGGCGATCGGATTATCTTTGAAGATATGATTCATTATACGACGGTCAAAACGACCATGTTTAACGGGATACCGCATCCGTCCATTGCCGTAATGCACGAAAACGGCGACCTGGAGATTTGCCGGACTTTCACATACGAGGATTATAAAAAACGGATGGATTAGCGCCCCCCGGATCGTTTTATTTCTTATAACTTTCATTCGTAAATTCCGCCGTAAGGATTTGTAAAAAACTCTTTTCTTAATCTGTTTTTTCTATGAAAAATCCCGGAAAATCGTATATTTGCAGGGTAAATCGTATTCGGAACATTATCATGGGGCAAATTCCATTCTCTGTATCAGTCGTTATGTGCGATTCGTTGGACAAGGAAACTTTGCCAATGTAAATGGAACTATCATTGATATATTCGTTAAATAGACAACAATGGCTCAAGTAAAAAATTTCAAGGTAGATGCTCGCACAATAATTCATTTAGGGCGAGAGAGTATAAAAGATCATACAACTGCTTTACTTGAATTGGTAAAGAATAGTTATGATGCAGATGCCAGCATTGTTGAAGTTGAAATATACAAAAGAGAGACATTTGATAAAATCAGAATTGCAGATGATGGAACGGGTATGACCGAATCTGATATTGACGACAGTTGGCTTAGAATCGGTTTTTCTGAAAAAAGAAAGATAAAAATGAGCCCTAAAGGAAGAAGAAAAACAGGAGAAAAGGGTATTGGGCGTCTATCTACGGATAGATTAGGAGAAGAACTCCAAATTATATCCATCGCAAATGGAGAAAATGGAAAACACCTAACTACAAATGGAATACGGATCAACTGGGAACTTTTCAATAAAGATAATCAGGAGTTGACCGGAGTTCCAATTGAAGTTATAGAAAATCCTATGGCAATCCTCCCTCTTGCTAAGAAAGTTGATACAGGAACAGAATTGATTATTTCTAAACTTCGCCAAGATTGGACAAAAGAAAATGTTGAGGCGTTATGTAATGAACTATCAATTCTAACTCCTCCCTTTTCTGAAACTAAGGATTTTGAAATATTCTTAAAGACAGATATTGCCCCTGAATTTAACGGAAAAATATCTCCTCCTGATTTTGTACGGCCTGAAATAGAATTAAATTTAGAATATGATGCTGTTTTAACCGAGGTAAGATATAATATTAC
>JAIRSF010000078.1 GCA_031255595.1 Tannerella sp.
CATTCCGCCCGGGAGTTGCAGGATATTATCTCCGACATCTACGCGATAGAAGGTGTAGATGAGGTGCTCAGGCAGGATTTAAAATCATAATCCCTTCCGCTCCAAACGGTAAAAACGGACGTCCCTCCCCCCGCACGGATTATTCTGTTTTGAGCACTTTTACGGGATCTTCCGTTGCGGCTTTGTAGCTGTGGCGGATGATGGTCAGGAGGGTTATGGCGAGAATGAGGAGCAGGGACAGCAGGCAAACGGTGAATGAGATACTCGTCCGGTATGCGTAATGGCTGAGCCAATTGTTCAGGAGTATCAGGCTAACGGGGAGTGCCGTGATGAAGGCGATGGCAATCCATCCGAAAAATCGCCTGATTAGCAGGAGGATGATTTGTCCTGTGGTGGCCCCGTTCACTTTGCGCAGGGCGATTTCTTTTGTCCGTTGCCGGATGGTGTAGAGGCTCATTCCATACAAGCCAAAGCATGTGAGGAACAGGCTGATGATGGAATACATCCATAAGATGCGTGATAATTCAACGGCTTTGTTGTTACGTGACAGGAACTCCTGGTATACGTCCTGGTATGCAAAATATTTATTCGGGTTCGTTTTCTCCCATTCTTTTTGTATCAACCCGATCTGCTTCTCACCTGAGCGGATATAGAGATAACTGTAATTTTCCTCTTTCGGCCCGTTTATATGGACCGTTATGGGATAGGCTTCGTTTTCCAGCGAATTTGTGTACATATTATCGATTACACCGGCGATGGTGGTATTATCTTCAAGGAAATCTTTATCGTATAATTTCAGCGGTTTACCTATGGGATTTTCGCCCGCCGGAACCAGTATATCGGCAAATTTCCGGTTAACATATACAGGGTAGGCATAATGATTGACGGCCTGTTCGGGAGGCAGTCCCTGTATCAGGTTGATTTGTAAAGTATTCAGGAACGAAGTTTCTCCCGAATAGATCAACATGCGGTAGTAGGTTTCATTTCCGTCGTTATCTTTGAGGATGATTTGTTTCAGCCAGGAGTAGAGCAGGGACCCTTTTGCCCGTGTCATTTGCAGATCCGGATATTTTCGCAGTTCCTCTGTGAGCGAGCGGATTGCGGAGGCATCCTCGTTTCCGATTTCGATAAGGCCTTTGTAGATTTCACCTCCTTTATAGATAAGTCCGACCTGCCTGTTCACCGTGATGGCGGCAATGATCAAAGCGACGGATATGGCATACTGGACGACGGATAAAACGGCGATCAGGTGTTGTTTCTTCTTCCCGGTAAAAAAATGACGGTATTCCGACACCGGAACGGACATTATTTTTCTTCCCATATAACAAGCCGGAACGGCTGATAATAACACAACCAAGCATAAGAGAACCGGCAAGACCTGCCTATCGAAAAAGAACGAAGCCTTCAGGCCTGCAGACATGTATGTATTAAACAGCGGCAACACCTCGCCGGCGATGAGCAAAGAGATCAGGAAAGCGATCGAAACCGTAAGGAGAGTGTCCAGAAACAACTGTGCAATGATTTTCATATTTGAAGCGCCCATCAGTCTCTGCACATGGATGATCCGCGCCTGTTGGAGGAAGCGCGAGAAATTGAGGTTAATATAATTAATGCAGGCAATCAGCAGGATCAGGATGGCCGAACCGAAGCCGAGATAGAGCAAAGCCGCCTGGCGACGCACAATGAAAGGAATATATTCCTGCACATATTCCTTAAAATAACTCTCCTGTAAGCTACTGAAATAATACCGGCCGATATCTTCCTGCAGTGTAGGAACGCCGTCCCTTTTTATTTTTTTGGAAAAGCCGCTCATGTCTGCAGCCCCGTTCACCAGCAGCATGGAAACGCCACCGTGGTCACCTTCTGTGTACATCGTCAGGGCTTCGACATGCAGGAAAGACTGTTCCCGTTCCTGCAATAACGCAACCACTGTGTAGGATTCCTTAGTAGCCTGATTTCCCTCGAAATCATCTCCGTCTACCTCGACGACGATATTTTTCCCCACAGGATTCTCGTTACCGAAGATCCGTTTAGCCGTTTTTTCCGTGATGGCCAACTTGCGGGGTTCCGTCAGCGCCTCATTCAAATTGCCGGCAATTATCCGGTAGGGGAAGAACTCAGGAAAGGAAGCATCCACACCCGTCATCATAAAGGGCGCGTGGTATTGATCTCCATCGACGATAACAGATCTGACCGACTCGGTTTTAAACCGCAGGAAATCTTCCACTTCCGCATAATTCTCCTTGAGCATAGGCGGGACATTTTCCCGTATCCATGAAACGGTTTCACCCGACTGCATCGGCGAATCCTGGCTCATATACACGATCCGGTTCCTGTTCGGATTGCCGGCCTCCACATTATATTCGCAGATCACAAAAGCCAAAAGAAGTGTCGTACAGGCCAAGCCGACGCTCATACTGATGATAGAGATAAAAGCGAACGTTTTATTTCTCCACCAGCTTCGCAGAATCATCTTAACGGCAGCGGGCATTAAGTCCTCGTAATGTTACTTTTTAAATTCAATAAATTTGCCGATGCAATCGTTTATCAGCAAAACGCACTCTTCACTCTGTTGGCTTCTTAAATTTCCACCCGCCATTAATCCGCCGACTTCGGTATTAGACTCAACAAGATTCATGAACGGCTCGTATTCGTATTCGAGCATCACATTCCCAAGCCCAAACATGATGGCGGCCAAACTTTCGGGATTCTCCCATTTCTTGTTTATCCCGGAAAGGCGGACAATCGTATCCCTGACCTGTCTTGCCAGCCGTATGAAACGGTCCGTTTCTTCGTCCGTCATATTGCCGATTACTTCCGGCTGTACAAGAATCCTTTCCAGGCAGCCATAAAAATGAAAACTTTCCGAATCGTCCAGTTTAGGCAACTCCGTTTTTTCCAGCAAATCCATTAGCGTTTTTCCCGCGTTGCGACGGTTCAACAGTTCGGGAAGCATGTTCAATTGTTTTTTCATCGCAACAAAACCCTGTTGAGCTGTATTGGATATGTACATTCCCTTGGAAAGTTCGCAGGAAAAGTATTGATAAAACAACGACTTGGTTGTCATCGTCAACAAAAAAGACTCCGGTATCTGTCTTTTTTCAAGTTTTTGTTCGTATGGCAAAGTCTTCATTTCCTCGTCCGTAAAAGGCACGAAAGAATATAATTCCACATCGGCATCATCTAACTGCTCGTATCCGCCGGTATAATCTTCACTGTTCATCATGTAGTTATTGCATGAAATGCATAAACATGAAAGTGTGCACAATAATAAAAATGTTTGATTTTTCATATTCATATATATTAAATTTATAATTCAAGAGTCTGAGTAAAAGAACGGTTGCTCCCCTTTCTTATTTATAGGGGAGCAGATTTCAGGTGCCATTGCGTGGTGTATGTAAATAATGTGTACCCATAATACTTTATTCACGATCGGATGCAAAGTTATCAATTTTATTTAATCTATAACCCTTT
>JAIRSF010000085.1 GCA_031255595.1 Tannerella sp.
GTCGTTATTTTAATTTTATCATATTCAATCTCCAGGTCGGAAGGAAGAATGACGCTGTTCTTGGATACGTTTACGCGCACTTTGGCTACATTCCGTTGCAGCGGAATCGTTGCTTTATAAGTTCCACTGGGTGTATCATAGGCAATATTGTCTATTTTCCCGCTCATGTAAAAAGAAGTCGCGGCATTTCCCGTAGGCAAAGGGACAGAGTCTGGAGTCGACCCTAATGTTCTGACGGTTTTGCTGTTTGCAAAAACCTCGGCGCTAAGTGTACCGGTAGTAATGTTATCGACTTCATATCCTACCGTAACAATCGAGTCGTTACTGTTTAACATGATGTCCAGAGCAGCGTAGGGAAATTTACTTTGGTCGATGAGGGTTGCTCCCTGATATAAATCAACATACAAGGTATCTATATGATTTTCACGTTGTGTTGCATCTACCCCTGCATAAGTAGATGCGGTTGATTTGGGAACGAGAATATTTAAGGATACTTTATTTTTTCCCTCCGGCCCTTCTGTTCCTTCTCCCGAGTCCGGATCAATACGTTTATCACATTGCACAAAAAGTATCCCACTTAATAACAGCAACAAGGATGCTATACGTTTCATTTTCATGTTCTAATTTCTAATATGTTTATACAGTAACTATAAATTAATTAAAAATAAGGTAAATATGTCTTTAACTAAAATATAAATCAGCAGACAAAAATAGGTTTTAATTGTAATATATATACTATACTAAACTATATATTTACAAACCGAATGATTGCAGTTCTATTAAATATACCTATTCGTGTCTCTACAAATTCAACTCTCGTTTTTTATCAGTTTGTTAATAATTAAATATTTATGCTCCATATTGCAAAATTTAATTTGTGTTTATACGAAATGTTTTCACTTTCATTTTTTTATCCTTCCCGTTCTGCTTCTTCTTGTATTTCTTTGGCTTTTCGAAGCAGGTCGGACGCAAAAATGAAATCCTCCAGGGCTTTGCTTTTGGAACTGATTACCTGTTCTTTGGTGCCGTTCCATTCATTGATACCGTCTTTTATAAAAATGATGTTTTCGCCGATGTTCATGACCGAATTCATATCATGCGTATTGATGATGGTCGTCATACCGTATTCTTTTGTCAAACTGTGTATAAGATCGTCAATAATCAGCGATGTTTTCGGGTCTAAGCCTGAGTTCGGTTCATCACAGAACAGGTACCGGGGCTGTAACGCAATCGCGCGGGCTATAGCTGCACGTTTCATCATACCGCCGCTTATTTCCGACGGATACAGTTTGTATGTGTCTGCCATATCGACCCTTTCCAGACAAAAAATAGCGCGCTTTCTCCGTTCCCGTACGGTTTCTTTGGAAAACATATCCAAAGGGAACATGACGTTTTCCAGTACCGTCATGCTGTCGAACAGTGCGGAGCCTTGAAATAATAAACCCATTTCACGCCGCAGGAAGAGGATCTCATGCTTGTTCATGTTCAGGATGTTGCGGCCGTCAAAAATAATGTCCCCGGAATCCGGCGTCATCAAACCAATCACGTTTTTCAGCAAAACGGTTTTACCCGAGCCGCTTCGTCCGATAATCAGGTTGGTCTTACCTGTTTCGAAAACAGCGCCTATATCATGGATGACGGTTCGGCCGTCAAATGATTTTGTCAGATGGTTTACCTCAATCATATCAGGTCAGCATTAAGTGGGTTAATAAAACATCTGCCAGCAGGATCATAATGCTGCTCATCACAACCGCATTGGTGCTGGCTTTGCCTACCATTAAAGAGCCGCCTTTGACGGTATATCCGAAATAAGACGCAACCGATGAAATAATGAATGCATAAACGACGGACTTTATGATGGAATACTGAACGTAGAAAGAATTGAAATAGTATTGCAATCCGAACTCAAAGGAGGAAGGCGTCATATCTCCTCCCACATAGCTGGCAATCACGCCTCCGGCTATACCGGTCACCATACTGAATATAACCAATACGGGGATAAACAGCATCAGTCCTACGATTTTGGGCATGATCAGGAAATTAGCGGAATTGACGCCCATCATCTCAAACGCATCAATCTGTTCGGTGACACGCATCGTGCCGATCTCGGAGGCGATGTTGCTACCTACTTTGCCTGCAAGAATCAGGCACATGATCGAAGATGAAAATTCCAGCAGAATGATTTCACGCGTGGTGTAACCGATCGTGAATTTGGGGATAAGCGGCGAACTGATGTTCAGCGAGATCTGAATGGCGATAACCGTTCCGATGAATACGGAGATGATCACCACAATCCATATCGAATCGACGCCAAGCTTGTAGATCTCTTTGACTAATTGCTTGAAAAACATATTCCATCGCGTAGGTACGCCGATCGTCTTCTTTAAAAGAAGTACGTATTCCCCTAATTGATGTAACGCTTTTTTCATTTTGAACCTTTTGTTTTTTAACGAGAGAAAAATCTCAGAATATCATTTCCGTTGGCAAAGATAAGCAAAGAAAATAAGATAATCATACCTGTAATTTGGGCATATTCGAGAAATTTATCGTCGGGTTTGCGTCGGGTAACGACCTCGTAGAGCAAAAACATCACGTGTCCGCCGTCGAGCGCGGGAATGGGCAGTATGTTCATAAACGCGAGTATGATGGATAAAAAGGCGGTACGTTCCCAGAAAATCCGCCAGTTCCATGAAGCGGGGAACAGGTTTCCGATCGCGCCGAATCCGCCCACGCTTTTGGCTCCTTCTTTGGTGAATACATACTTCATGTCGTTCACGTATCCCTTCAGGGTGTTGATTCCCAACCGGGCACCGGCCGGAAAAGAGGTAAAGAAATTGTATTTGACGGTAACCGTTTCGTAAATACCGGCAGGATTGTTGTTGATGAGTATGCCGATATGACCGAGGGCGTCGACCGGAACATTTGTTGAAAACAGCCTGCCGTCGCGCATGACCTCTATTTGCGTCGTCTTTTCCTTGTTAACGTCTAATTCGTTGATCACATCGGAGGCCGTCGGCGTGTTGACTCCGTTAACGCCCGTTATACGGTCGCCTTTTTTCAGGCCTGCCTCAATGGCCGTCTGCCGCTCCACCTCGGAGATGATCATCGGGATACGGTAGTAGGCAAAACCTTCCTTATCCCGCAGCAGGCGTTGCATGAGGTCTGCAGGGATTGCGATGGTCATCTCCCGGCCATCCCTCAAAACGGTTACGTTTTTTGCATTGACCACTTTGCGCAGGCAGTCTTCGTTGAAACGTTCCAGCGTTGCGGTATCCGCTTTTAATAAAATGTCCCCATCCTGAAAACCGATGTTTTTGAATGTGCTACTGTATTCCATGCCGAAGGCGACATTTTTCAACGGAATATAGGTTTCGCCCCAATGCAATAAGACCATCGAATAGATGAACAACGCCAGCAGGAAGTTGAATATCACGCCGGCCGTCATGATGAGTAGCCGTTGCCCGGCAGGTTTGGAACGAAATTCGTACGGTTTAGGCGGTTGCGCCATCTGTTCCTTGTCCATCGACTCGTCGATCATACCGGATATTTTGCAGTATCCGCCCAAGGGGAGCCATCCGACGCCATATTCTGTGTCGCTGTTCTTCGGTTTGAACTTAAACAGTGAAAACCATGGATCAAAGAACAGGTAAAATTTTTCTACCCGTACCTTAAAGATACGGGCGAATATAAAATGCCCGAATTCGTGGATGACTACCAGTATCGAGAGGCTGAGAATAAGCTGTATGGCTTTGATCAAAAATGTTTCCATATTTCCGTTAATTTGTAATTTTATTTATTAGTAATCAGTTCTTCCGCGATCCTGCGCACTTCGGCATCGGTGCGGACGTAATCGTCATAAACGGGGTTTGCAATGAATGACGCCCTTTCCATCGTTTGTTCGATCAGATCGCTCATCCGGAGGAAGCCGATCCGTTCCTGCAGGAACGCGGCCACGACCACCTCGTTGGCGGCATTCAGAATGCATGGCATATTACCTCCTTTTCGTACGGCTTCGAAAGCGAATGCCAGGTTACGAAACTTATCCGTATCGGGCTTTTCAAATGTGAACGACCGGAGGGCTGCGAAATCAAGCCTTTCGGACGAACTTTTGAGTCGTTTGGGATATGAAAAGGCGTACGATATGGGAAGTTTCATATCCGGCAGGCCCAATTGCGCCATAACAGCGCCGTCTTCAAACTGAACCATGGAATGAATGATCGATTGCGGATGAATAATGATTTCGATTTGTTCCGGCTTCATAGCAAACAACCATTTGGCTTCGATCATTTCAAATCCTTTGTTCATCAGGGAAGCCGAATCGATTGTCACCTTGGCGCCCATGTTCCAGTTGGGATGTTTCAACGCCTGCGCTTTGGTGACGGTGGCCAGTTCTTCTTTCGTTTTTCCGAAGAACGGGCCGCCTGAGGCGGTGAGCAAGATCTTCTCAACCGGATTGTGCCATTCGCCGTTCAGGCACTGGAAGATGGCCGAATGTTCGGAGTCGACCGGTATGATGGGCGCCTGATTTTCTTTGGCTAACCTCGTGATCAATTCGCCTGCCACCACCAAGGTTTCCTTATTGGCCAGCGCGATCGCTTTACGGGCTTTGAGGGCTTCGATCGTAGGACGAAGACCGGCGTACCCGACCATGGCCGTCAGCACCATATCAACCGGGCCCGCCGTCACGACCTGTGCAATAGCATCGGGCCCGGCCCATACCTTGACGGGCAGGTCTTCAAGGGCCTCTTTTACTTCGGGGTATTTTTTTTCATTCGCGATCACTACCGTATCGGGCATATATTTGTGCGCCTGTTCGATCAGTAACTCGGCATTGTTATTGGCCGTCAGGGCGTACACTTCGAATAAATCCCGGTGTGCGCTTACCACCTCCAATGCCTGCGTACCTATGGAACCTGTGGAGCCTAATATCGCTATTTGTCTTGCCATCTGGTCGTTTTAATAAATAGTTAAAAGGCTATATACCCCTCCGGATCGACGGGATCGCCCCTGTGCCACAATTCGAAATGAAGGTGAGGCCCGGTGGACAATTCCCCGGTGTTGCCGACAATTGCAATCGCCTCGCCGGCGGCAACACGATCTCCCAGTTCTTTCAGGAGTATATCATTATGTTTATAGATCGATATGAAATCATTTTTGTGCTGCAAAGAGATCACATTTCCGTATTTGGGATCAAATCCCGCATAAATAACCGTTCCGTCGAGCGTAGCAATCACATTTTCTTTAGGCGCTGCCGTCAGGTCTATTCCGAAATGTTGCTTTTCTTCATTAAAAGCGGACGATATGATCCCGTTCAGGGGACGGTAAAAGAAAAATTCCGTCTGCACCGGATTGGGATTCAACGCGGTTAAATTATACTTTTCATCCTCCTCAAACTGCCGTATATATGCCGATTCCCGTTCGCTTCGCGGAATATCATAGTTGGAGGTGATGAAAGAGGTTGTATCGTTGTCCCGAATGGATTCAATCGACAGGTTCCCGGACAGGATGTCGGCTATATTCCGGATATAGATTGACTGGATCGACAGTTGTTCTTCCAAAGAATCGGCTCTCAGGGCATTTTCAAGGATATCTTTGCGCACCTCTACATCTAAATAGCCCGGCAGATAGTTGCGTATGGGGGTCAGGATGATTATGACGGAGGTCAGCGTAATCAGGATAAAAGCGAAAACACCCATATAAACGAAGACCGATAGTTGGGATAAGCGAAAAGACCAGACCTCCTCCAACGTAGATTCGTTGAAGAACATCAGCTTATACTTGAATCGTATACGCATCCAGAACGACTTATTTACATGTTTTCGTTTCATATTTCCCAAAAACCATCCGGCAGTGAAACTTCTATCATTTTCCGTTCCCGTTCCAGAGCCGTTATCAGCGCTGCCGGGATCAAAATCTCTTGTCCTTTATAATCGACTTTCAATAGAACGTTTATCGTATGATCGTCGATATCCGAAACCGTTCCGATTTCTCCGCTCCTGTCGTCCGTTACCGTATACCCTGTCAGGCGAGTCCATTCCGGAAGGTCTTCGTCGTCCGGCGGCAATAGATCCGACGGGATATAGGCCGGTTTTCCGGTCAACGGTTTTGCTTTGTTTTCCGAGTCGATGCCGGCCAGTCCGATGAGCGCTGTTGTATTATTTTTCGGACGGTACGATTCGATGAAAAAGGGTACGTGAATGCCCTCCATTTCACAGACGATGTACGGATCGTCGCCGGAAAGATCCGCCATGTCGTAGTCCGTTACGAGCGATATCTCTCCTTTTATTCCATGCGGTTTGGCAAAGTATCCTATTTTAATCAAATCTTCTGTCCTTAACATATATCCTGTCTTGAAATACATGCTCCAAGTTTGTTCAGGCGTTCGTCGATACGTTGATATCCACGATCTATCTGTTCGATGTTGTCGATGCGGCTGATGCCTTCGGCGCTCATGGCTGCAATAAGCAGGGCGATTCCGGCCCGTATATCGGGAGATACCATTTTGGCGCACCTCAACCGCTGGCGGTTACCGAGGCCGATGACCGTCGCCCGGTGTGGGTCGCAAAGGATGATCCGGGCGCCCATGTCGATGAGTTTATCCACAAAAAACAACCGGCTTTCGAACATTTTCTGGTGGATCAACACGCTTCCTTCGGCTTGTGT
>JAIRSF010000096.1 GCA_031255595.1 Tannerella sp.
GCCTCTCTTTTTCAGTGTTTTTTCGGCTTCTTTGCGTCCTTTTTCGTATGTTTCTTTCATGGATACGGGTTTTCCGTTCTGTTGTTTGCTTTTGTTGGAAGCTTCCATGAAGGTGAAGATCTCGAGCGTTTCCTGTTCTGTGACGGGGGCGTTTTTTGTTTTGAAGAATTTCAGTATTTCTGTGAGTAAAGCACCGTATCCTTCGTATCCGCCTGTCGGGATTATTTGGGTTTCACAAAAGGCGTGTCCGCCGTATCCGGTTTTGCCGGCGCGAAGACCCCGGAATGTGCCGATGCGCCCGTCATCCCACAGGCCCGCCACTACGTCGGCGCCTTCGGTCGAGATGCGTGTCACTTGTTCACATCCCGTACCCATAACCGTAAATAGCGTTTCTACCCCATGTATGCCGTACCACGAGAAGTCGGGATGAGAAGGCTCGCCGGGTGCAGGCGAAAAACAATCGGCTCCGAGCACTTTGCCATGCTCGCCTCTGCTTAATTCCTGATTACGAGGTGTAAAACGTAGAGCTGAAGACGAGAATAACTTTGCATCGTGTTTTTTTGCCAGCATAAAAATTGCAATGGCGTCGGATAGATTGGCGGCAACAGGTTTGTCTATAAACAGGGGTTTGCCTGATTTTATTACTTCGGCAGCCTGTTCGAGATGAAGGTTTCCGTCGTTTGTTTCCAGCATGACGCAGTCCACTTCATCAAGCAGTTCCCGAATGGAGTTGACGATTTTTACGTTATATTTCCGGGCTTCTTTTGTGTATTCGGGGATGCGGTCGGCGCTGCTTTTTATGGTCTTTGAACCGTATGGATAAGCTGTGGTGATTTTGAATCCCTGATGTTCGGGCAAAGGTTCTTCACCGTTTAAGAGCCGGATAAAAGCCGGTGAGTGAGATGTGTCTAATCCGATTATTCCGACCCTCAGTATGTTTTGTGATGAAAGCGGGGCGATTATGAGAGATAATAAGATGATGAGAAATAAATTGTTTCGTTTCATAGGTTTGATTTGAAAAAATGTTAGTTTATCAGGTATAAAAAAGTTATATCGCACAAGCGCTGTTATAATTTCATTTCCCAGCCGGGTTCGTAATCGCGGCTCCATAGTTTCATCGCTTCCGGGTCGTTTAAGATCCGCCCGTTCATGTCGTCGATGCGTAGCGACCGTCCGGTGCGTTGTGAAATGTTCCCTAATTGGACGAGTAACGTACTTTTGTGACCGGAAACGATATCCGAATTCAGTGTTTCGCCTTTTTGTATCGCGTTGAAGAAGTTGTGGATATGCAAAGCGTCCAGGCTTTCTGCAGGATTCATCAGGTTACGTGGGTCGATGGCGATTTTGCTGTTTTGTTCTTTAAGAATTTTGTTGTCGGGACTGAATATCTTATAGCTGTCATCGCCCGCAATCAGGAGGCTGCCCTTATCGCCGTAAAATATACTGCCGACGCTGCTGCCTTCTACATGCCGCCCGTTACAGCTTCGCCCTTCCCATGTCATGGATAACTTGTTGCCGAATTCCAGGTTGATAACCTGTGTGTCGGGTGTTTCCCAATCGTCGTCGGCAAAGTAGCGGCCTCCGACCGAGTTGACCATCGTCGGGTAGTCTGCCTCCATGCCCCAGCGAAGGATGTCTACCATATGTGTTCCGTTGTTTAGGGCTTCGCCTGTTCCCCATCGCCAGAACCAATGCCAATTGTAGTGTACTACATTGTCTTTGTAGGGTACGCGGGGTGCGGGGCCTTGCCACAAGTCCCAGTCTAACCATTCGGGGACGGGCGCTTCTTTGCCGACGCCGATTGGTTTCCGGTTGTTGGTATACCAGGCTTTGCCGAAATGTACGTTTCCGATAACGCCCTCTTTCAGCGCCCGGATGCCTTCCTGTACGTTCGGCCATGAGCGGCGTTGGTTTCCCATCTGCAGGACGCGTTTATATTTTTCGGCTGCCCGGATCAGTATTTCGCCTTCGGCGGGGGCATAGCTGCATGGTTTTTCCAGATAAACGTCTTTTCCCGCTTGCATTGCTAACAGCGCCGCAGGTGCATGCCAATGATCCGGTGTTGCAATGATGAACGCATCCGTATCTTTTGTTTCGAGCGCCTTGCGAATGTCTTTTTCGCCTTTCGGCTTGTAGTTCATCGCTTTTTCTATGGAGGATATGCACCGGGTAATAGCCCTTGAATCAACGTCGCAAACACGTGTGACTTCGCATCCGGATTGTTTGGCGAAATTGGCGGCTAAGGCGGCGCCTCTTGCGTTTACGCCGATCACACCTACCCTTATTTTGTCGTTGGAGCCAATGACATTTGCGTAACTTTTTGCACTCATTCCGGGAATGACGCCTCCTATTGAAAAGGCGGCAGTCCCGATAGTTGCCTGTTTGATGAAATTTCGTCTGGTTGTCATGATATTGAATTTATTAATTTGATGATTCGTTTTCATTCCGGCGCTTTTTAGGTGCAAACGCCGGTTTAAATACGATTTGCCGATGCAAATATGCCTTTATTTTGAATAGGATAACCCCCGAAATACGGAACAAAACCTTCAAAAAGCGTCAATATCCGTAGGATCTTCTATTTTGTTGTTCGTATAGCGCCGACGATATTCTGCAGGCGAGATTGTGTTGTATTTTTTGAAAACGCGGAATACGTTTTTGTAGTTGTCGAATCCCGACTGGAGAGCAATGTCGAATAAGGAATCGTTGGAGGTGAGCAGCAGTCGCTTAAATGTATTTATCCGGCAATTTTGTATATATTGATATAGTGTGTCGTTGGTTTCGGATTTGAATTTTTTTTCTAATGCCCTTCGGGATAGCGGTACTTGTTTTACTAATTCCGTTACGGAAACGGGATTGATATAATTATTGTCGATGTAGTTGAGGATGTGTCGTATGTGTTTATTGGAAACGGCGTACTTATCCGTCGAGCCTCTGTTTTCAATCATCAGCGGTTCGACGACAATGTTTACCGGCGGCGATATTTCCTTGTTTATGAGTTGGTGCAATAATTTCCCGGCCTGGTATCCGCCGTTGACGGCGTCTACCTTGATGGAAGATAACGGCGGATCGGAGATGTTGCACAACAGTTCGTCGTTGTCTACACCGAGAATGGCAACTTCGTCGGGGATTTTTATATTGCAGATGTTGCATGTTTCGGAAATACGCAGGGCGAAATGATCGTCGCAGGCAAAGAGGGCAATGGGTTTCGGCAATTCTTCAAGCCACTGCGCCAGTTCCGTATTGTTATAACTCCATTCTTCTTTATCAAGCGGCATATCTTCGAAAACATAAAGCGAATAGTTGTGTTTCTCTATTTCGTCCCTGTACCCGTCTACTCTTTCTCTTGACCAGATGGAGCCTTTGAAACCGTAATAGGCAAATTGTTTGTATCCTTTGTTCATGAAAAAACGGGCAGCCATGACGCCGGTTCCATGATAATTGCCGGTAAGATTGGATACATGCCGGTTTCGGTCGCGGTAGTTCTGAACGATGATCGGTATGTGAAGGTCGTTCAGCGATTCGACATTTACGTCTTTGAGTAATGCAATGATCGCGTCGGCATTCCACTTTTTCGCCCAGTCCAGCACCCCGGTTTCTCCGTAAACCATCCGGTAATACAGAGGCATGCGCTGGAAAGCCCAGCAGCCTTGTTCCTTCGAATATTTTACGATCCCCTTCAATATGTTTCTACTATATTCGCTGGAGAAATCTGTTAATAGCAGAATCTTGATCATAGATGTCTGTTTTTGGAGAAATTGCCGGGGCAAATATAAAAAAAATATCAATAGATTGTTTGTTTTGATAAAATATAGATGCCGCCGTATCGTCTTTTAGCCGGCGCTCGTTCATGTGACTTGTATACAGTGTGTTCGGAGGACTGGTTTTTTTCCGGCGCGGAGGATCGATCCGTCACAGGTAGACAAGCCAAACGGTTGAATGCACCAAGCAGTATTCATTTAAAACTTGCCTTCAATGTCATTAAATCGGATATAAATGTTTATTTTTGCCGTAAAATGATACTTATTTGATTAGGCCTCAAAGGTAATGAAAGAAGTATTGAAACACAAAATGAATTTTTATGAAAATAATGAGATGGAGATCGATCGCCCGAATGTAGAAGACCCTGAGGCGTTGCGCCGGGAGGTTATTTTGGAATATTTTGAGCTTTTGGGGCAGACGGGAGGTTATCTCCGGGGGATTGAACATCTTCCCGGAATAGCGGAAACCGGCTTTGTAGCCATTTGCATAAAAGGAGAATGTGTACTGATGCTTGACCATACGGTTTATAATTTTAAAGCCGGCCGGATCTGCGTCGGTTTTGCCGCAGCGGAGGTTCGTACTTTATGGAAAAGCAGTGATTTTGAATGTATGGCGCTTGCCGCGGATCTTGAATTTCTTCGCCATATAAACGATCCTTCCGTTTCGGATCTGTTTACCGCCATACGCAATAATCCCTGCATGTCGCTTTCCGATGAGGAGATGATCGCTTTGCCTGCTTGTTTCAAATATATACGGTCGGTTTATAAACGGAAAGAACAGGCTTACCACATGGAAATCACGAAGCGGCTTTTGTTGGTTTTATGCTATGAAGTGGCGGCTGTTTATCAACGGAATCAACCGGCGAAAAAGCCGGTTGATATGGATAAAGACACGATATTTCGCGATTTCGTACATTTGCTTTCGTCCAAATATCAGGAGGAGCGGCGTGTTGCCTACTATGCGAAAGAGCTGCATGTTACCCCCGGATATTTAACCGGCGCCGTCAAAGATGCTTCCGATAAAACCGCTGCCGAATGGATTGACGATATAGTACTGCGCAACATAAAAATCCTCTTAACAACCACGACCTTGACAATACAACAGATATCGGAACGGCTTAATTTCCCCAATCCCTCATTCTTTACCAAATATTTCAGGCGTTCAACCGGCAAAACCCCCAAAGCCTTCCGCAACGCAGGGCGCAACGCCTCCCCCTCGCGGTAATAGAACGTGATTTGCCGTATTTGGTCTTTCCTGTGTAACGATCACGAATAACCTTGTTTAAAAGGCAAGTTTTAGTCCTTCCCCGCGTATGGTTATGATTTCAACAGACTTGTCATCATCCAGGCATTTGCGCAGTTTGTTGATGAAAACGTCTAAACTGCGAGAAGCGAAAAAATCGTCCGTGCCCCAAAATTGAAGCAGGATATCTTTTCGTTTTACCACATTCCCTTTGTCTTCGTACAGTAACTGTAATATCTGTGCTTCACGCGGAGTAAGATTTGTTTTTTTATCTTCCCGTCTTAGATGATGGCCTTTCAGGTCAAACAGATAAGAGCCTAACGGATATAGCTTATCTTCTTCTT
>JAIRSF010000115.1 GCA_031255595.1 Tannerella sp.
AGGAAAGCCATCAATACTAAGTGCGGAGCCGCTTCGCGATATTCCAGTTTTTCAACCCAGATGTCGCTGTTTGCGTGCCAGAACTGCTGGAAGTCGCGCATCAGGTAGTCCATATCAAGGCAACCGTCCCGGAGGTAACGCGGCATTTGGTAGGGATACTTCGGATTTTTCAATGCCTCCTGCGCTTCGGATGACAACCGCCGAATCATTACTTCGGCATAAATCGGATTGGCGGGTTTTATCAGCGAATCGCTGTCTACCCGGATCAGTCCCAGGTCTTTCGTGTACTGAAAATCGTCCGATTCTTTACTGATAAATTCTTCGCCAAGAATCATCGGCTCTATAATCCTACGTACACGGTCTTCTTTCAGCCGCTCAAGCAGACTGTCGATGTGCGTGGGACGATTCAGGATGATGTTTTGAATGGCCTGATGTACCAATTCTGTCGTCACGGGTTTTGTGTAGTCCGATTGCAGAATTTCCACGATCACTTCGCGGGCGATCGCGTTCACCAACCAAGGCTGTCCCTGTGTCTGTTCCCAAACCAGCGCTATGGCATCGTCTTCAAATACTTGTCCCGTCTCGCCGGTATGCTGTTGATACAGTTGAACAATCTCTTCTTTCGTGAAATTTTGGAGCGTCAGGGATTTCGTTACGATGTTGAACGGACTGGCGCTGCCAAGTGCTTCGCTGTCGGGACGAACGCGGGCTTTGTAGTCGCGGATATTGCGCATGCCTACCAAAGCGACGGAATGCGGAAATGCCACTTCCGGACGGCTGTTGTAACCATCGCGCAGTTGCCGGAGAAAAGAGATTAATGTTCCTTCACTCAAACAATCCGCTTCGTCGAAAAGAATCACCAAAGGCTTGTCTAATAACTTACAGTATCGTGTGAGAGCCGTTTTTAGTACGCCGGTAAAGTCCTCATAATCTGCATTTTTGGCAAATTCAGCGCCGTGAAGAATATCCATTTCTTCTATTTTATTTTTCATATTTCGCACGATCGCCGGTATGCCTTCTTTCGGGTCAGCAATACCCTGTACACTTTCCAACGAACAGTACAATGCATAATATTTTCCTCCGGTATTCAGCCGTTTGGCAAGGTCTTTCAGATAGGTTGTCTTCCCGCTCTGGCGCGCCGCGTGAATCACAAAATACTGTTCCTCATCAATCAATTGTTCCACACCTTGCAGGCGCGTAGCGGCCTCTATCATGTAATGCTTTATGCTGTTACAAGGGCCTGCTATGTTAAAGTATTTCATTGCTGTCTGTATTTAACGGGGTTCGGAGAAAGATTGAAATGAGGATGTAAAGATCATCCTTATTTTCAATTATCCAAAATGATCCGTTTTTTTTTGCGGAAGTTTATTTTTTTAAAAAAAAGGGGGTGTGTTGCCGATTTATGCGGGACGCATTATTCTCATTTCGGGTGGCGAAGGGACAGTTAAAACTCCTTTTTGGATTTTTTGTGTATATGATTTGGATTTTTCATGTAGATGTAAATAGGCGGCCGGAGTTACTTTTGTCAACGCTATTTTTATAAAATCAATTAAAAAACACTTATGCTTATGGGAAACACTTAAAAATTAGAAGATTAATATCCGAATTTTTATTCGATTTATCTTATGTGAAAAAACGTACACGTTCTGCCGGATGATGTTTTTTTGTGAAATAAAAAACATATTTGGGTATAATGGTTATATGAAATTATTAAAAAAATTTAGAAACCAAAAATCACGTAAATGTATGGTAAAACATGACAATTCAGCTATCAGGGCTGATTTTAAGGACTATTTAAAAATCATGAAAATTGTCGCCGTCTTTCTTATGTATGTATGTACGGTGAATGCAAAAAGTCCCTATTTTGATTTGTCGGGCATCACAGTTTCGGAAGTAATTGATCAGCAGCAGAAGATCAAAGTTACCGGTACGGTGTTTGATGAATTAGGCGATCCCTTGCCGGGCGCTAATATTGTGGAGATCGGGGCTACAAACGGAGTCCTGACGGATGCGGATGGGAAATTTTCGATCGAAGTAAATGCGAACGCATCATTACGGGTATCTTATATGGGTTACATACCTCAGGATGTTGCGGTCAAAGGAAGCGCTCCTTTGACTATTGTATTGAAGGAAAGTGTTATCCAGATAGAGGATATAGTAGTGGTGGGCTATGGTGTACAAAAGAAAGAGAGCGTGGTCGCATCCATTTCACAAGCGTCGGAAAAAGAATTACGCCGAACCGGGAATACCGGTAATCTGACCGAGTCGTTGGCCGGACAGTTGCCCGGACTTGTGACGATGACGTCGTCCGGAGAACCGGGGGGAACGACTGTCGGGAACAGTTCCACCAACATGTTTATCCGCGGACAAAACACATGGAACGGCGGTCAGCCGCTTATTCTGGTCGACGGTGTCGAACGAAGCATGAATAATCTCGACGTTAATGAGGTGGCCAGTATCTCCGTACTGAAAGACGCTTCCGCAACCGCCGTATTCGGTGTGAAAGGCGCGAATGGCGTTGTGTTGATTACGACCAAACGCGGCGTATCCGGTAAAACACAACTGAACTTTAATTATACGTCGACGGGAACAATGCTTTCGAAGCAGCCGGATAAATTGGATTCATACGATGCAATGATGGCGAAAAACGAAATGATTGAGCGCGAGGTTGTGCTGAACGAACCGTCGTGGGACGCTTATGTGCCTTACGAAATCGTACAGCGTTACCGCAAACCTCAGTCCAAAGAATACGCGGCCATATATCCGAATGTAGACTGGGAAAAGGAAATGTATAAGGATATGGGTTTTTCTCATCGTGCGACGTTGAGCGCGAGCGGAGGAAATGATAACATGAAATATTACGGAGTTGTTACTTATCTGCATGAAGGCGATATGTTCAAAAGAATAAATAACGGAAAAGGATATGATCCCAATTACAATTTCGATCGTTTCAATTTCCGCAGTAACATCGACTTTAATCTGACAAAAACGACAAAATTATCGGTCGACCTGTCCGGTTTTTACTCACAGAAAAACACTAACTACAATAACGAAGGAAGTACCGGTCGCGCAGATCAGTGGATGTGGTCGGCCACCTATTTCCTCGCGCCTAACCTGTTTCTCCCTTATTATGAGGATGGTTATTGGGGCGCTTATCAGGAAGGCGGTAATAATACGGTAAATCCGATAGCTGTTGTTCAAAACCTGGGTATTCGCGAAACGAGGCGCACCCAGTTGAACTCTAATTTCACACTGGAACAAAACTTGGACTTTATCACAAAAGGATTGTCGGTAAAAGGTTCTCTCTTTTACGACAACGAAATCCGAAGCGAAGGCGGTATCTACGATATAACCAATCATATACGTCCTAATGAAGCGGTCACCAATGTAAAATACAAACAGATCTATCCGTTGAGATATGAAGGCCCCGATCAGGATCCTTCCGAATATACCGTATATCTTCCGGTCAGTACCGAGGAATACGACTGGATCTTGCGCCCCTGGACAATCCGCGCCGAGGGTATCAACAATGCTAACTGGGATAGTAGTATACCGGTGCGTCGTCGTTTCATGTATCAGTTTCAGTTGAACTACGCCCGCCGTTTCGATCTGCACAACGTGTCAGCTACGGCGCTTATGAAACGCGAAGAATATGCATACGGCAATATGTTTAAAAACTACCGCGAAGACTGGGTAGGCCGTATCACCTACGATTACGATTCCCGCTACATGCTGGAAGTGAACGGCGCCTACAACGGGTCGGAAAAATTCGGCCCGGGCTATCGTTTCGATTTCTTCCCTTCATTGGCCGTAGGCTGGTATATCACAAACGAAAAATTCTGGAAAATAAAAGTGATAGACCGTTTAAAACTGCGCTACAGTAAAGGATGGGTAGGCGACGACACCGGCGGCGGACGATGGATGTATACCTCTCAGATGAGTTACGGAACGCAGGCACGCCTTAATAATGCGTCCAACGGTTCCAGCCCGTATGTATTCTATCGTGAAACATCCGTAGGAAACCCGTCCGTTCGCTGGGAAAAAGCCGTTAAGGACAATTACGGAATCGAAATAGGCTTCTTCAAAAGTCAGCTCGGTATCACGTTTGATTATTTTACGGAAGATCGTAGCGACATCCTGATAAGTGGGGGTAGCCGGTCTGTGCCCGTATTTTTCGGCGCTACACCACCGAGCGCCAACCTGGGAAAAGTAAAATCCAAAGGTATGGAACTTGAGGTCACCGTAAATAAAAGAATAAACAAAGATTTTGATCTCTGGGGCAAGTTAGCCCTTACACACAACGAAAACGAAGTACTTTTCCGCGATGATCCCCAGTTGCAGTTTGCTCACCTGAAAGCGCAAGGGTATCAGATCGGACAGACAAGATCTGCCATCTCCACCGGTTTCTACAACAACTGGGATGATGTTTACGCCAGTGTGCCGACCGAGCAGAACGACTTGTCCAAACTGCCGGGTTATTACAATCTGCTCGATTATACGGCCGACGGTATTTACAAAAGCTCGGAAGACAATGCTCCGATCGGCTATTCGGAAGTGCCTCAGAATACCGCGGCGTTTTCGTTGGGATTTAATTACAAGGGTTTCAGCCTGTCGGCGCAGATCTATGGTGTGAATAACGCTAACCGTATCATATCATTCAATAATTTTCAGAACGATGTCGACATCGTTTTCGGCCACGTGCGCAATTACTGGTCGAAAGACAATCAAAACGCCACATCGTTCCTCCCGAGGTGGAAGACCTCCGGGGAAAACATCGGCAATTATTATGTATACGACGCGTCGTTTCTTCGCCTGCGAATGGTTGAACTCGGATATACATTCAACAACGCCTGGACAAAGCGGGCCGGTGTTGAAAATCTGCGTATCTTCTTAAACGGAAACAACCTGTTCTTCTGGTCTGACCTGCCCGACGACAGAGAAACGACTTACAGCGGCGGTAGCGCCACTCAGGGATCTTATCCGACTACGAAGAAAATTAATCTCGGAATTGAAATATCATTTTAAAAAGACCTCTCAATGAAAACAATGAAATATAGTATAAGTTTATGTTTGATACTGATGTTGGGTATCAGTATGACATCTTGTGAAGATTACCTTGATAAGTCGCCCGAATCGGATATATCCGAAAAGGATGCTTTCGGGAATTTCAACAGTTTCCAGGGGTTTGTCGAACAAATGTATAATTGTATCATGGATCCGGATAAAGGAGGAGCCTGGAACCGATGCCTTTTTGCGGACGAAACCTTGGGGCCTTCGCCTTACCCGTTTGATCAGGGTAACTATTGGAGCAACGAGAGTTACTTTTTCGGCGTGGCGGCAAGTCCTACAAGTCTTAACAGTCGCGACAAACGGATCTGGGAAAATGCCTGGTATGCTTTGCGCGTTGCCAATCTTGCGCTTGAAAAACTGGAAGAAGAAGGGCTTTTCAACGGAAGCGACGAAGAAAAAAATCATCTGAAAGGACAGGCCTTATTTTTCAGGGGATGGTTCTATTTTGAGATTTGCCGTTTCTGGGGAGGGATGCCGTACGTGCAGCATGTGATTGATCCTGTAGAAGATATGTTTGCGGGAGAATATACCCGTTTGAACTTCAAAGAAACCGCCTTGAAGATGGCCGAAGATTTTCGCGCTGCGGCCGACATCCTGCCCAACCACTGGGATCAGTCCGCACCCGGACAGGCGACGAGAGGACATAACCGGGATCGTATCAACAAATTTCATGCGCTCGGTTATTTAGGCAAAGCCTATTTATTCGCGGCAAGCCCGATGATAAACGAAGAAGCCACCGGCAGTAATACCTATGACGCCGAGTTATGCGCGAGAGCGGCGCAGGTATTCGGTGAATTGCTTAAACTGGCCGATGAAACGGGGATCTATAAAATGCAGACGTGGGCCAACTGGACAGACTGCTTCTGGCGTTGGAGTTATGAGCGTCCGGGAGGAACGGAATGTATCATGATGCCCGTCATTTTTGATCGGAGTCGTGTTCGCTGGTCGACTACCGGAGGTATGGTGCCTTCGTCGTTAGGATTAAACAGCGGTTCGTCGGCCGACGTGCCTACGCATAATTACATTAAAAATTACGCTATGGCGAACGGACTTCCGATTGATGACCCGGAATCGGGCTATGACCCGAATGATCCCTGGGCCGGTCGGGAACCTCGTTTTTACAAAGATATTCTGTATGACGGATGCCAGATATGGTCTACGGCAGGCGCCGATCAGTTCGCGGAATTATATAACGGCGGCCGTCACCGTAACCAGATCAATCCCGCCAGCTCTACCGGTTATTATTATAAGCGGTATGCGCCGATGGGCCCTGACTTTTCGGCCTCCAGAGCAGACCAGTTGCAGGCCTATAAGCCTTATCTGAGGCTTGCCGATATATATCTGATGTATGCCGAAGCGTTGAATTTCATGTCGGGAGGCGGGCCGAATGTATCGGCGTCGAACTATCCGATGACGGCGCTCGAAGCGCTGAACACAGTTCGTAACCGCGCTCAGCTACCCGACCTGGCGGACAAATATTCGGCCGACAAGAACGTCTTTTTCGAAGAAATTGTACGTGAACGCGCGGTAGAGCTTGCTTTTGAAGGCCAGCGTTTCGACGATCTGCGCCGCTGGAACCGCAATTACGATCCGCGTTATCTCAGTAAGACGGCTATTGATTTCGATCGTGGAGAAGGCGGCAAACCGGTCAATGTCCGGGAGCGTTTGGTGATCACACGCGCTGTCGATAAGAAGCACAACTGGCTGCCTATGCAGACAAAGTATACGACTCAGTATCCGGGATTTCCGCAAAATCCGGGATGGTAGAATTTTTATAATCTTGAAATTTTTGATTTATGGATAAAAATTTAATATACCTCATCATCGTTTTTGTTTTTTCGGTATCATGGCCGAATGAACTTTCAGCACAAAAGAAAGGTAAGGTGACGATTCATTCTAAAGTGACGGACGAATCGGGAAAGCCGATAGAGAATGCGGAAGTCTACAGTGATGATTCATATACGTTTACCGACGCCGATGGAAGTTACACACTGAATATAGACGTAAATTCCCGTATTATAATCGAAGCCGACGGATATCAGCATGCCGTTATCAGCGCCGATAATGTGGCGGAGGAAACAAAGCTCGTCACTTCTCCTTTATGGTACGGCGACAATGATAACGTAAGCCTTCCGTTCCGCGATGTAAAAAAAGGAGATGTCGTTGGCGCTGCAAACGACTATCGCATCAGCGATCTCAGCAATTATGACAATTCGGTATGGCTAAGTGGTTTTATGAGCGGACGCGGACTGGGAATGCTCGGTTCAAACAATGTCCGCGGGCTGGGCGTCAGCCTCGATGTCGGAGCGATCATCGGAACGAATACCGGAGCCGCCATGGCGATTGTCGACGGTATGCCCCGCGACCTGAGCGGGATCCGTCTGTCGGACATCGAAAGCATTACCGTTTTGCGCGACGTCAATTCTGCAGTTTTGTACGGCAATGCCGCGATGAACGGCGCCTTATTTATTACAACAAAACGCGGAAAAGCCTATAAGAAAACCGCCGATATCACCCTCAATTATGGTATTGGAGTTCCCTGGTCAATCTCTATGCCGGAGTATCTCGGCTCGGCCGAATACATGGAATACTACAACAAGGCGAGAATAAGCGACGGGTTTGCGCCGACTTATTCGGATGAAACCATCCGGAATTATCGTACGGGAAATAAATACCGTTATCCGAGTGTCGACTATTATTCCGACGAATATTTGAAAAAGTTCTCAAATTTTTATGATGTGAACAGCGAATTTTCGGGAGGAAATGAAAATGTGCGTTATTACGCGAATCTGGGATGGATGTCCGAAGGAGGCATCCTGAACTTCGGGGAAGGGAAGAACGCGCGTGTGAACAACTTCAACGTGCGCGGTAATATCGACCTGAAAGTAAACGACTGGATCAATACGGCGGTCGATGTGACCGGGTTGTTTTATAATTCAACAGGCCCGCGGGGAAGTTTCTGGGGAAACTCGGCTACCGTACGTCCGTTCGAATTCTCACCGCTTTTGCCGATCAGTATGATTGATCCCGAAAATGAGTTATTGAAAGGACGGAAAAACGATATCGACGGAAAGTATCTGCTGGGAGGTAACAGTAATTACATAACCAGCGGGATCGCAGACGGTTATGCGGCAGGGCAAAGCGACGTTATCTGGCGTAAATTCAGCTTCAATAACCGCATCAATGTAGACTTGGATATGATCACAAAAGGTTTATCGTTCCACACCAACCTGAGTTTCGATTATTATATGGCGTATAATCAGGTTACCCCAAAAGGATATTCTGTTTACGAGCCGACCTGGGGTGAAGGCGATAAGATCGTAAGCCTCAAGCAGCATGGCAAAGACTCCAATCCCGGATCGCAGAATGTAGAAAGCCGCATGTTCAGGCGTACGATGGGTTTTTACGGGCTGTTCAGCTATGATCGTATTTTCGACGACTTGCACCATGTGACCGGTTCCTTATTAGGATATGGTACTACATTTAAGGACAACGACGGATCTTATTCGGATTTTCAGGGAGTAAAAAACGCGCACATCGGAGTACAGGCAGGGTATATCTACAATCGTAAATATATGTTTGATTTCAGCGGCGCATTCGTTAATTCCGTTAAATTACCGAACAAGACTAAAGTCGGCTTTTCTCCGTCGGTAGCTTTGGCATGGGTATTGAGTAGCGAAGAATTTTTCAACGCACCGGATTTCATGGATTATCTGAAAATAAAAGCGTCGACCGGAATCCTGAAATCGGATATCCCGATTGGCGATTATTACTATTACGACAACCGCTACACGACTTCGGGCAGTTACAACTGGTACGAAGGCGGCAGGAGCCGTTCGGGTGTTATCTCAAGCTGGTCGGGAAACGACAATCTGGGGTTTGCTTCGCGTAAGGAAATAAGCGCCGGGTTCCAAACTTTGATGTTTAACAACGTATTGGGCGTTGAAGCCAATTATTTCTATAATATTTACGATGGCCTCGTTGTTCGTCCGACTACTCAGTACCCGAGTTTCTATGCAAACTTCGTGGGATATGAAAATTATGAAAAGGATTCATATCAGGGTTTCGAGTTAGGCGTAAATGTTAACAAAAAGGTGGGCGACTGGAGATTTTATGTCAGTGCGAACCTGTTGTATTCGGTATCGAAACGATTGATCGTAAATGAGATTTACGCAGATGAATACCAGTACCGCAAAGGATACGGGAAAGACGCGACATTCGGATTGGAGGCTCTTGGGTTCTTCCAGTCGCAGGAAGAGATCGATGCCGCTCCGTTTCAGACCTACGGTACGGTGAGGCCGGGCGATTTGAAGTATAAAGATCAGAATGGCGACAATATTATCGACTCCCGCGACGAAGTCTTTCTCCGTAGCTGGCAAGCGCCATGGTCGCAGGGACTTGAACTGAGGGTATCGTATAAAAAATTCACGTTATCCGTACTCGGTGATGGACAACAGGGCGCGAAGAACTTCAGGGAAAGTTCTTATTTTTGGATGGATGCTAATGATAAGTATTCGGTACTGGCCCGCGACGCCTGGACGCCCGAAACAAAAAATACCGCCAAATATCCGCGCATCAGTTCACAGGCGAACAGCAACAACCTGCGCCGTTCGACATTCTGGATGTATAGCAACGATTTTTTCAATATACGCCGTATTCAGTTAAATTACAGTGTGCCGGGTAATATTGCCAAAGTCCTCTATATGAAAGATCTGGATATTTCGCTCAACGCCGCCAATCTTCTCCAGTTCGCACCCAATCTGAAAGAGCGCGTTTTGCGCGTAGGAAGTCAACCGTACTATCGTACTTTTGCAGTAACATTGAAAGCTAAATTTTAATGATATGGAAAAAATTAAATTATTTATAATAACAATTATATCCGTTTTTTTGATAAGCGGATGTGAATGGAGTTTAGAACCGGAAAACGATAATCACAGCACATTGGATCGTGTATACGATGATCCGGGCTATGCCGAAGGCTTGCTGTTGACGGCCTATACGCTGATTCCTACGAACGATTATCGTTTTGATGAGCCGGCAACGGACGATGCCGTAACGAACGATTTGGTTAATTCATATCTTTATATGACGAAAGGGATGTGGACGGCTCAATATAATCCGCAGAACCTGTGGGATAACTGTAATCGCGGGGTTTTGTACATCAATCGGTTTCTGGATATAATCAACGATGTGCCCTGGAAACCTATGGATCCGGAAATCAGCGCACTGTTTATTCGCAGACTAAGCGGCGAATCATACGCCATGCGGGGTATTCTGAGATATTTTCTGCTGCGTAACCATGCCGGGCCGGACGCTTCGGGCCGGATGACGGGTATTCCTGTTTTCAACGAATTTCTGAAAGATACGGAATTTTCAACGCCCCGGAAGACCTTTGCCGAATCCGTACAAAGTATTTACGATGATTTCGATAAGGCATTGACTTATCTTCCGCTCGATTACGGTAACTTATCCGCTGTTCCGGCAGGATTCGGTGAGGTGAAAAACATCTATTCATACAATTATGTGATGGGTAATACCTCCCAGCAGCGTGTCAGCGGACGTATCGTGAAAGCGTTCAAGGCAAGATTGGCATTGCTCGTTGCAAGTCCCGCTTTTAATGTGGATAACGATGTAACCTTGTGGGAGAAGGCTGCCGATATGTTGGCGGAATTATTGGATATCGGCAAATTCGACCCGACGGGCCATCTGTTTTACCTGAAAGCCCAGATCGACGCGGGAAGTCTTACTGCCGGCGACAACAAAGACAACAACGAAATGCTGTGGCGTCGTCCGATTTCTTCGCACCGAACCTGGGAAACCAATAATTTCCCGCCGAGCCTGTATGGTAACGGACGCATCAATCCGACGCAAAATCTGGTAGATGCTTTCCCGATGAAAAACGGATATCCGATCACAGATTCGCGTTCGGGATACGATCCATCAAAACCTTATACCGATCGTGACCCACGTCTTGGACAGTATATTATTTACGACGGAATGACGTACAAGAGCGCGAAAATCAATACAGGCGTTAATGCCGGAAGCAACGGGTTGAACGCTCAGGTCAATTCGACGCGGACAGGCTATTACCTGAAAAAACTGTTGCGTGAGGACGCTAATCCTAATCCGGCGTCGACATCCGACCAGCAGCATATCGTTGTACATATTCGTATGACGGAGCTGTTCCTTGCCTATGCCGAGGCGGCAAACGAAGCATGGGGCCCCGAATCGGCTTCAACGCATGGTTTTTCGGCAAAAGATGTGATAGCGGCTGTTCGCAGACGTGCAGGAATCACACAACCGGACGAATACCTTGCGTCTATTACGACAAAGGAGGCTATGAGGGAGATGATCCGTAACGAGCGGAGGCTCGAACTTTGTTTCGAAAGCTTCAGATTTTGGGACTTGCGTCGCTGGAAAGCAGACCTGACCCAACCGGCGAAAGGCGTACGGATCGAGAACGGCGCTTATAACTATTTTACGGTCGAAGAACGCATGTATCGGAACGATTATATGCACTACGGGCCTGTACCTTACTCCGAAGTGCTTAAATACGGTATTGAACAAAATGCAGGATGGTAATCCGTTTAACAAAAAAAATATATGCTTATGAAACGAATAATATTAATAATCGCCATTGTAGTCGGATTTTTTTCCTGTGAAAATTTTGATCGCGAATTTGACGACTACCTGTATACTTCGGGTTATTTTCCATATCAATATCCCGTCAGGACGCTTGTTCTCGGAGATTATATTTATGATAACTCGAACGATAACGCCCACAAGTTTGTGGTATCGGTAGCGATGGGAGGTGTTTATGAGAATACGAAAGACCGCGCTTTCAGCGTTACGGTCGATGAGAGTTTGTGCAACAATCTGCTGTTTGCTGCGGGCGGAGCTGAGGTGAAACCCCTTCCTTCAAATTATTACACACTGGCTTCGGCCGACAGGATCGTGATTCCCAAAGGGGAGTATAACGGTGGTGTGGAAGTGCAGCTTTCGGATGCGTTCTTCAATGATCCTCTGGCTATAAAGAATACGTATGTTCTTCCGATGCGGATTACGGGTTCGTCGGACGTAGACACGATTCTGCAGTCGAAAAACTTTACACTGTTCGCCGTTAAATATATAAACGAATATCATGGCACCTATTTCCACTACGGAAAGAGCAGTGTGAAAGACCCCTCGGGGGCTACGGTCGAAAATACGTCTTATGATTCCGAAAAGTTTGTGGAGAACTATCCGATGGTTAAATTAGTTACTACGGGACGCTATCAGGCTTCGGTTTCTTTGAGTTACGAATCCGCTATTTTTACCGGAAACTTTTCTCTGTTGCTGACTTTCAGCGGGAATAACTGTACGGTATCGGCGCCCGCCGGCGCAAGTTATACCGCGACGGGAACCGGAGAATTCAAATCAAAAGAATACTCCTGGGGAAACAAAGAGCGTAACGGTATCGTGTTGAACTATACGGTAACAAGCGATAAAGGCGAGTATTCGGCAAGCGACGTGATCGTTGAGCGCGACAGAGGCGTCAAAATGGAACTCTTTTCTCCGGTTAGTAAATAAAACATTTGTTTAAAGGCGTTTTTTTATTCCGAATGGCCATGTGTTAGGATAAAAAGACGCCTTTTTTTTTATAATCCGGCATATTTCAATGATTTTTTCTAACTTTGTATTTCCGAATATCTATAAATTTTACAAACATGAAACGCATAATTTTATTATTTTTTTGTTTTCATCTGTTGTTTGCGAACAGGCTGTTCGCACAGCAGGATGTCCAGATGCCGAAATTAGATAATCCGATGTCGGTTTCGTACCTTAAAAAGAAACTAAGGAAATCACATCCGAGATTAGTCCTCAATTCCTCCATAGAAAGGGATGTGAAAAAGAAAATACAGTCGGATCCGATTGTAAAAAACTATTATGCGGCGATCAAAATCAATGCTGAAAAGCTGATGGACAAGCCGTTGTTGGAACGGATCGTAACCGGTCGCCGGCTGCTTTCCGTTTCGCGTGAAATGTTATACCGCGTCAATATGCTGGGAATGGTCTACCGTATGGAAAAAGACCCTGATGTACTCAGCCGGTTGAACGATGAAGTGATCGCCGTATGTAATTTTTCGGACTGGAACCCGTCGCACTACTTAGACGTGGCGGAAATGGCAATGGCGGTAGCCCTCGCGATCGACTGGGGATACGACGGCCTGCCCCGCTCGACGATTGATATGGCAATCAATGCCCTGATAGAAAAAGGTATCAAACCGAGTTGGCCGGAAAACGGCAAAAACCCCGGATGGGCCTACGGCGGAAACAACTGGAACCAGGTTTGTAACGGCGGTATGATTGCCGCGTCGGTTGCCATCGCCGAAAAAGACCCGGAACTGGCGGCCAAAACCATACAGAGAGCGTTGGACGGCATACCAAATGCTTTGGCTTCGTATCTGCCCGACGGTGTTTATCCCGAAGGATCTACTTACTGGGGGTATGGAACCGGCTTCACCGTCATCACCTGCGCCATGCTGGAAAGTGCGTTCGGGACAGACTTCGGACATACCAAACACGAAGCTTACATGAATAGCGCCATATTCCGCGTATTATGCAACGCTCCGACAGGTTGGTACTACAATTTTGCCGACTGCGGCGACCGCAGAGGGCAAAATGCGGATGATATCCTGGCCTGGTTTGCTGCAAAAACAGGAAATAAAACCTTCTTCGAAGCCGACCGGCTGATGATTCCTGCCGACCGGATGAACCGCTTATCCCGCCTGGGTGGAGCGGCGTTAGTCTGGATCGCTCAGTACAAGGAGAAACCGGGAGCGGACATACCCTCCGTCTGGGCGGGACGCGGACACAACCCGATTGCTATTTTTACCGGCGAAAACGGATATTATTTCGGCGGTAAAGGCGGACGTGCAACGACAAGTCATGGAAATATGGACGCCGGCTCGTTCATTTTCGAACTGCAAGGCGTGCGATGGGTCGTCGATCCGGGAAATCAGGACTATCACGAACTGGAGAAAACCGGATTTGACCTGTGGGCCAATTGCCAGGATTGTCAGCGGTGGACGCTTCTGACGAAAAATAATTTCGGGCACAGCACGCTCACGATCAACGACCGGATGCAGAAGGTAAACGGCGAAGCAACACTGCTCGAACTCAAAGAAGGCGACCGTCCGGAAGTCGTCTTTGATATAACCGCACCCTACGAAGGCATGCTGAAAAGCGCAAAACGCACCTTTACAAAAGACGGCGCCGCATCGATTATCGTTACGGACGAAATTGAAACGTCGCCCGAAACAAAAACCATCCGCTGGCAGTTGATGACAACGGCCGATGTGGAACTGACAAAAGGCGGTGCGATCCTGCGTCAGGACGGGAAAACGCTGAAGCTGAACAATCTTTCACATCCGGAATACCAACTTTCGTTGGTTTCATTCGATCCCGCTCCGCTGGAACTCGACAGACAGATCAAAGGTCTGAAACGTATCGACCTCATTGTTCCGGCATGGACGTGCAAAAACGGGAAAGAAACGATTAAAATCCAATTAACTAAATAACACTGTTAAATGATGAAACAAATAGAGAGAGAACAGACCCTGTTCCGGCCGATCGGTCGGATGATGAATCGTTATCGTACCTTTTTTTGCCTCTTTTTCGCTGCGCTTGTTTTTCCCGTTTGGATATCGACGGCGCAACCCCCGATAAAAGAACGCAATATCTTAGTGAATGAAGCAGAGGCCGTAAATCTCCGGGAGGCGCTTGCCGCTAATGACGCCTGGGCGCATTTGCCGGACTACTATGACAGGGCTTTTTGGAACAGCCTGCCCGAAAGTATGAAGAGTACATACATCCAAAGGGCCGAAGAGCATCTCGATTTCACCTGGCCGACATTCAAAGCAACCGATTTCTTAGAGTTCATCCGTTCGGGCGACCGTCTTTATTCAACCTGCGGATCCGCCCTGATAGCTTTGGTAATGGGTGAGTTAGTAGAAGGGAAAGGACGGTTTATTGATCAGATAATTAACGGTGTATGGCATTTCTCGGAACGAACCTGGTGGGGATGGACTGCCCATCTGGGGCCGCAAAAAGCAGGCGCCGGGCTACCGGACGTAAACGAACCTTACGTTGACCTCGGCGTAGGAGAGGAAGCAAGCAATCTATGCTGGACGCTGCATCTGTTTAAAAAAGAATTTGACAAAGCACATCCGTTGATCGCACAACGACTGAAACAGGAGATTCTGCATAAGGTGCTGAACCCTTATTTCGAACGGGACGATTTCTGGTATATGGGCTTCAAAGGCGGGCATCCGAACAACTGGAATCCGTGGATCAATTATAACATGCTGACAAGTTATCTTTTAATCGTCGATGAACCGGAACATAGAGCCGAAACCGTACACAAGGTCTTGCGTTCTATCGATAAGTTTCTGAACGCATATCCCGACGACGGCGGTTGTGATGAAGGGCCTTCGTACTGGGGAGCTGCCGGCGCATATCTCTATGAAAGTCTGGAAGTGATGGGCCATGCAACCGGAGGATTGTTTGATGTGTATGACAATCAATTGGTCAAAAATATCGGAAAATATTTTTATGAGGTAAATATACATGCGCCGTACTTCATTAATTTTGCGGATGCGGATGCCGAAACAGGCGGAAGCCCCTCGGTCGTCTACCGTTACGGAAAAGCGATCAACGACCCGGTGATGCAAAAATTCGGAGCTTATCTGGCGAATTTAAACAGATGGGGCGATAGTGCGTTAGGCGGAAAAATCGGCGGTCAGATCAGAGATCTGAAAATGTTGAACGAGATACGGACTGCCCCAAAAGAGGAAGCGCTGGTTGCCGATTTCTGGTACCCCAATACGGAGATCGCAGGCGGACGAGATCGCAAAGGGAGCTTTAACGGATTCTTCTTCGGTGCGAAAGGCGGCTTTAATGCCGAAAGTCACAATCACAACGACATCGGTTCCTGTTTGATGTATTTCGACGGGAAACCCTGCTTAGTAGACGCCGGGAGAGAAACCTATGTAGCAAAGACGTTCAGTTCGCGACGCTATGAGATCTGGACTATGCAATCGGGTTATCACAACCTGCCGGTCATCAACGGCGTCGATCAAAAAGACGGTGCTAAGTATAAAGCCCGCAACTCCTCCTTCAAAGCAAACTCCGGCACCGTCACGTTCTCAACGGATATAGCCGGCTCTTATCCCGAAGAAGCCGGGGTGAAAAGCTGGGTACGCACCTATACCTTGAAACGCGGTAATCGTTTCGAAATAAAAGACCATTATCAATTGAATGAGGTGACCGGACAGCCGACCAGTTCGAATCTGCTGACCGCCTGCAAGGTGAGCATTACCAAACCGGGTGTTCTCCGGTTCGAAGGCGACGGGTTCGTGTTGAATATGAGTTACGATGCCTCCCTCTTTAAACCCGAAATAGAACCGCTGTCCCTTACCGACAGGCTGCTGAAACGGTATTGGCCGGATGGTCTGATACGTATTAAAATGATCATGCAACAACCGAAATTGTCCGGTTCGTATTCTTTCCGGTTTACAAAAGCTAAGTAAGAAGATATGTTTAAAAAATACGCATTATGTATCGGATTGGTTTGTTTCCTGACCGCTTCTTCGGATAGCGGTTCGGAACAAGCCGGTGCCGGTTTTTCGGATAGTGCGCAATTGCTGTTATCGCGCCTGAACCTGGATTCTCCGGGCCTTGAAAAGGTGAAATCACGCTCTGCGCAACCCGAAGCGGCGGTAAAGGAACTGTTGGAGTTTTACAGAAAAGGGGGTGCGGGTCGTCATCCGCTCGACAGGAATGACCGGGAAAAGATGCGTAACAACAGTGCAAATGAAAGGCAGTTGAAGATGGCGGATGATGCCGTTCACCATTATTTTGTCGGTCAGGGCAGTTATCCGCCGCAGTATCGCGGAGCGAAAATAGACTGGGCTACGAATCCTTTTCCCGATAACGAATGGATCTGGCAGTTTCACCGGATGAGTTACTGGAATGCCATGGGAGCCGCCTATTGGCATACGGGCGACGAAAAATATGCAAAAGAATTTGCCGGACAGTTTATGGACTGGTATCGTAACAATCCGTTGGACAAAGACCATGC
>JAIRSF010000140.1 GCA_031255595.1 Tannerella sp.
TATTGATTCCTTCATTATACGCTTTCACCGGCACACGACTTGTACTTTCTCCACACGATATTAAGATTGGAAATACCATTGCAGAGAATAAACCAAAAAAACTTTTCATAAATAAAATAATTATGATTTATAATTCAACAACCATTCATCATATATGATTTCACGTTGTGCATCGACGTCCTACCATGCAAACAACGGGTATTCCTTCATCGTGACATTCACCTTGCCGCGTACGGAGCGGATGGTTGCATCCGATTCCGGATCCGACAATACCCGGTCTACCATCTCTACAATCTCACCCATCAGGGCTTCCTTCGCCCCGCGGGTCGAGATCGCCGGTGTCCCGACACGTATACCCGAAGTCTGGAACGGCGAACGGCTATCAAACGGAACCATATTTTTATTGACGGTAATATCCGCTTTCACCAATACGTTTTCCGCTACCTTTCCGGTCAGTTCCGGAAATTTGGTTCGCAGGTCGATCAACATACTGTGATTATCCGTTCCTCCCGATATAATTTTATATCCTTTATCCATAAAAGCTTGCGCCATTGCTGCGGCATTCTTTTTAACCTGCGCCTGGTATTCCCTGTATTCGGGTTGCAACGCCTCATCAAAAGACACAGCTTTAGCGGCAATCACATGCTCCAGCGGCCCACCCTGAATACCCGGAAAAACAGCCGAATCAAGCAACTGCGACATCATTTTAATCTCTCCTTTCGGAGTTTTCTTTCCCCATGGATTTTCAAAATCCCTGCCGAGCAATATAACGCCTCCACGCGGGCCGCGCAATGTCTTATGAGTCGTAGAAGTAACGATATGTGCGTACCTCAACGGGTTATCCAATAATCCCGCCGCGATAAGGCCGGCAGGATGCGCCATGTCAATCATCAATAAAGCGCCCGTTTTATCGGCTATTTCGCGCATACGTTTGTAATCCCACTCACGTGAATAGGCTGACGCCCCGCCGACGATCAGTTTCGGCTTTTCGCGTAAAGCGACCTCTTCCATTTGTTCATAATCAACACGTCCCGTCTCTTCCCGCACATTATACTCGGTTGCACGATACAGGATGCCGGAACTGTTAACAGGCGATCCATGAGATAAATGACCGCCATGAGAGAGGTTCAACCCCAGAAACGTATCGCCCGGGTTCATCGTTGCAAGAAAAACTGCGGCATTCGCCTGTGCGCCGGAGTGAGGCTGCACATTGACCCATTCCGCATCAAACAATTTTTTCAGCCGTTCGATGGCAAGGTTTTCACTCTCGTCCACTACCTCACAACCTCCGTAATATCGTTTCCCCGGATACCCTTCCGCGTATTTATTCGTCAGGCAGCTACCCATTGCCCGCATAACCTGTTCGCTAACAAAATTCTCGGAAGCAATCAGTTCAACACCTTTCAACTGACGTTGATTCTCACGTTCGATAATCTCAAAAATCACATTGTCCCGTTTCATACATCTAATTTATAAGTTTATAATATCGTATAACCTGTTAATATCTACAAACAAACGCGCATATATCATCACAAATGCGGTCGTAAAATTAAACATTTCCGTATAATTACACAAAACAGGGACTATAATTTTAAGATCGCCCGATACAATAACCGGTACACACCCTCTCCCATAATAACGGAAAAGAGCGGCCATATAGCGGGAAAACCCTATTTACGGAAGGAAATATCTTTGCTTACGGCGGACAAAAAACAAAATAAAAGCAAGTTTTCATTTTGTTTTACGCTCGGCTTACGTTATCTTTGCCCATCATAAACAAGTACTTTATGAACGAGATCGAATCAAAAATCAAACGACTTCGCCAAGAGCTGGAAGAACACAATTATAATTATTATGTGTTATCCATGCCCACCATATCCGATAAGGAGTTTGACGACCGGATGAAAGAGTTGCAAAAACTCGAAGAACAATACCCGGAATATACGGATCCCTTATCCCCAACCCAACGTGTGGGCAGTGACCTGTCGAAAGAATTTGAACAGGTCGAACACCGGTATCCAATGTTATCGCTCGGCAACACGTACTCCGAGGGTGAGATACGCGATTTTTACGAACGAACGGCGCGTACGCTGAATGAGCCGTTTGAAATCGTTGCCGAACTTAAATACGACGGTTCTTCCATCTCACTCATCTATGAAAACGGAAGGCTGTTGCGCGCTATCACACGCGGGGACGGGACACGTGGAGATGACGTTACGGCCAATATAAAAACGATCCGTTCCATTCCGTTGAAACTGCATGGCGAAGATTATCCGGAAACGTTTGAGATACGTGGCGAAGTGCTACTTCCCTGGGCCGAATTTGAACGCCTGAACAAAGAACGCGAAGAACAGGAAGAAGCGCTTTTCGCCAATCCGCGTAACGCAGCGGCGGGCACACTCAAACAACAAAATCCGGCAATCGTGGCCCAACGCCGTTTAGACGCTTACCTTTATTACCTCTTAGGCGAATCGTTGCCGTCCGGCACGCACTACGGCAACCTGGAGGCCGCCCGGTCATGGGGGTTCAAAATTCCGAATGTAATGCGCGTATGCAATAACCTTCAGGACTTACTGGATTATATAAAATATTGGGATACGGAGCGCAAAAACCTGCCGGTAGCCACCGACGGCATCGTTTTCAAAGTAAACTCCCTGCGCCAGCAACGTTTTCTGGGTTTCACAGCCAAAAGTCCCCGGTGGGCTATCTCTTATAAATTTCAGGCGGAAAGAGCGGAAACGATACTTCAGACCGTTTCATACCAGGTAGGACGTACCGGTATCATCACTCCCGTAGCGAACTTAGAACCGGTACAACTGGCCGGTACGGTTGTTAAACGCGCTTCGCTACATAACGCAGATATCATAGCCGAACTGGATCTGCAGGCAGGCGACCGGGTGTATGTTGAGAAAGGCGGAGAGATCATACCCAAAATCGTAGGCGTTAACAAGGACGCCCGTTCTATGATGACAGGGGATCAGGTGACATTCATCACGCGCTGCCCCGAATGTGGAACACCGCTTATTCGTGAAGAAAACGAAGCCGGACATTATTGCCCGAACGCATGGGGCTGTCCTCCGCAGATAAAAGGCAAGGTCGAGCATTTCGTCACACGACGTGCAATGAACATAAACATAGGCCCCGAAACGGTGGAAGACCTTTATAATGCCGGATACGTTCGCAATGCCGCCGATTTATATACGATTCATTTTGCCGACCTGATGCGCTTGGAACGATGGGCGGAGAAAAGCGCATGCAATTTTTTAGAAAGCCTGGAAGAATCAAAAAAAGCGCCTTTCGAACGTGTACTCTTTGCACTCGGCATACGATTTGTAGGCGAAACGGTGGCCAAACGCCTGGCGTTTTCGTTCCTTTCTATCGACAGGCTGGAAAAAGCTTCACTCGAAGAGCTGACCGGGACGGACGAAATAGGGCTACGCATCGCGCAAAGCGTAGTCAACTATTTTGCGGACGAGCGAAACCGCACCTTGATAGAACGCCTGAAAACGTACGGCCTGCAGATGCAGGTGAGCGAAAAGATGCAGACGGCGCGCACCGACAAGCTCAAAGGACAAATAATCGTCATCAGCGGAACATTCGACAAACATTCGCGCGATGAGTACAAGGCGATGATCGAACAGAACGGCGGCAAAAACAGCAGCTCCATTTCCGGCAAAACAAACTATGTGCTGGCTGGAGAAAACATGGGGCCGTCCAAATTGGATAAAGCTAAAAAAATGGGTATCAAAATAATAAACGAAACGGACTTTCTAAATTTAATCGGCGAATGATTCTGACTAACTATTTTCTGAAAAAAGAAATACGCAAATTAACCGACAAGGCCTTTGAACGGCCTCATCAATACAGGTCTTTTAAGGAAATAAAAAACATCCTGTTCATCTGCGACACGAAGGACTGGAATGTGGTGAGAACCTGTATCGAGAAACTCAGGTCGATGAATAAAACAATCAATACGGCCATCTATTCACCGACCGAAAAGGATGTGCCGACCTGGTATTCCAACTATCTGCTGCTACGCGCCGATAAGGATGTTAATGTATGGGGCTTTCCGGAAAAATATATCCGAAATCAATTTTATAGCCTGCCGGCCGACCTTATCATCGATTTTTCCGACGAAAACTCCCTCCCGATGCGCTACATGCTTCTGCAACACCCATCTACATTCAAATCCGGCATCAAAAGGTGCGAAAATCCGGTGTACGACCTCTCCATTATACCTCCCGAAAAAAATGACGATTTGCGCTATTTATTCGAACAATTATTGAATTATTTGCAGTCCATCACGTCGAAATAAGAAATTTGCACTATATTTGCGCACTTGAAAATAAATAGTTCTTACTATGGCGAGCATAGATTTACATGGAATGGGCGTTGCCCTTATTACACCATTCAAAGAAGATGAAAGCGTAGACTACAATGCTTTAACAAGGCTGATTGATCACTTGACGGAAAACGGTACGGATTATATCGTAGCGCTCGGTACAACGGCCGAAACCCCTTCATTGTCGGAAAAAGAAAAACAAGAAATAACAAGGGTTATTGTGGAACGGGTAAACCGCCGGATACCTGTTGTGCTTGGCGTTGGGGGAAACTGTACCCGGCAGGTGGTATCGCAAATAGAAAATGCCAACCTGAGCGGAATAGACGCCATTCTGTCGGTTGTTCCGTATTACAACAAACCTTCACAGGAAGGAATATACCAACACTTCAAAGCGATCGCCAAAGCTTCGCCGCTTCCTGTCGTATTATATAATGTACCCGGACGTTGCGGTACAAATATGACAGCCGAAACAACGTTGAAGCTGGCATGCGAATTTGACAACATAACCGCGATAAAAGAAGCTTCCGGCAATATTGCACAGATGGATGATATAATCAAACACAAACCATCCGATTTTCAGGTTATCTCCGGCGACGACGGGATCACATTCCCGCTGATCGCATTAGGTGCGGTCGGTGTCATATCCGTTATAGGCAATGCTTTTCCGAAAGAGTTCAGCCGCATGGTGCGGTTAGCGCTCGAAGGCGACTACCGGAACGCACGCATCATACACTCACGCTTTGCCGAATTGTTCGAATTATTATTCGTAGACGGCAATCCGGCCGGGGTGAAAAGTATGTTGAATATGATGGGATTTATCGAGAACAGGCTACGTTTACCGCTTGTCCCCACGCGCATCACCACTTTCGAAAAGATCCGCGGCGTCCTCCACAAACTAAATATAAAAGTGAAATAAAAAGCAACATCCTTTTTGAAGATGTTGCCTTTTATTAATCTCTATCACTGTTCTTTATTTTCGTATTCACTCGAGATAACGGCTATTTTCATAAATTCCGCCTCTTTCCGGATCTTCAACCCGGAGGGAAACAAGGTATGGGATATTCCATCTGTGTAATAAACCGTATTGCTATAAGAAGATGATGTATTATAACTGCGGTTCACCGGCAAGACCAGCACGCTAAGATCCTTTTCCGGAGAATTTTTTATATGCGCTTTCAGCAGGTTACTTATATTTCCGAACGAATAGGTACGTGTAGAGGGATTGTATCCATAATAAGTCGCAGACGGAGAAGAAGAACTTGATTCGTTCGCATCATGCAGAAAAGAAACATACGAAGTTTGATAATTTTCAACCATTCCGTTCTCAAAAAAAGACTGTACCGAATCTTCCGGCAATATCAGCAAATGTGAGGGGGGCGAGTAAGCAAAATCCCATTCGTCGGCCGGCAAATATTTCAAATTAAGCGTAAAACCGTTGATAAAACGATTCTGTATGTTCATTGTCTTTGAAATCTCTGTGGTCGGGATAACCAGCTTCGTACAAACGCCGGCCGGAGCTTTTATGTAGGTATGAGTCGGATTTTCCACCAGCAAATGATCCAGATTGTCGTTTTTGAAACGATTTGCCTGAATAACATCCTGTGTACTTCTGATCTCCTCATTCCGGTATGCCAACGAATCCTGCCCCTGTGCGTCTTTTCTCAGGACGCTGTAGGATATTCGCAAAATGATCCGCTCTCCCTGCGTAAATATAAGGTTTCCGCTACCAAACGTATTGGTAACATACAGTCCCGGAAAGAAAGCATTAAAACGGTCTGGCGAAGCAAATGTGGAAGGATTGTTAACTGTTTCGTCATAAATTTTTTGCCCCAGTTGAGCCGGTAATTTGATTCTTATATTCGGTGTATAAACATAATATCCGTACGAATCGATCAAAGCGCGTACGGAGTCCGTAATACTCATGTCGTAGGGGGTATACATTGTCTTGGCCAAGAGATTATTCATATCAGCATATATCTCCAGGTTATCTTTCGTATAAAAACTCCGGTTCAACACGCCGGTCACCGGATATACGGAAGCTTCCATCGGAAGAAGCGTATCGCCGTAAGCGGAAACCCTGCCGTAAGCATCATTCGAGTACATAATAAACAACTCTACCGAATCAATCTTCCCTTCATGCGGCGCCTCGGCAAATTGAAAATCTTCCCGGCAATAGAACTGGCACAAGAAATCGGACTTAATCGTTCCGTAAAGAGGATCGTACATTTCGCCCAGCATACATTGCGTCGTTTTGGCAAAAATCGAATCTAATTTAATGGTCGAGGCCATCATCATAAAAGTATCCGTATGAACGGAGATTCTATCGTCGGGAGGCTGTATGGAGGTACCCACCGCGGTCAGATTGTCGTCACAAGAGCCAAGAGCAATGCCTGTCAAAAGGCTGCAAGCGGCAATAAGTCTTTTTAAACCTGTTATCATCATTCTTTAGTTTGTTTGGAATTGAGTATCTGGTCATAAAACCCGTTATATGTGTCAATATAGGAATCTTCCGGCTGATACGATAAAAACGGCGTTCCTTCTTTCTCTATAAAATCCGCCACCTCTTTATTCATCTGGGCGCTTCCCTGGATAACACCGTCCGAATAACGTATGGCAAGGCTCGACAATGCTACGAAATCCGTCGATGTTTTGATCAGTTGCAAATCTTTATCCGTCACGCCGTCCTGTTTTATTTTTCCCGCAAGAGATTTATTCAGCGATTTATCAAAAGAGTCCTCGTAGACGGAATATACAATTTTCGTCCCCGCAAAACTGGGGTCATCGGCATACATTTTCTTCAGATAGATTGGCGCCAGTGCCGACAACCAGCCATGGCAATGCACCAGGTCGGGTATCCAACGCAGTTTTTTTACCGTTTCGAGTACGCCCCGCACATAGAAAATAGCGCGTTCATCGTTATCTTCAAACTCTTCCCCCTCATCGTCCCGCACAATATGCTTGCGATGAAAGAAATCTTCGTTATCAATAAAATAGACCTGCATCCGGGCAGACTGGATAGAGGCCACTTTTATAATAAGCGGGTGATCGGTGTCGTCAATGATCAGGTTCATCCCCGAAAGACGGATCACCTCGTGTAACTGATTCCTTCGTTCATTGATATTCCCGTACCGCGGCATAAATGTCCGTATCTCACGTCCTCTCTCCTGTATGCCCTGAGGTAAACTTCTACATATTTTGGATATTTCCGTTTCTGGTAAATACGGGGTTATTTCCTGAGTAATAAACAAAATTCGCTTTGCGCTCATGCTTTATTATTTAAAAAACCGGCACAAAGATACTAAAAAAAAATGGGAAAAAATGCAAGTGAAATCACAATGATTATTCAAAACGTTTAAAATTAGCATTTTTTTTTCACTCAAATGCTCTTTTATATTCTTTTTATTTTGTTGCTTTGCAGTCTGATTTCGGGCTTTTTGTCCGTATTTATATGGTAACGACTCAAATAATAACAGTTAAAAATGAAACGTATACAGACAATTGACAAATTGAAATCGTTTCTCTCCGAAGATCATAAACAGGGAAAAACGATCGGGTTTGTTCCTACCATGGGCGCCCTGCACGACGGACATTTAAGCCTCGTTGAACGATGCAGGAAAGAAAACGATATCTGCGTGGTCAGTATTTTTGTGAATCCTACACAGTTTAACGACAAAAACGACCTCAACACATATCCGCGTACACTCGAAAAAGACTGCGAAATGCTCGAACCGTTTGATTGCGACTATGTCTTCGCGCCATCCGAAAAAGAGATGTATCCGGAACCGGACACACGTATTTTCAACCTCGGAACGGTGGCGGAAGTAATGGAAGGGCGGAGGCGTCCCGGACATTTCAACGGAGTGGCGCAAATCGTAAGCAAACTGTTCGATATCATCACGCCGGACAATGCCTATTTCGGGGAAAAAGATTTCCAGCAAATAGCCGTCATACGGGAAATGACCGGGCAACTCCAACTACAGGTCAATATCGTCGCATGCCCCATCATACGCGAACACGACGGGCTTGCCATGAGTAGCCGCAATACACGCCTGACGGCCGAACAACGGGAAATTGCACCCGTTATCGCTCGCACTTTAAAAGAAAGTCGTACCTTTGCAACAACAAAAAGCGTAAAAGAAACCGCAGACTGGGTGATAAAGACCCTGGATCACATACCTCCTTTACGCGTTGAATATTTCGAGATTATTGACGGCAACACATTACAGCCGATTGAAAACTGGGACGACACAAAAAATCCGGTAGGCTGTATAACCGTATTTTGCGGTGACGTCAGACTGATTGATAACATAAAATATGAATATTCGAAATGACGATCGAAGTTTTGAAATCAAAAATTCACCGGGTAACGGTAACAGAGGCGAATCTTAATTACATCGGCAGCATTACGATCGACGAAGATCTCATGGATGCCGCCAATCTGATTGAATTTGAAAAAGTGCACGTATTAGACAACAACAACGGAGAACGTTTCATCACCTACATAATAAAAGGAGAACGCGGATCCGGTGTCATCTGCCTCAACGGAGCGGCAGCGCGAAGGGTACAACCGGGCGATGTCATCATTATCGTATCGTATGCACAAATGGACTTCGAAGAAGCAAAAAGATTCAAACCCACCATCATTTTCCCCGATACGAAAACCAACAAATTCATACAGTCGGCTGATTGAATAACGGAGGATTGAAGGCTATGCCTTCATCTTTTTATAAAATCCACCTCCTTTGGGGGTGGTTGTTTAATATGTTATATCACAAAGATAGGTACGTTATATATCAAAATATTTCAGTGATTATTTTTATGTTTTACAACAGAAAAAACCCGCTCTTTTCAGGGAGCGGGCTACAAGCGCGGTTATTTATTTGAGAATGTAGTTAATCAATAAATTGCACCTGTTTTAATTCGTCTGCAAAACAATGCAGGCGTTCTTGAATTTTTTTTGCCGTTTTAAGTGTTGGCCGACGCTTGCCGGAAGAATAATGCCAGAGTTGTTTTTGATTTATTCCGGTTATTCTTTCCAATCCGGACTTTGAAAGAATACCTTCGTAATAATCTAAAAACGAACATATATCATACCTTATATTAAAATCCAGATCGGGGGCGGTTCTGCCCTCCTTGTTACACA
>JAIRSF010000164.1 GCA_031255595.1 Tannerella sp.
GCTGTTTGAGCGAAGCGAGTTACACAGATTTCAGCCGACCGGAGCGTTAAGCTTAACGGGGCGAAGCGGACGAAGCCTTGATTTTTTGGTACTTTTTTATCAAGAAAAAAGTACGAAACCCCTCATTAGCGCTTGTTTAACTGCTTATAATTGAATACTCGAAATGATGGGAGGAGGAGTACAAACACATATTTTTGCAGGTGATCCCAGGATAGAAGTTAACCGGAACTTGAACCAAAAGAGGCTGCCTCACTTCCGGGGCAGCCTCTTAAAAAGAAGTAATTTTTTTATTACTTCAAACACAATATTACCATGAGCAAAAGTAATCTTTACCTTTCAAAAGAAAATACGGATATCGTCGTTTATTTGATATCCCTGATCTTGATGCTGCGGAAAGAAACCTCATCGCCATGATCCTGCAAAAGGATGCGGCCTTTCGGAGCCTCACCGAAACGTCCGTTATCATTATATGCTTTAGCAGCATATTTACTTCCTCCGACCAGCTTCCGGAAATCTTCGGATCCACGCTCATATTCAAGCGTTTTGAAACCATTCAGCCAATGCTCTACATGGTTGTTCGGAAATACTTTGATAACCGCCAGATTCCACTGTCCTACTCCATTGAAGCGTTTGTTCTGAGGGGCTATCAGGTCATAAAGTCCGGCGCACGCACGACTTCCCGGAACAGTGGTGTATAGTTTTGCATCCGGATGATTCCGGTCGTCCAGAACCTGGTATTCGAGTCCGAAGGCCGAACCTTTTTGTTTCTCTCCTTCCGTCACGAAATATTTGACGCCGCTATTGGCTCCTTCCGTTATTTTGAACTCTAAGCTAAGTTCAAAGGCGGCATATTCGCCCAAGGTTACAATATCTCCGCCGTTTGTCGATTCGCCGCCGCCGGAACGCATGACTGTGATCATACCGTCACCGATGCGCCAACCATGTCCGGGGAAAGCATCTTTATGAGCGCCGCGCCATCCGGCATTCGTTTTGCCGTCGAACAAAAGTTTCCAGCCGTCGGCGCTCTCTTTTGATGACAAAACATTGGGGATCCGGTTCACTTCGGGCGCCAGTGTTCCCTGCATCAGACGGTCTTTTATGTTTTCCGTCAGGATACGGATATTTTTCCATTTAATTTCTTTTCCTTCCTGGGCGTCATTGTTTCCGATGGCGTGAACCTGAAATGCAATAAAACCTTTGGGGGTTGTATTGTCGAGCAGGTTTGCCGTATTCACGCCATTCAACCAGATACGTATCGTATCCCCGAGGGCTTCTATCCGGTAATGATTCCAGTCATTTTTTTTATAGGCGGCATTTCCCGGCTGATTTCCCTGCAATGTGACCAACCATCCGCGACGGGCTTCGTCATAAATGCCTCCGCTCCATGCACGATCGGAAGGGTCTATTTCGCACTGGTAGCCATGTACGCGTCCGTTGTTGTAATCGGGACGGCTTTCGCTACGGAACTGAACGCCCGAATTAAGAGTCGGGTCACACAATACGTCGAACTCCAGAATAAAATCACCATAATCCTGTTCGGTAGCCATAAAACTGTTCGGCTGACCTTTTACGGAGGTACCGATCAGCATGCCGTCTTCTACACGATACGGCGCTTTTCCGTTCAACTGGTTAAAACCGGTCAGGTCTTTACCATTAAACAAGTCCGTCCATCCGTCGCCGGAGGCGCACGAACCGAACAGAATCGAAATACTTACTGCAAGATAAAAAAATGCTTTCATGACTTTTTATTTTTAATATGAATATAAAACTCTCACACAAAAAACGTTTCTCCGGATTCTCGTATTCCTTTTATCCTTCGCATTGCCATACAACGTTGTTTATGATAAATTCCGATATCCGAAAACACTATGTGTTCGCACACAAAGATATAAAATATTTTTATTTCCAAGACAATTTACGAAAATATTCATCCGAAAATCACTTTTTTTTATCCGGAGGCTCTCACTCCGGCATTATTTTCCCAAAATGAAGCGGTTTGTTTTCCGTATTTATAACGGATAGGCAATCAAAATGATGCGGCGACACATTCCGCACAGCGTTCGCCGTCGATGGCGGCGGAAACGATTCCGCCTGCATAACCGGCCCCTTCCCCACAGGGATATAATCCTTTCAAGGTGATATGCCGCATCGTTTCCCGGTCGCGCAAAATGCGTACGGGAGATGATGTACGTGTTTCCACGCCGATCATGACGGCTTCATTCGTCAGAAATCCACAGGAAATTTTATCAAAATGGCGAAATCCTTCCCGCAGGCGGGAGGTGATAAATTCCGGCATCCAAAAGTGTAACGGCGAAGCCTGTAATCCGGGAATATACGAAGAAACCGGTAATTCGGATGAGTTACATTTCCGCACAAAATCGGCCATGCGTTGCGCGGGAGCCGTTTGCCTCATCCCTCCGTTAATCCGGCACAGCCGCTCCAACTGTTCCTGAAAATGCATCACATGCAATGATTCGGAGCCTGATAACGGTAGGTTTGCGACACCGGATGCGGAATCCGTACATAGGGCTTCTTTTGTTTCTCCCAGGTCTGCTCCGGTAATCCGCAGCCTCCGGTTCCGCAAGTCTTCCGGCCGTATTTCCACCACCATACCGGAATTAGCCCATTGCGAACTGCGGTTTGAAGGCGACATGCCGTTCACCACCACTTCCTCCGGCCCGGTAGCGGCAGGCACGACAAAACCACCGGGACACATACAAAAGGAATAAACTCCCCGGTCGGCCGACTGAGTAACGAAGCTATATTCCGCCGCCGGAAGATACTCTCCCCGTCCGTTCTCATCATGATAACGAATCCGGTCGATAAGCGCTTGCGGGTGTTCCAGGCGCACTCCGACAGCAATCCCTTTTGCTTCTACGGCAATGTTTTGCATCGCGAGATAACGATAAACGTCGCGCGCGGAATGTCCGGTCGCAAGGATTACCGGCCCCATGAACAAACGTCCGTCGCGGGTGTTGACGCCAAGCGCTTCGTCGCCTTTTATAATCAGCGATTCCATACAGGTTTCAAAATGAACTTCGCCTCCCGAGCAAAGAATCCGGTTCCGTATATTTTCAATCACACGCGGCAACTTATCCGTTCCTATATGCGGATGCACATCGGATAAGATCGCAGGAGCGGCTCCATGTTGGCAAAAAATATGAAGAATGCGCTCCACCGAACCACGCTTTTTGCTGCGTGTATATAACTTCCCATCGGAATAAGCGCCTGCCCCACCCTCTCCAAAGCAATAATTAGATTCGGGATTAACCCGGTGTTCACGACTGATAAGCGCAATATCTTTTTTCCGCTCGTGAACATTTTTCCCGCGTTCTATCACAACCGGCCGTAGCCCGAGTTCGATCAGGCGAAGCGCAGCAAACAGCCCTCCCGGCCCTCCGCCGACCACGACCACCTGCTTTCCGCCCGACACATCCTTATATTCAATTGTTTTATAGATATTCCCGGCCGGTTCTTCGTTGATAAAAACCCTCAACGATACATTTACATACACCGTTCGCTGACGCGCATCGACCGAACGCTTCAATACACGTACGGCATTTATTGCTTCAGGGTTTTCGCCCGTTTCACGACAAACCACCCGCCGCAACGATTGTTCGTTAAAAGCCTCTTTCGGCAATATGCGTAATTGTAACTCTTTAATCATTTATCCGATCCGTATAACAATTTCAAAACCTGAACCGTATGACATCCTCCGGCAGAACCGTTTTTTTCTTCCCCCCTGCCCGGACTCTTCCTTAGCCGAACAATTCCCGGAACGCTTCTTCCACTTTTCCGGCCTTTTGTATTTCTATTTTCGACGGGAAACGCTCCATTCCTTTCATTTTCGGAATGATAATACGTGAAAAACCAAGTTTTTCCGCTTCCTGAATACGCTGTTCGATACGGGTTACCGGACGTATTTCGCCCGATAGGCCTACCTCGCCCGCCATGCATATACCGCGATCAATGGAAATGTCCAGACTGGACGACAAAACCGCGCTTATCACCGAAAGGTCTATAGCCGGGTCGCTGACCCGCAATCCGCCGGCAATATTAAGAAAAACATCCTTTTGCGCCAACTTAAATCCCGCACGTTTCTCCAACACAGCCAACAACATGTTCATCCGGCGTATATCAAACCCCGTCGCACTGCGTTGCGGCGTGCCGTAGACAGCCGTACTGACCAGCGACTGGGTTTCAATCAAAAACGGACGTGCACCTTCGATAGCAGCCGCAATAGCGACGCCGCTCAAACCCTGGTGATTCTCGGTCAGCAACAGTTCGGACGGATTACTCACCTGGCGAAGCCCACCTTGGCGCATCTCATAAATACCCAGCTCGGAGGTACTCCCAAACCGGTTTTTAATGCTGCGCAAAATACGATACATATGATGTTGGTCGCCTTCAAACTGAAGTACGGTATCAACCAGATGCTCCAATACTTTCGGCCCGGCAATACTTCCTTCCTTATTAATATGCCCGATCAACAACACCGGCACCCCGGTTTCTTTGGCATATTTCAGAATCGATGCGCTACATTCGCGTACCTGTGTGATACTTCCCGGCGACGATTCCGCCATCTCCGTATACAGTGTTTGTATGGAATCGATAATCAGCAAATCGGGTTGCAGATTATGCGCTTGCACGAATATCTGTTCCAGGTTGGTTTCGCAAAGGATATAGCAATGATCCGCCGCGCCGCTGTTGCCGGACAGACGATCCGCCCGCAGTTTTAATTGCTGAGCGCTTTCTTCCCCGGACACATACATCGTGCGCAAATCTTTCAATTTCAGTACGGTTTGCAGAACGAGCGTAGACTTTCCAATGCCCGGTTCTCCGCCGATAAGCGCCAGCGACCCTTTCACAAGGCCTCCTCCCAGTACGCGGTTCAATTCCGCGTCATGCAAATCCATCCGGGCTTCCTCTTTCGAGGTCACATCCCGCAAAAGCTGCGGTTTTGCACCGCTTTGCTCCACACCGGGGATCGACAGCCGGGCGGCGGCAGGATCTTTTCTGATAATCTCTTCTACATACGTGTTCCACGCCCCGCAGGAAGGACATTTTCCGATCCATTTCAGCGATTCCGCCCCACAGTCGGAACAAACATATACCGATTTGGTTTTAGCCATTGATCATAACAAAAAATATTTCACTCACACGCACGCAGTCCTGTAAAAGTCCCATAGCAGGGTATTTTTCAAACATTATCAAAAATAATATGCGGCACGCACCAGAATCATGGCCTGATCATAAATTCTTTTAGAGGTAAGATTATATCTAAACTCAGCGCCGATAATAATATCCTGAGTAACACGCATCTCTCCTCCAAAACCAAGATTCAGGCCCAGACGAACTTTTGTTTCGGATACTTCTACAACAGACGTCTTATCTTCGGGCGTCTTGTCTTCGGACGCTTTATCTTCGGACGTTTTATTTTCGGAATTCTTATCCCCGGAACCTACTTTCTTATAATCAAGGTTCCAGACGGAAAGACCTAATCCACCTAACGGATAGATCGTCATTTTATCGGTAACACGCATCAGATAATGGGCGTCCGCATTCACAACCCACATACTTTTGTCTTCATTTTTTACCGTATATAACACCGAAGGCGCCAGGCGAACCCGGTCTTTTATGTTATACCGGTAATCAATCCCTACAGCGATCGTCTTATTGTCAATCGCATAACCTAATATGGCTCCAATCGAAGAAACACCCTTTTCCCCGTTATATTTAATGTCGTTGTTTTGTGCAAAACCAACCGTAACAAAACTAACGATACATACCGCTAATAATCCTATTTTTTTCATACACTATCGATATTTAATATTAATAAAACCCATTTATTCATTTCTACTCATCATTATTTCACCTTCAACCTGTCCCCGGCGCTTTTTACGATGGAACGGTAATACTCCTCATCATATCCCGGAAAATCCGGAGATGCCGGCATACCGTACGGATTTCGTTTAAACTGTCCGCCTTCCTCTTTTTTGACATTTCCATCAATATACTTCACGAGCAAATATTCGCCCAACTCTTTCCATCGCATCGTAGCCTGATCTGCCGTAGTGGTGCTGAACCAGGTAAGAAATCTACGGGCTTCCTCCGGATTTTCCCGGTTCATATCCATCGCCGCCTTGTCAATAGCCGGAATGATATGCCGGTATCCGTTCTCCAGTTCCTGCTGTACCTCGCGGATATCTTCAATCATAAAGCTATATTTGCCGTATGCCATATTGGCCACCCAGTTGTGGATCCAGAAAGCGGAAGTCCACGAAAACTTATATAAATCTCCATTTCCGACACGATAACACTCCGGTACCGCTAACGAAGACGAATAAACCGGATTAAAAACGGCCATATCGGCGTCATCCACACCAAACCATAAGATGCCTCCAATAACATCCGGAAGCCAGTTTCTCATCTGGGGCACGATCACAAATCCCGTTTGCTGCGTCGCAATCGCCCGTTCGTTCAGGTATTCTTCACCATCCACTTTGAAATGCATAGGCCTCCATCTGTACGGCACCTTATAAGGCCCCGCTCCCGCATCTTTTGTCATATCCAAGTCCGTACCTTCAAAATGGTCGCGCATGCAATGCTGCACATCCCGAACCGAAAGCTTACGATCCGGCTTTATATACAAAGGCATGGGTTCCTTTGTCGGATCGCCTTTAATAAACGCCTCGTATTTATCCATGGAAGAATCATATTTGCGAAATACGGCCCATACACGCGCTTCGCATGCACGCAGTCCCCCGAAATCATACGGGTTATAAGCCTCCGCAAAACTGAAATCCTTATCTTTTCCTTTAAAATAGCCCTTATCACGAGCAAAAGAAACAACATCCGAAGAATAAAAACAATTTTCCTTATCATCAAACGGTATCTGCCGGATACGCGACTGATTGGCATGCGCCGATATACAATCATCCGGAATACGTATAGCGACCCATACGGCTCCCTTATTACCGACTCCTTTACCGATCATTTCCATGATCCACGCTTCGTTTTTATCCGCAATCGAAAAAGATTCGCCGCTACTGCAATAGCCATGATCCGCCACAAGCCCGGTCATAATCCGGATCGCCTCACGCGCTGTTTTCGCCCGTTGCAGGGTGATATAAATAAGGCTTCCGTAATCAATAATACCGGTCGTATCCGTCAACTCGGCACGACCTCCCCATGTACTTTCCGTAATGGCAAGCTGATATTCATTCATATTACCAACCACCGAATAGGTTTGCTCCACCTGCGGAATCTGTCCGAGAGGCTTACCGGTATCCCATTCCGTAACATTCAGCATCGATCCTTTAGGCCATTTTGCCGCAGGCCAGTGATACATTTCACCATACAAAGTATGAGAATCCGCCGCGTACGAAATCATAACCGACCCGTCCGTCGAAGCATTTTTAGCAACTAATATTCCGGTACAGGCAAAAACCTTCATCCCTCCCGACAACCATGCAACACAAACAAAAAATGAGATAATCTTCTTCATATACATAAGCATTAATTTATTGATTTTTTTTTCGCAAAGTTAAACTTTTCCATCGGAAAATAAAAATTCGGGTATAAGAAGTCTGTAATTCCTTATTTAAACGTTACCACCATTACCAACGGATTGTCGAATTCGTTCATCTTTTCTACCAACGCTTTCAGGTGCGCCGATTCGTCCGACGGGTGCGATGCAATGAAACGCAGGATGTCTTCCCTTTTTTCTACGACTTCGGTAGCCGGAATTAATGCAATGGCTTTGCCGTAGCTCTGGTATTGGGGATTGAAAGAAAGACCGGAAACAAGGTCGTCGATGAAGTAGTCCATGACCTTCACATCCCCTTGTTTTCCTCCGGAAATAATTGGGGGGTTTTCATAAAATGTTCAATAAAGTTTCCGGGAAGATTTATCGTAAATGATAAAAAAATATTCATAATCGTCGGCAATCCGGAAAATCAAAAAAGTATCCGATTCAAAGATCGCCGAATACGGACGAAATGCTTGCTGGAATATTTTCTGTTTACGTCCTGTTTTCCGCGAAAAAAATTCATGCCCCTTCACTTTCAGTTTTCCTGTTAATGCATATTGAGGCATCAACAATGCATCGTCAATGCAAAATATGGTATCAGATCCGTATTCCAAGTAATAGAAGTTTTTCTTATGTTCCCACAGGAAACTGACCTCCGACCCGAAAGATTCCTTTTTACAATCTATCGGATACAGATGACTCTGAAAGGAACGAGAAAACACTTTATTGTAAATGTCCTTCTTTGCTTTTTGAGCACATGTGATGCTGAATGAAATTTTGTCAATGATAAGTATGCTTAATGATGAAGAGAATTTGTATGTTATAGAAATTGATGAGGAGGAAAAAGAAGAGACAACAAAAAAGAAATTTATTGGGTGGATGAAAAAAAAACTATGCAAGAAAATTTTAGATTCATTTATAAAAATAGTTAACCCACTCTGTATAAGTATCCTGTGCCGAAAAACAGGTGTCAAACAAGTATTCACGGACTGATGCAAATTCCCGCAACCCGCGATAATAATACTGTTTGTGCTGCTCGTCTATGATAAACGGAATAATGCCGTTTCGCAGACATTCGCGAAACATTATTAGCCGCCCAACTCTGCCGTTTCCGTCTTGAAACGGATGGATGTTCTCGAAACGCCAATGAAACTCAACAATGTTCTCAAATGAGGTTTCGGCAATGGAATTATACCATTTTAGCAAATTATTAATCTCATTATCAATATTTTCATGCCTTGTCGTCTGGTTTCCTCCGACTTCGTTGGCAAATTTTTTCCAACCACCTACAACAAACCAAGGTTTTTGAGCGTCGGAAGTGCCTGTTTTCAAAATGCTATGAAACTTTTTAAAAAGTTCTTTTGTTAGCGGTTCATTCAATGTGTCAAGCAGATAATCGAAAGCAACAAAATGGTTCGATGTTTCGATAATGTCATCAACCGGCACAGCATCCTCGTCTTTGAAACCGATAGTTCGGGTTTCAAAAATGTATCGGGTTTGCTCTTCGGTAAGTTTGCTACCTTCAATCCGATTAGAATTGTATGCCAGATTTACCTGCATTTTGTGATACAAGCCACCTTTGCGCTTTGCCTGTTTTTCTTCCGTGAGATATACTGATAACTTATTCATACAAGTTCTGTTTCGCCAATTTGTAAAAGTTTTGCAATCACGGCAATTTGTTCTCGTTTTGCGCAACGGTTGCCACGCTCAATCTTACATTTGTCAAAAAACAGTACAAAAGTACAAATTATTTCCCAAATATTCATATACAATGGTTCGTTATAAAAGTAATTCAATTATTTTTTAAGATTATCCACTTGCCACCTCTATCCGCGCCTTCGCGACGGATGATGCCTTGTGATTTTAATTTATTGATTTGCCACTTGATACCGTCATGAGACAAATTAAGTGTGTGGGATATTTCTTTCATTGAAATTGTTGGATTTTCTGCTAAAATCAATAAAATTTTCTGGGTAGTTTTTTTGCCTTCCGGGTAGTTTTCTTCTATTGTTTTCTGGGTAGTTTTCTGGGTAGTTTTTTGATATCCTATATCGTTCTCTTTTGTCGTTGTTTGTGTAATTTCATTATTATCAATATTATAACCCATTATCTTCTGGGTAGTTTTTTTGTTTTCCGGGTAGTTTTCTTCTATTGTTTTCTGGGTAGTTTTTTGGTTTTCTTTATCACGTTCTTCGGTATTTATTGCAAAATTTTCAACCATTGCACTATTTTGTTTTCTGATTGCTTTTGTAGTGTCAATCATAAAAGTAAATTTTGTTTTATCAATAGTGGTTTCAAATAAAACGTCATTACCTGTTTGATTTTTCCATTCAAGCATTCTGTCGAAACCGTAACCTGCACTTTCACAAAGTTTTGCAATGCGGAAAAATTTTGCCAAAACAGGATTTCTTGGTAGTGATTCGTCTGCCTTTAAAAGTTCTTCGACAGGGCGAGGCAAACTTCCGGGGTTTTCAAATTCAATACGATTTGTAAAAACTCTGATTCGCGGCTTCATAGGGCTGAAATAATCGGTATGAATAAGCAGATTGACAAGTGCTTCTCTCAAAGCATACAACTCTTTTGTATCTTCATGTCCGATACCCATTTCACCAATTGTCAGAGGATTGTTCGCGTAAATTTTCAAGCGTTGAAACAGTACAAAATAATATTCCCAAAGATTTTCCTGTTCTTCTATTCTGTATGTGTAACGCACTTTTGCATCAGAATAACTTACACCCGGAATTTCCAAATAATCAACTCTGAAATCCGATAAATGATAGTTGATCACCTCATTTTTACCCAAAAATAACAATCCGCCGTAAGTCAATTTACCGTCTTTTACAATTTGCAACTTATTGTTAAAGTCATCATTTTTTAATTTATTGTAGTGTAATTCGGGCGCCATTCTTCTCAAATAATCTCTAAAACGATTATAAGATGCTCTATTTAATGATTTTATAGAAGTTCCCTCCACAATTTTTGCAGACATTGTGCCAAACGACTGATTGCGGTACAAAGCGTTGATTTCAAATTCACTTGCTCGCTGGTCGCCACTGCCCGTACGAATGAACGTATTCGATAAAGTATTGTAATAAACAGGTTTAACATCTGACGAAGCAATGAAGCACATCAATACTTTTTTGCCGTCAAAGTCATATTTTTTGAAAATCGGATGGATGACCACGTTAAATTTATTGCGCGAACGAAGTGTGTTGCTTAAGTCCTGCTCTAATTTTTCTATGTTTTCAACGCCGGTAATTTCAAACTTTTTGCCATGTTGCGATACGCCCAAAACGAGCCACCCACCGGAAGTGTTAGCAAATGCACTTACGGTTTCCCAAGAATTTTTGGGAAGTTCTTTTGCAGCCTTTTTAACTTCAAAATTGTCCCATTCGATATCTTGTAAATGCTTCAATAACTGCTCTTTATTCATATATCTATTTTTTATAAAAAACAAAATTAAAACAAATCTTCCTCTTCAAATCCCTATTTTTTTTGTCTGTTCAATATTTTCTTTCGATTTATCGTTTTCTTTTATTGAATCGTTGAATAATGAAATCATGTAACTATAAATTTGCCTATGATGTAACGCTCTGTTCGTTTTACGTTGTAAAGTATTTGATGCCCTGCAGGTATTGTTGCAAAGTACGAGTGATGTTCATCATAGCGAATTCCTTTTTCATCGCCTGTTCGAGGGTAATTACCCCCGGTTGGATGGATAAAACGGACAGAAATCCGTAAGCATTCAAGGCTTCGGGATCTTCGAGAGAGCCTCCGATTGCGATGACCGGGATATTTTGCCTGTGGGCCGCGAGCAGGACACCCGAAGGGGTTTTGCCCATTCCGGTCTGTTTATCCAGTTTGCCTTCGCCGGTAATGACCAGATCTGCCCCTCTGATACGTTTTTCGAAATGCAGCGCATCGAGCACCATTTCTATACCCGGTTTAAGTCGTGAAGGAAGAAATGCCATGAAAGCTCCACCCAAACCGCCTGCGGCGCCTGCTCCCGGTATATCATCCACATCTATGCCTTTCGCTTTTTTGATGACCGCCGCAAATTGTTTCATTCCGTTATCTAACCGGCAAATCATTTCGTCGTTCGCTCCTTTCTGACGGGCATAAACGAAAGCAGCCCCATTCTCGCCCGAAAACGGATTGTTCACATCGCATGCGATGGTAAATGTAGATTCTTTCAAAGAAGCTAAAACATGGGAGTCGTCAAAAGAACGGATACATTCGAGTATTTCCCCTCCCACTCCCAATTCTTTTCCTTTGTTGTCAAAAAAACGAAATCCCAATGCTTGCAACATTCCTGTTCCGGCGTCATTCGTAGCACTTCCTCCGAGGCCGATCAAGAACCGGCGACAACCATTCTTCAATGCGTCTTTTATCAATTCGCCGGTACCATAAGTAGTCGCCCGTAACGGATTACGTTTCATTTCGGGAACCAATGGTAACCCACTCGCCGACGCCATTTCGATAACGGCTGTTTTATGATCTCCCAATATACCGTATCCGGCACGAATCATATGCATCAACGGATCATGAACACGACAGAAAACGATCCTCCCCTCCAACGCATAAACCAAAGACTCAACAGTACCTTCTCCTCCATCGGCAACCGGGATCTTTACGACCTCACATTCCGGAAAAACCGCATGAACAGCCCGTTCGGCACTCTCGGCGATTTCTATGGACGAAACCGATCCTTTAAACGAATCGGAAGCAATAACTACTTTTTTCATACTAAAAAATGCTCTACGGCAAAAGTACAAAAATTATTTCAGTTCAAACGGAAAAATACAAAAGGTTCAATCTTTTTTCGAGATGAGAATTTGTCAACCGGATCAACCGGATATATGTAAAATGCTTATCTGAGCCGGTTTTCAAAATAAAACCGAAAAAATGTTCGCGAAGATCGAAAAAACGGGGATAGAACACGTTACGGAAACGACCCAAAAATAGAAATCGACAAAGAGAGCGGCGAAGTGGTCATGCGCTTCAGGATGAAACGATAAAGATTACTCCACTGTGATGTGAACGGAAAGGGTGTTGCCTTCGGTGTCGACTACGGTGACGCTGTGTCGGCCGGGCGAGGGGCGGAAGGTGTATTTGTGGAAATCGCGGGTGAAGCCCAGATAGTCGGA
>JAIRSF010000165.1 GCA_031255595.1 Tannerella sp.
GGTGATTACGACAGTGCGATAACGGCATACGAGAAAGCCGGGTTCATCAATCCGGAAAATAAATGGTTGCTACGCCATACCGCCCAATGCTACCGGGCTATAAAAAAGCCGGAAAAAGCGATCGGGTATTACCTGCAATGCCAAAAACTCGAACCTGATAATTTTTCCGTCTTATTAAGCATCGGTTCCTGCTATTTAGATATGAAAAATTACACAGAGGCGCTGAAATATTATTTTAAGGTTGATTATCTGGATTCCAACGGATATAAAGCATGGCGCCCTATTGCCTGGTGCTCATTTCTTACGGGAAAATACGACCAGGCCCGTCATTACTATCATAAAATAATATCCAATAAACCCGATGCACAAGACTATATGAATGCGGGACATACGGAGTGGGCTATGCAAAATATCAAAGGAGCGCTTGAGTTTTATAAAAAATCCGTAGAAGCGATCGGCGGGGACTACAATAAGTTCCGCATGTATTTCAACCCGGACATCCCCAAACTTACGGCGGCAGGCATCGACGAAACGAAAATCCCTCTCGTATTAGACCAACTGTGCTACCGATTGACAAAGCATAACCGGCAGTAGAGGGGGGAGGCGCCGTTGTCAACTCACCCATTTATTTGTTTTCACGAAGTTGTTTGGATAGGAGGAGGTCGTTTTTTGCACGTTCTTTGAGCGCTTCTACATATTTAGCTTGTAGCTTTGTGTAATCACTATCTTTCCCGGCGTTTTTTTCAAAAAGACGGGCGGATTTTTCCGCATAGTCGACCGCTTTGTTAAAATCGCCGGCCATTTCATTACACAATGCCAGATTTGATAATAAACGCGCTTTGGATTTCCATCTGCCTGTTTTAAGGAGCAACGATTCCCAGATCCCGGACGCTTCTTCCCATCTGCCTACATTCGCATACACCGTTCCTCTTTTCCATTCGGAAGATACATCGGTATAATACCAACGGTTATCAAAGGCCCAGTGAGGGACAAAATTCATTTGCATTTTCCTGCCGATCTCCTCCGACAAGTAACGCATCGCATCCTTTACATCCGGTTTGTCCGTCATCTCGATAAAATCTTCGGCATAGACTACCTGATCCGACCAGTACCATTTCAGAGAATCCGAAAAAGGGAACGTATAGACCGCTTCCTGATTCGGCCATAACGCCCTTAGTTCGCCGATTATTTGTATGTTGATGAAACCGTCCGAGCGGTCATCCGGCCCGGTATCAAAAACTTCCGTTAAGAAATACATCTTGTCTAACGAAATAAGCCCGTCGACGCCATAACTTTCGCATAGTTCCTCCACTTCGCCGGCGGAAAAGGGCCTCTTATCATAAAAAACGGAATCCCGGCGTAATGTATCTTCACAAATTCTCACATCATAAAAAACCGGAGATTCCGCAATGATTTTCCCTAATCCTAAACAAAAATCATACGCGACACTATCGACCGGCACAGCTACCGTCGCATCTTCTTTCTCGCCGCGTATATACCTGTGGCCTACGCCGTCAGGCTGTTGCGCCGAATTATTGACAATCATGAGCGTCCTTACTTCCGGCGGAAACGTAACCGTCGCCGGGTTACAGGTTTCGACTTCTATGCTTTTAACGGAACCGCACGAAAAAAACAAAGATGTCGGAAAAAACAGGACAATCCAAAGAATTATTTGCTTCATTCCATTTCAGTTTTTACTTGTCAACATAATCCGGCGCAACACCTTCTCCCCCATCAACCGGATGTTTCAGGCATAATCGCTGACCGCCTTAAAATATCCGATCGATTCCGCAATACCGAGGAACGGGTCTTTCATATCTTTTTCATATTCAAGACTGCATTTCCCCGTATAATTGATCTTCCGCATCATCTTTACAAGTGCGGGGAAATCGATCTTTCCGCGTCCGATCTCTATACCGCGCCCGGCCTTGGTGGAGTCCGTAACATCCTTTATATGCATATCAAAAACGCGCGTATGATATTTTTTCAGATCGGCTACCGGGTCACATCCGTTACGCAGGTCGTGCCCGATATCGAGGCACATTCCCATCCGCGGGTCAAGATCCTTTGTGTGCTCCCAGGCATCTTTCGCATCGGGATACTCTTTGATGTCGGGGCCATGCAGATGAATGGCATAATGAAAATCATACGCCTTCACCTTCTCATCCACATAGGGCAACAGGTCATAACCGGGCACGCCGACGATCAATTTTACGCCTACACGTTTGGCATATTCGAAGCCACGGTCTACCTCCTCTTTCGTTTTCATGTAAATAGGGCCTACGGCATATCCCGTAACGCCGTATGAAGCGCATTTCTCATGAAACGCTTTGATTTCTTCGTCGGTAGACTTGAAGGGCAGATGAAAATCCTTTATACAAAGGTAATGAACATCCAGGCTCTTCAGGGTCTTCAAGGTCGTTTCCAGGTCAAAATTCACAAACGTAAAACCTGCCATTCCCAACTGAAAGGGATTGACGGCCTTTGCTGCTTTGGGTTTCACTGCATTACTTTCACTTGTTCCGGCAACTAACGGTTCGCCGACTAACGGGGCCGCACCCAACAAGGCTACCCCGGCAATACTCTTTTTTAAAAAACTTCTTCTGTTTGACATCATATTAAATATTAGTTCATAATTAATTAACCGGCTCACATCGTTTATCGTCCAATTTTCTATAAACGACGATCATCCTTTTAACTTGTTCACATTTTCACGCAATGTATTGATCTTACTTTCGGCATCCGCCCGCTTCTTTCGTTCGTTCGCAACAATTTCCGGTTTTGCGTTTGCTACGAACTTCTCATTGCCGAGCTTTTTCATGACAGAGTTCAGAAAACCTTCGAGGTAGCCTATTTCTTCTTCCATCTTCCGGATCTCTTCCTCCTTATCGATCGTTCCTTCGAGCGGAACGGTATATTCCGTCGTACCGACCATAAACGAAGCCGCCGCTCCTTCCTTTTCCGCCCTTTCGATACTTTCGAGATTGCACAGTTTCATAACAACGGCATTATACGCCTCCATGTGCTCTCCCGAAACAATCCGCAGGGCGAGGGCTTCTTTGTTGGGAATATTACGTTCGAGGCGAACCGAACGGATGGCCGTCACAAGCTGTTTGACCGTTTCGAAATCCGCCACCGATTTGTCATTTATATTTCCGGCATCCGGCATCCGGGTGACCATGATGCTCTCGCCCGGCTTACGCTCCGAGATAGACTGCCAGATTTCTTCCGTAATAAAGGGCATAAAGGGATGCAGCAATAAGGTCAGCTTTTCAAAAAAGTTGAGCGTAGCCTCGTATGTAAGCGCATCGACCGGTTGCAGGTATGCAGGCTTTACCATCTCTAAGTACCAGGACGAGAACTCATCCCGGAACAATTTATAAACCGTCATCAGCGCCTCGGATATACGATATTTATTCAATTCGTCGTCCATCTGCCCGATTGCGGCGCTCAAGCGTGCGTTGAACCAGTCGACCGCAATTTTTGCCGAAACGGGTTGCGGTACGGCGTCCGACACTTCCCATCCTTTTACCAGGCGAAACGCATTCCAGATCTTGTTATTAAAATTACGCCCCTGCTCACAAAGCGCCTCATCGAACGGCAAATCGTTTCCGGCGGGAGATGAGAGCAACATGCCCATACGAACGCCATCCGCACCGTAGCGATCCATCAGCTCGATCGGGTCGGGAGAGTTGCCGAGCGATTTGGACATCTTCCGCCCCAGTTTGTCGCGGACGATCCCTGTGAAGTATACATTGTAGAAACAGGGCCGGCGACGATATTCGAATCCGGACATGATCATACGCGCCACCCAGAAAAAGATGATTTCGGGCGCCGTCACTAAGTCGTTCGTCGGGTAATAGTAGTTTATGTCTTCGTTGTCCGGCCGGTTTATGCCGTCGAATACGGAGATGGGCCACAGCCAGGACGAGAACCAGGTGTCCAGGCAGTCTTCGTCGCGGCGCAGGTCGGAGGCCGACAGATTCGGATTACCCGATTTTTCGCGTGCAAGCTGCAACGCTTCGTCGTCCGTTCCGGCTACCACGTAGCCGCCTTCGGGCAAATAATATGCCGGGATACGGTGACCCCACCACAGTTGGCGGGAGATGCACCAGTCTTTGATATTCTCCATCCAATGACGGTATGTGTTTTTGTATTTGGAGGGGTAAAAGCGAATCGTGTCATCCATAACCGCTTCCAGGGCCGGTTTTGCCAGGTCTTCCATTTTCAGGAACCATTGCATCGACAGTTTGGGTTCGATCGGCACGTCCGTTCTTTCCGAAAAACCGACTTTGTTCGTATAGTCTTCTTCTTTCTCGAGGAGGCCGGCGGCTTTCAGATCCGCTACGATTTGTTTACGTACATCGAAGCGATCCATGCCGATGTATATTTCGCCGGCCGGGCTGATCGTTCCGTCGTCATTGAAAATATCAATGCCCGGCAGGTTGTATTTTTCGCCCAGCATATAGTCGTTTACGTCGTGTGCGGGCGTCACCTTGAGGCAGCCGGTGCCAAATTCCATGTCTACATACTCATCTTCGATAACCGGCACAGAGCGGTTCACGAGCGGCACGATTACTTTTTTGCCATGCAGGTGCCTGTTCTTGGGGTCATCCGGGTGGATACACATCGCCGTATCTCCCATGATCGTTTCCGGACGTGTCGTCGCTACAACGGCATATCCGTCTTCGCCTTCAATCCGGTACTTCAGGTAATAGAGCTTGCCTTGCTGCTCTTTATAGATCACTTCCTCGTCCGAAAGCGCCGTAAAGGCTTTCGGATCCCAGTGTACCATGCGGACGCCGCGGTAGATCTGTCCCTTGTTGTAGAGGTCGACAAAAACTTTCAGTACGCTTTCGGAGCGCTGCTCGTCCATCGTGAAACAAGTCCGGTTCCAGTCGCACGAAGCGCCCAGCTTTTTCAATTGTTCCAGTATAATGCCGCCATGCTTGCGCGTCCAGTCCCATGCGTGTTCGAGAAATGCTTCGCGTGTGAGGTCTGTTTTCCGTATGCCCTCCGAGGCCAGTTTTGCAACCACTTTTGCTTCTGTGGCAATCGAGGCATGATCGGTGCCCGGCACCCAGCATGCGTTCTTACCCAGCATACGTGCGCGGCGCACCAGAATATCCTGAATGGTATTATTTAACATATGCCCCATGTGCAGCACGCCTGTGACGTTCGGGGGAGGTATCACTACCGTATACGGTTCGCGACCGTCGGGCTTCGAGCCGAACAGCCCATGTTCCAACCAATACCCATACCATTTTCCTTCTACCGCCGAGGGGTCATACTTAGATGCTAATTCCATAATGTTCTACTAACGATTTATAAATTTACGCGCAAAAATAGTAAATATAATCGAGAATCAACGCCTTTTTAATGATGTTGCCGGTTTACTTCCCTAACTTGCCTGCAAAAATGAATACGGCCGGCGATTAGAACAACCTCCGCACAGACACGCAACGAACGTTTTTTTGAAACGGTTACATTAAAAAAAAAACGGTTTATTTTGTGTTTCTCCCGGCTTACGTTATCTTTGCGGCGTTTTAAAAAAATGCAAGCATGCAGAAAAGTCTCGTTATCGTTGAGTCGCCCGCAAAAGCGAAAACTATTGAAAAGTTTTTAGGGAAGGACTATAAAGTGATGTCAAGTTACGGCCATATTCGCGATCTGAAGCCGAAAGAATTCAGTATCGACATCGAGCATAACTACAAGCCCGAATATGTGGTGCCGGCCGATAAGAAAAAATTAGTCTCCGAACTGAAAAAAGAATCTGCCTCCGTCGGCGAGATCCTCCTCGCTTCCGATGAAGACCGCGAAGGAGAAGCCATCGCATGGCATCTTTTCGAAACGCTCGGCCTGAAACCGGAAAACACGAAACGGATCGTATTCCACGAGATCACAAAAAATGCGATCTTAAACGCATTAAAAAATCCGCGGAACATTGATATCAACCTGGTGAATGCCCAGCAGGCACGCCGCGTTCTGGATCGTATCGTAGGCTTCGAGGTTTCGCCCATACTCTGGCGTAAGGTGAAACCGGCACTGTCGGCCGGACGGGTACAGTCGGTAGCAGTCCGCCTGATCGTAGAACGCGAACGCGAGATTAACCACTTCGTATCCGAAGCGTCTTATCGCCTGACGGCAACCTTTCTGCTGCCCGACGGAATGACGTTGCTCAATGCAAAACTAAATAAACGGCTCAAAGATAAACAAGAAGCGCTGAGGTTCCTGGAATCGTGCAAAGATGCGGAATTTATGATCGAGGATATAACGAAAAAACCGATGAGAAAATCGCCGGCGCCTCCGTTCACTACCTCCACACTCCAACAGGAAGCCGCCCGCAAACTTGGATTCTCCGTATCACAAACGATGATGGTTGCACAACGCCTGTACGAATCGGGATATATCACCTATATGCGTACCGACTCGGTAAACCTGAGCGACCTGGCGCTTAACACAAGCAAGGAAGCGATCGTCGGTTCTTACGGCGAAAAATATTACAAGTTCCGCAAATATCATACAAAAAGCAAAGGTGCGCAAGAAGCGCACGAAGCTATCCGCCCCACCTATATGAGTGCGCCCGAAATCAGCGGAAACGCACAGGAAAAGCGGCTGTACGACCTGATATTCAAACGTACGATCGCATGCCAGATGGCAGATGCGGAACTCGAACGCACAACGATCACGATCCGAATCCATAACAAAGAGGATGAGAAATTTGTAGCCGTCGGCGAAATCATAACATTCGACGGGTTCCTGCATGTCTACATGGAAAGTTTCGACGAAGATAACGGCGAAAACGAACTGGAAAACGGGCTTCTCCCCCCCGTCAAAAAGAATGATGCGCTCACGATGAAAGATCTGCTTGCGACCGAACGCTTTACACAACGTCCGCCCAGATATACGGAAGCCAGCCTTGTGCACCGCTTAGAAGAACTGGGAATCGGACGGCCTTCCACTTATGCCCCCACCATACAAACCATACAAAACCGCGAATATGTGACCAGGGGCGACAAGGAGGGCACAGAACGCACGTTCAACATCCTCACACTCAAGAATAAAGCCATAACGGATACGGATAAAACCGAAATAACCGGCGCAGACCGGAATAAGCTGATGCCGACGGATATCGGTGCGGTTGTGAATGATTTCCTGACGGAATATTTTCCCAATATCCTGGATTATCATTTTACAGCCAACGTGGAAAAAGAATTTGATACGATAGCCGAAGGAAAAGCAGACTGGACAAAGGCTATGGATAGCTTCTACCAGGTTTTTCACCCGATCGTCGAAGCTGCCTCCGCCGTAAAAACGGAACACAAGGTCGGCGAACGCGCATTAGGCACCGACCCGAAAAGCGGTAAGCCCGTATTCGTGAAAATAGGACGCTACGGGCCGATAGCCCAAATCGGACAAGCAAAACCCGACGACAAAAAAGACAAGCCGCAGTTCGCCTCCCTGATGAAAGGACAGTCTATCGAAACCATCACGCTGGAAGAAGCACTGAAACTGTTCGACCTGCCACGTATGGTCGGCCTGTACGAAAACGAAGAAATGATTGTCGGCATAGGACGCTTCGGCCCTTTCATCCGGCACAACGGCGTCTTCATATCCATTCCTAAGACCTTGAATCCATTAGACGTCACATCGGAAGAAGCGATCGAACTAATCGAGAACAAACGCAAAAAAGAACAGGAACGCCACATCAAAACGTTTGCCGAAGATCCCGAACTGGAGATACTAAACGGCAGATACGGCCCCTATATCACATACAAAGGCAATAACTACCGTATACCGAAAAGTACGGACCCGGCAACCCTGACACTCGATGAATGCCGGAAGATTATCGAAGAAACAGCCGACAAACCGGCGAAGAAGAAATTTGCGAAAAACAAAAGGTAGGGAGGGGTTCGTACTTTTTTCTTGATAAAAAAGTACCAAAAAATCAAGGCTTCGTGCGCTTCGCCCCGTTAAGCTTAACGCTCCGGTCGGCTGAAATCTGTGTAACTCGCTTCGCTCAAACAGCACAG
>JAIRSF010000206.1 GCA_031255595.1 Tannerella sp.
CTGGTAATAAGCACAGCCGAATATCTTGCTCATCATTTCTGGAGCGTAAGAGATAAGTTTGAATTTGTAGCGCCTACCGCGACGTTGGATGTGTGTCTGGAAAAAGCGATTGCCAGCGATAAAAAACCTTATTTTATCAGTGATATGGGAGATAATCCGACCGCCGGCGGAGCGGGAGATGTAACCTGGACTCTCACCGAATTGCTGAAGCGGGATGAGTTTAAGACGGATCGGGGAAAAAGCCTCATTTATGCCTCTATACCCGGGCCTGAGTTTGTGGGAAAAGCAATTAAAGCCGGTGTCGGTCATAAAGTGGAAGGAACGGCCGGAGCAAAGGTCGATCACCGTTATGCGCCACCTGTTAAGTTGTCGGGAACGGTTACGTCTGTTTATACAAATAACCCGGATAATAAGGAGGTTGTGGTGAAAATAGGCAGTATATATGTGATCGTTACGGAAAAACGTAAAGGTTTTCATTATGTGCGCGAATTTGAGAAACATGGATTGGATCCGAAACAGGCGGATATTGTCGTTGTGAAATTAGGATACTTAGTTCCGGAACTGTATGATATACAGGTTGATTGGATGATGGCGCTGACATTGGGCGGGGTTAATCAGGATTTGCCGAGTCTGCCGTACAAAAGAATTATCCGTCCGATGTTCCCGTTTGATAAAGATATGCCGATACCCGACCTGTCTGCGAAACTGGTGCCCTTTGTCGGGAAATAAATCTCTTTGCCGGATAGTTACGAGAAAACGATCTCCTTGAGATACCGCAATTTATATTGCGGTTTTTCGTGTGCAAAGTGTGGATAATAAGAAAGTTAAAAATAAGTTGTTTGTGGTGACATTCTCACCACCGAAAGATTCCTTTTTTTTATAGGTGCATTTTTATGGCAGATGCACAAATTTGCAGCTGATCCTATATTTCATCGGGCCTTTCTCCCATTGTTGAAAACTTTATTATGAAAACATGTATTTTATCATTAATTTTGCAACGTTATGGAACCCTTTATACATTTACATGTACATACACAATTCTCCCTGCTTGATGGACAGGCGTCTATTGACGCTCTGATCGAAAAAGCGCAGAAAGACGGGATGAAAGCGTTAGCAATCACCGATCATGGGAACATGTTCGGTGTGAAAGAGTTTTACAATAAGATAAAGAAAAAGAATAGCAAGTATCTCGGAATCATAAAAGACTGCGAAAAGGAATTGCATCAGCTGCTCAGCAAGGCGAATCCTACCGAAGAGGAGGATGAAAGAATAAAAAAATTGTCGCAGAAAATACGTGAAGAAAGAGAACTTTTGTTCAAACCGATCATAGGTTGCGAATGTTATTGTGCGTGCAACGGACGGCATGTAAAGGCCGGGAAAGAAAATCTCAGCGGATGGCATCTGGTGTTGCTGGCCAAAACGCTGAAAGGATATAAAAATCTGATTAAAATGGTATCTTACGGATGGACGGAAGGTTTTTATGGTCGTCCGCGTATAGATAAAGCACTGCTGGAGAAATATCACGAAGGTCTGATTGTTAGTTCGGCATGTCTTGCCGGGGAGGTTCCGCGTTTTATACAGAACGGAGATCTCAAAAAAGCGGAAGAGGCTGTCTTATGGTTCAAAAATCTTTTTGGTGACGATTATTATCTGGAGTTGCAGCGTCATGAAACGCACGATCCGGATGCCGCTCAGGATGTATACCCCCGTCAGGTGGAAGTGAATAAAGCGCTTATTGAGCTTGCCCGCAAACATAATATTAAGTTGATAGCGACCAACGACGTTCATTTTGTGAACGAAAAAGATGCGGCCGCGCATGAAATACTTCTTTGCCTCAGTACGAATAAAAGCATCAATGATCCGAACCGCATGCGTTACAGCCGTCAGGAATGGTTGAAGACGACTGCGGAAATGAATGTCGTATTTGCCGATATACCGGAAGCTTTGAGTAATACGCTCGAAATAGCGGAAAAAGTAGAATTTTATGATATAGATTCACCCGCATTAATGCCGTTTTTCGAAATAGATCCTTCATTCGGTACCGAAGACGACTACCGGGGAAAATATGAAGAGAGGGATCTGATAGCGGAATTCGGAGATAAAAATTATCTCCGGTTGGGCGGCTATGAAAAGGTGATACGAATAAAATTTGAAGCCGACTACCTGGCACATCTTACGCATAAAAAAGCTCATGAACGTTATCGGGAAAATTTGTCCGACGAAGTAAAGGAACGTATTGAATTTGAGCTTAATACAATGAAGACGATGGGTTTTCCCGGCTACTTCCTGATCGTACAGGATTTTATGTCGGCTGCGCGGGAGATGGGCGTGGCCGTTGGGCCGGGACGTGGATCTGCGGCTGGGTCGGTTGTGGCCTATTGCCTTGGAATAACGGATATTGATCCTATAAAATATGACTTGCTGTTTGAACGTTTCCTGAATCCCGACCGTATTTCTATGCCGGATATTGATATAGATTTTGATGATGACGGGCGTGGAGAGGTACTGAGGTGGGTGACGGATAAGTATGGTTATGATCGTGTGGCGCATATCATCACGTATGGTACGATGGCCTCCAAGATGGCGATAAAGGATGTGGCCCGCGTTTTGGAGTTGCCTTTGTCCGAATCCAACCGTCTGGCCAAGCTGGTTCCCGACCGTATGCCGGAAATAGACGGTCAGTCTGTGAAACTGAATCTTGCCAATTGCCTGAAGTATCTGCCGGAATTTAAAGCGGAATTAACGGGGCCGAATCCGCTGATAAAAAAGACGCTGGAGTTTGCCTGCCAACTGGAGGGAACGGTTCGTAACACAGGAGTGCATGCCTGTGGGATTATCATCGGCCGTCAGGATATTTCGGATATTGTACCTGTGTCGACCGCCGAAGATAAGGAGAGCGGCGAAACGCTTTTGGTGACACAATATGAAGGTTCCGTTATTGAAGATACGGGGCTGATAAAAATGGACTTTCTCGGGCTTAAAACATTGTCTATTATCAAGGAAGCTGTAGAGAATGTCATGCAGACGACCGGCGAAAAGATAGATATCGATCATATTGATATAGAAGATGAAAAGACATATCAGTTGTACTGTCAGGGGAAAACGACCGCTACATTTCAGTTTGAATCTGCCGGTATGCAGAAATACCTGAAAGAGCTTCAGCCGTCAAAATTTGAAGATTTGATAGCGATGAACGCGCTGTACCGTCCCGGGCCGATGGATTATATTCCTTCGTTTATCGCCCGTAAACATGGTCGTCAGGAGATTGTTTATGATATTCCCATTATGGAGCGGTATCTTAAGGATACATATGGTATCACAGTCTATCAGGAACAGGTCATGCTTCTGTCGCGTTTGCTTGCCGGTTTTACGCGCGGCGAGAGTGATACCTTGCGAAAGGCGATGGGTAAGAAGCAGATAGATAAGATGATGGAACTGAAGGAAAAGTTCCTGTCGGGAGGCGAGTCAAACGGCTATAATCGGAAGACGCTGGGAAAAATCTGGGCCGACTGGGAAAAATTTGCTTCTTATGCGTTTAATAAGAGTCATGCGACGTGCTATTCCTGGGTGGCCTATCAGACGGCCTATTTGAAAGCGCGTTACCCGTCGGAATATATGGCGGCGGTGTTGAGCCGTAACCTGTCCAATATAAAGGAAATCACTAAGTCGATGGACGAATGTCGGTCGATGGGGCTACAAGTGCTTGGGCCTGATGTTAATGAATCGCACCGGAAGTTTGGGGTGAATAAAAAAGGAGATATCCGCTTCGGGCTTGTTGCTGTGAAAGGTGTAGGTGAGGGGGCTGTTCAGAATATTATCGAAGAACGCGAGAAAAACGGATCTTACAAGGATATTTATGATTTTATAGAACGGGTAAACCTGACGGCTTGTAACAAGAAAGTGCTTGAAAGTCTTGCTTTATCGGGTGCGTTCGATAATCTTGGCGTGCGTAGGGAGCCGTTTGTTACACCGAATGAAAAAGGGGAAACTTTTACGGAAGTCATCTCCCGTTATGGAACAAAATACCAGATGGACAGGCAGATGGCGATGCATTCGCTTTTTGGGGCGGACGCCGCTGTCGACATCGCGAAGCCTAAAGTTCCGAAGTGCGACGAATGGAGCGACCTGGAACGTCTGAACAAAGAAAAAGAATTGATCGGCATTTATCTTTCCGCTCACCCTTTGGACGCATATCGTGTGATACTGACGCATGTATGTAATACGGGAATGATTGATCTGAGTGACCGCGATAAGCTGAAAAACAAGGATTTGTTGCTGGGAGGGATTGTTACGGATTTTCGTGAAGGCACAACGAAACGGGGAAGTCCTTACGGAATCCTTACGATTGAAGATTTTACGGGAAGTGGTGAGATCGCCCTGTTCGGCAATGACTATATTAACTACGGCAAATATGGCAAATCCGGCATGTATTTGTTTATCCGCGCGGTAGTGGAGCCTCGTAGTATGCATGTCGATACGCTTGATTTCAAAATAAAAATGATTTCCCTTTTGCAGGATGAAAAAGATAAACTGATACGGAAACTGAATGTTTCCTTGCCGATTGATGAATTAAATGATACAATGGTCGAGGAATTGGCATCTCTTTTTCGGCAAAATAATAAAGGTAAGACCACATTGTTTTTTAATGTGACGGATGAAAGTCGTCATGTTTCTCTGAATCTCTTCTCTAAAAACGGCGGAGTGGAAGTGACGCAAAAATTAGTGGATGCTTTGAGTGATATGGAACATATACGTTTTGAGATAAATTAAATAGAATATTAATCTGTAAATTAAAAATTATGGCATTAAAAGTGACGGATGAAAATTACAAAGAACTGTTAAATGGGAGTAAACCCGTTGTTTTGGATTTTTGGGCGGAATGGTGTGGGCCTTGCCGTATGGTTGGTCCGATCATTGATGAATTGGCTGCGGAATACGAAGGTCGTGTAGAGATCGGAAAAGTAGATGTGGATGATAATGATAGTATTGTTACCGAATATGGGATTCGCAATATTCCGACAGTATTATTTTTCAAAGATGGAAAATTGGTAGACAAACAAGTTGGCGCTGCGGTAAAAGAAACCTTTGTTGAGAAAATAGATAAGTTGTTTTAAATAATTAAATTGCTTTAGTTTTGGTTGGTAGAGGGATTTCTTCTTCGTGAAGAAGTTCCTCTATTTTGT
>JAIRSF010000237.1 GCA_031255595.1 Tannerella sp.
GGCGTATGCAACGACTGTCGCCGCGGTTATATGATCAGTTGCACGAGCGAATTTCGCCGCGCCTACGGCTGGCAACGCGACGGCGGCATGGCGGAATACATGCTTGCGGAGGAGAAAGACTTAGTGTTGCTGCCCGACTCGCTGACCTGTACCGACGGTGCGCAGATCGCCTGCGGTTTCGGGACGGTGTATGAAGGCTTGGAGAAAATCGGTATCAGCGGCAACGACGCCGTATTGGTCGTTGGCCTGGGGCCGGTCGGCCTGGCTGCCTGCATGCTTTCGAAAGCAATGGGGGCGCAGTTGATTATCGGCGTCGATACGGTACCGGAACGTATTGAGCTGGCAAAGGAAAAAGGATTGGTACACCACGCGTTTCTTTCCGATGGGGAAGCTTTCGATAAGATCCTGGCACTGACCGGCGGCAACGGCGTGGAAAAAGCGGTGGATTGTTCGGGTAATACGTACGGACGACAATTAGCCGTCCGGGCGGCACGCAAATGGGGTAGCGTCGTGTTCATCGGCGAAGGCGGCACAGTGGAACTCAATCCCAGTCCCGATATGATTCATCCGCAGAAAATGATCATCGGTTCGTGGGTGACCAACATTTGGCGGATGGAAGACCTGGTAGAACGTATCGTGCGCTGGGGTATTCATCCCGAAGACCTGGTTACACACCGCTTTACGCTCGACAAAGCGTCCGAAGCTTTCGCCCTCATGGCGGAAGGCAAATGCGGGAAAGTCGCCGTTGTATATGACGAAGAAATAAAATGACGACGATGAAGAACTGGAAAAATGAACTGAACGAGATCCTGCCGCTTCTGGGACACCGGAACTGGATCGTGGTGACCGACATGGCTTATCCCCTGCAGACGCAGGCAGGTATCCAAACCATTTATACGGACGACGAGTGTATCGACGTGTTGTCGCATGTTTGCAACGCCATAGACGCGCAGCCGCATATAAAGCCGATGATCTATCAGGACAAGGAGTTGCAATTCGTGGAAGAAAGCGCCGCTGCCGGAATAGACTCCCTGCGTGCGCAAATGACGGCGCTTCTCGGCGACCGGGTGAAACCGGTTCCGCACGAAACGCTTATCGCCCGCTTAGACGAAGTCAGCCGGATGTTTCACGTCGTGGTACTGAAAACTACGCTCACGATTCCATATACTTCTACCTTCATTGAACTGGACTGTAAGTATTGGGATCAGGAAAAGGAACTCAAATTAAGGGAAAAAGACAAATAGATTATAGCGTTACAAAACCGGCCTGTCTGTCGATTGTTGCCGGGGCCGGAAGGGTTTTCTTTCCGGTTCCGGCGTTTCCGGTAACGGCCCTTGCGGGTCTCCGGCATAGCCGCCCTTACGGGATATAGATTGATTGAACCGTTTACATTTATAATTAATAATTTTACAGTATGAAAAATAAAAAATTTATCTTATGGGGCATCGCATCCCTTTTTGTATGCTTGAATATGGGATGTCAGAGTTCTTCTAACGAATACGAATACCCGTTCCAAAACCCGTCTTTATCGGTCGAGAAACGTGCGGCGGATATCGTTTCGCGGCTTACGCTGGACGAAAAAATCGCACAGATGCTGAACAGTACACCCGGCGTGGAACGGCTTGGTATTCCGCCATACGATTGGTGGAACGAATGTTTGCATGGCATCGGCCGTACGGAATATAAAGTAACCGTTTATCCGCAAGCCATCGGGATGGCGGCAGGCTGGGATCCGGAAGCGATCCGGCAAATGGGCGATTATACGGCGGAAGAAGGCCGCGCCGTTTACAACCTGGCGCAGGCCAAAAAAGACTACCGGATCTACCATGGCCTGACCTACTGGACGCCCAACATCAACATCTTCCGCGATCCGCGCTGGGGACGCGGACAGGAAACCTACGGCGAAGACCCCTACCTGACGACCGCCATGGGCGTAAACTTCGTTCAGGGCTTACAGGGCGACGACAAAACCTACCTGAAAGCCGCCGGATGCGCCAAGCATTTTGCCGTACACAGCGGGCCTGAATCCAGCCGCCACACCTACAACGCCGCCGTATCGGGCTACGATCTGTGGGATACGTACCTGCCGGCTTTCAAGGCGCTGGCCGATACGGAAGTAGCCGGCTTCATGTGCGCCTACAATGCCTACGAAGGACAGCCCTGCTGCGCCAGCGACAAACTGATGATCGACATCCTGCGCAACGACTGGGGTTATACGGGTTACGTCACCTCCGATTGCGGCGCGATTGACGATTTCTACAAGCACCACAAAACGCATCCCGACGCATCCTCGGCCGCAGCCGACGGCATCTATCATGGTACGGACGTCGATTGCGGGCACGAAGCTTACTTGGCGTTGAAAGAAGCGGTTGAAAAAGGTCTTACGACGGAGAAACAAATTGATGTTTCGCTGAGAAGGCTTTTCGAAACACGTATTCGCCTGGGTATGTTCGACCCCGCCGAGAACGTTCCTTTTTCGAAAATCGACGCAAGCGCTTTAGAGAAAAAAGAACACAAAGAACTGGCGTTGAAAATGGCCCGTCAATCGTTGGTCATGCTCAAAAACAACGGCGCACTGCCGCTGAAGAAAGAAAAGATCCGGAAAATCGCCCTCGTGGGGCCGAATGTTAACAATCCCGAAGTGCAGTTGGGCAACTACAACGGAACGCCTTCCGAAATCATCACACCGTTGGACGGTATCCGCAAAGCCCTGCCCGATGCCGAGATCGTTTATGAACCGGGATGTAACTGGACGGATAATATTGTATTGAATAACTTGGAAAACTGTTTTGCCGGAGGATTTTCGGTCGCATTTTACAACAATCCCGATCTGGAAGGAACGCCTGCCTATAAAGGACATGTGGAGGAAATACGTTATGCGTCGCACGAAAAAGAGTCGCCGGTCGAAGGGGTGAACCCGACTGATTTCTCAGCGCGTTTTGAAGGCGTATTCGAATCGCCGGTAAGCGGTCAGGTCGCTTTCAGGATCGCATACGACGACGGATACCGTCTTTACATCGACGGAAAAAAGATCGCCGAATCGTGGCAGAACGGCAATAACAGCACCGAATGTAAATTCGATGTCCTGAAAGGAAAGAAATATCAGGTGAAACTGGAACATAAGCAACATCGTGGCGGCGCGCGGATCGAACTTTCGGCAGGCTTTTATACGACGCTTGGAGCGCCGGCTATCGCCGACAAGGTGAAAGATGCCGATGTGATTGTCTTTGCCGGCGGCATATCGCCCCAGATCGAAGGCGAGGAAATGAATGTTGAAATTCCGGGATTCTACCGGGGCGACCGCACGTCGATCCTGCTGCCGAAAATACAGACCGAACTGCTGCAAGCCCTGAAAGCTACCGGTAAGCCGGTGGTCTTCGTCCTGATGTCGGG
>JAIRSF010000255.1 GCA_031255595.1 Tannerella sp.
GTAAGTTCCGTATTCAAAACACCGGTGAAATTTCTGTAATTCGCATTTTCGGCAAATTCGGTTTTATGAGGAATATTCGAAAACCGAAGCTGGTTTTTAAGTTTGTCTACAATTTCGGGTATTCCCTTTTCCGCTTCAATTACGCCCTGAATACTTTCCAGCGAACAATACAGGGCGTAATATTTTCCTGTCGCATTAAGTCGGTCGGTCAGGTCTTTCAGATAGGTCGTTTTCCCGCTCTGTCGCGCCGCATGAATCACAAAGTATTGTTCCCTGTCTATCAATTCTTCCACGCCCTGCAAGCGGGTGGCGGCGTCGATCATATAATGCTTTACACTATTACATGGCCCTGCTATGTTAAAGTATCTCATCGCTCGAAAAATTTAATTGTCCGGTAAAGTTACATGAAATAAGTGATATTATACGCGGAGGCAGATGAAAATTATTCCGGTCGGCTTCCGTTTTTACGGTTTTATCCCTTCTATGGGGTGTCTTGTAGCCAGAGGTGGGAGGAGGCGTCGCTCGGCATGCGCCAATCGCCGCGAGGAGAGAGGCAGATGGAGCCTACTTTGGGGCCGTCGGGCAGGCAGTTGCGTTTGAATTGCTGGGAGAAGAAACGACGCAGGAAGGTGTGGAGCCATTTCCGGATTTCCGGGATTTCGTATTTTTTCCCGAATGCCTGTTTGGTCAGGAACAGTATCTTTTCCGGTGGCGCTCCGTAACGCATAAAATGGTAGAGGAAGAAATCGTGCAGTTCGTAAGGGCCGACAAGGTCTTCCGTTTTCTGGCTGATCGTATCGTCTGCGTTGGCCGGGATCAGTTCCGGACTGACGGGCGTATTTGCGATGTCCAGCAAGGTTTTTTGCGTCTTTTTATCGGACAGGTTGTTTGCACTCCATTCGACAAGATAACGAACGAGGGTTTTGGGGATACCGGCATTGACGCCGTACATCGACATGTGGTCGCCGTTAAAGGTTGCCCAGCCCAGCGCCAGTTCGGACAGGTCGCCGGTTCCGATCACAAGGCCGTTTGTCATGTTTGCCAGATCCATCAGTATTTGGGTACGTTCACGCGCCTGGGTATTTTCGTAGGTGGTATCGGGAGTTTCGCCGTCGTGGCCTATATCTTTAAAATGTTGCGTACATGCATCTTTGATGGATATTTCTCTAAAGGAAACACCTAATTGTTCGATCAAAGATACGGCATTTTTATAAGTGCGTCCCGTCGTTCCGAAGCCGGGCATGGTTACGCCGAGGATGTTTTTGCGCGGGATGTTCAGCATATCGAAAGCTCGTACGGAGACCATCAGGGCCAGTGTGGAGTCCAGTCCGCCGGAAATGCCGACGACAGCGGATTTCGTATGGATATGTCCGATCCGCTTGATTAATCCGAATGTCTGGATATTGAATATTTCCTCACACCGTTCTTTCAGCATATCACCTTTGGAGGGAACAAACGGATGCGGATCGATATGCCTGTCGAACTTACCTTTATAAGGAGCGACGTCGAATGATATCCGGCGCGTTTTTGCTGCCTGTTCGTACTGAGAAGGGGTCGTAAAACCGGTGTTTACCAGCCTGTCATGTTGCAGATAGTCGATATTGATATCGTTTATGACTAATTTGTCATCCATATTAAACCGTTCGGATTCGCTTAATATCGAACCGTTTTCGGCAATAAATCCTTTGCCGGTGAAAACCATATCGGTGCCGGATTCGCCGAATCCTGCGGCTGCATATACATACCCCGTCATGCAACGTGCGGATTGCTGGGCGATAAGTGACCGGAGGTAGCTGTTCTTGCCGATTATTTCGTTGCTGGCCGACAGGTTCAGGATGATGTTCGCTCCCTGCATAGCCTGTCTTGAACTCGGTGGAACGGGCGACCATAGGTCTTCACAAAGTTCGATACCTATCACAATTTCGTTTGTTAAGTTATTTTCCGGATGGCCGCCGTTTTTTGCCACGTCACATGGCGGGGGATTTGTATCGGATGGATGAACGCAGTCAAACCTTTTTGCGGAAAATAGGAGATCGGTTCCAAACGGGTACATATCGTTTCCGATACGTATAGTGTCCGATTGAAGCTTGTTGCCGGAAGAAAACCATCGCATTTCCTGAAATTCTTTATAATTGGGAATAAACGTTTTCGGGACAATGCCCAGTATGCGTCCTTTGCGGAAAACGACAGCCGTATTAAACAACTTATTTTCTGCGGCAAGAGGCATGCCTACTGCGCATAACGGATTCAGTTCCTTTGTTTTTTCCACTAATTGGAGTAGTGCATCTTCGGCTTTCTCTAAGAGCATTTGTTGCATAAATAAATCCATGCAGGTATAGCCGGTAATACACAATTCCGGGAATACGATAATCTGCACGCCCTGTTGATCGACAATCCGCATAAGCGCTTCAATCCGGCGAATATTTTCCGTACAGTTCGCCACTTCCGTCACCGGCGCTGCCGCCGCCACTTTTACAAAACCGTTCATTTGCTGTTTTCTGAGTTTATTTCGTTAGCAAAAGTATGAATTTATTTAATAATTCGCTCTATGTGAAAGAAATTTATTTAACAGAAGAGAGGATGTGTAGCCGTACACACCCTCTCCCTGCAAAAAACATAAAACAATCAATAAAAACAACCGTTTTTATGCTTTGTCAGCGAATGAATAACAATTCACGATATTTCGGTAATGTCCATATTTCATTGTCGACGATCAGTTCGAGTTTGTCGATATGGTAGCGGATCTCATCCAGCATCGAGGCGATCGTATCGTGATAAACGATTGCTTTTTCACGCTCATCCGTTATCACATTGGCGACTTTCCGGTTCTCGATCATTTTGTCGACGAGCGTTTTGATCCGGGTGATATGCGATGCAATATCTTCAATGAGAGAAAGGTTTGTTGCCGATATTTCTTTTCCTTTTTCCGCATCAAACAGATTTTTTACTTTCGAAACATTCTCGATGAGTATCGTCTGGTAGCGTGTCGCTACGGGAATGATATGATTGAGCGCCAAGTCGCCGAGCACACGTGCTTCGATTTGTATTTTCTTTGTATACGTTTCCCATTTCACTTCGTTTCGCGCTTTCAGTTCTATTTCCGACATAATGCCTGTTGTGCGGAACAGTTCGATGCTTGTTTTGGAAAGATAGCTGTCGAAGATCAGCGGTACGCTGGTTTCGCAGTCTAAGCCGCGTTTTTTTGCTTCTTCTTTCCAGGCGTCGCTGTAATTATTACCGTCGAAGTGGATGGCTTTACATTCCCGGGCATAGAGGCGTACGACGTCGAGGATGGCTGCGAATTTTTCAACTCCCTTTTGGATGCGGTCGTCGACCTCGTTTTTGAAAAGGATCAACTGTTCGGCTACTGCAGCGTTGAGGGCCAGCATACCGGTGGCACAGTTGGCAGACGAGCCTACGGCGCGAAATTCGAACCGGTTGCCGGTGAAGGCGAAGGGTGACGTGCGGTTGCGATCCGTATTGTCGATCAGGAGTTCGGGAATACGCGGGATGTCGAGTTTGAAGCCGTGCTTGCCTTCGATGTTCAATTCGCCGGATTCTTCCAGGCTTTCGAGTACGGCCGATATCTGCCGGCCCAGAAAGACGGAGATTATGGCCGGCGGGGCTTCGTTGGCGCCGAGGCGATGGGCGTTGGTAGCCGAGGCGATGCTGCCTTTGAGCAGGGCGTTGTGGCGGTAGACGGCTTTGAGCGTGTTTACGACGAAGGTGAGGAACCAGAGGTTTTCGATGGGCGTCTTGCCGGGGGCCATGAGGAGTACGCCGGTGTCTGTGCCCAGTGACCAGTTGTTGTGCTTGCCCGAGCCGTTGATGCCTTTGAAGGGTTTCTCGTGCAGCAGGACGCGGAAACCATGCTTGCGCGATACTTTGCGCATGATGGACATGGTCAGCAGGTTATGGTCGTTGGCCAGGTTACATTCTTCGAAGATAGGCGCCAGCTCGAACTGGTTGGGGGCGACTTCGTTGTGGCGCGTTTTCACCGGGATACCCAACTTGAGGCATTCGATCTCCAGCTCTTTCATAAATTCGGCCACCCGCGTGGGTATGGCTCCGAAATAGTGGTCTTCCAACTGCTGGTTTTTGCTGCTTTCGTGTCCCATGAGTGTGCGTCCGGTGAGCAACAGATCCGGCCGGGCGGCGTAGAGGCCTTCGTCGACGAGGAAGTATTCCTGTTCCCATCCTAAGTAGGCGTGGACTTTTTTGACGTTCTTGTCGAAATAATGACATACGTCGACGCCGGCGCGGTTGACAGCGTCGAGCGCTTTCAGCAACGGGGCTTTGTAGTCGAGCGGTTCGCCGGTGTAGGAGATGAAGATGGTCGGGATACAGAGCGTGTCGCCTACGATAAAGGCGGGCGAGGAGGGATCCCAGGCTGTGTAACCGCGTGCTTCGAAGGTGTTGCGTATCCCGCCGCTCGGAAAGCTCGAGGCGTCCGGTTCCTGCTGTACGAGCAGTTTACCGGAGAGTTCTTCGACAACGCCCCCTTTGCCGTCGTGCTCAATGAAGGCGTCATGTTTTTCGGCCGTTCCTTCCGTCAGCGGATGAAACCAATGTGTATAATGGGTTGCTCCCATCCCGGAGGCCCACCGTTTCATGCCGGTTGCAACGGCGTCGGCTGTACTTAGGGAAAGGGTGCCGCCTTTGTCGATTACGTTAATTAAATCTTTGTATGCCTTTTCCGGCAGGTACTTGAACATTTTCTCCCGGTTGAAAACCATGCATCCGAAGTATTCGGATACACATTTGTCGGGCATTTCAACCTGAACAGGCTTCCTCTGGAATGCCTTTTCTACTACTCTGAATCTTAAATCTGACATCTTTTTAATTATTAATAGTTTTTGATCTTTCTATAACAGGAAAATATTGTTTTTTTCGCATATCTCTATCTGGTCTTCCGGCCATATGGAAGCCTGCACTTCGCCGACATGGGCTTTTTGGAGGAAGAACATACAGAGGCGGCTCTGTCCGATACCTCCTCCGATGGAGGCCGGCAATTCGTCGCTCAATAGCGCCTTGTGGAATGTCAGGCCGGAACGTTCCGGGCAGCCGCAGATATCAAGCTGCCGTTTCAGGGCTTCTTTGTCTACACGTATCCCCATGGATGAGAGTTCGAATGCTATTTTCAATACCTTGTTCCAAAGTATGATATCGCCGTTTAGGCCTGAATATCCGTCTTCGTTGGGAGTGCTCCAGTCGTCATAATCGGGGGCGCGCCCGTCGTGCTTTTCTCCGTTGCTCAGTTTGCCTCCTATGCCGATCAGGAAGACCGCCCCGAATTTTTCGGCTGCTTTCGTTTCGCGGTCGCGTGGAGAAAGGTTGGGGTACATTTGCAGCAGTTCTTCGGAATGGATAAATGTGATGTCTTCCGGCAGAACGGGAGTGATGTGCGGAAATTGTTCGTAGACGGTAAATTCAATTTCTTTCAGGATGGTGTATATGCTTCTTACGGTGCGTTTGAGATAGTCGATATTGCGGTCTTCCGTCCGGATGCTCCGTTCCCAGTCCCACTGGTCGACATACAGGGAGTGGAGGTTGTCCAGGTTTTCATCGCTGCGGATTGCGTTCATGTCCGTATAGAGGCCGTAGCCGGGCGCAATCTGGTAGGAGGCCAGTTTCATGCGTTTCCATTTGGCTAATGAGTGGACGACTTCGGCTATCCGGTCGTCCATGCAATGGATGGGAAATTTTACGGCGCGTTCGACTCCATTCAGGTCATCGTTGATGCCCGTTCCCGCAAGGACGAATAACGGTGCGGTTACCCTGCGCAGGCGAAGTTCCTGCGACAGTTTTTCCTGAAATGTGCGTTTTAACATTTGAATGGCTAATTCCGTTGTTTCGGGCATCAGCGTCTGCTTGTAATTTTTTGGAATAATTAGTGACATACTTTTAATGGTTTTAAAATTGATTGTTTTAATATTTTTCGTTTAACTGTTATATGCTGATTCTCCATGTTCGTAAATATCAAGCCCTTCTTCTTCGATCCGGGCCGGGACACGCAGGCCCCGTATCATGTCAAGGCCTTTGAAGACAACGAATCCCATCGTGGCAGCCCATGCTCCTACTACAAGGGCACCGAAGGCCTGTGCACCGAGAAGGCCGGCGCCTCCGCCGTAAAACAAACCGCCTTGGGTTGCAAAAAGCCCGGTTAACAGGGTGCCGAGAAATCCGCACACGCCATGTACGGACGATGCGCCGACGGGGTCGTCTATTTTTAACACTTTGTCGATGAAATCAACGGCGAAGACCATTACGGTTCCACATATACCGCCGATCAGGGCGGCGCCGGCCGGCGATACGAGGTCGCACCCGGCTGTGATGCCGACTAATCCGGCAAGGATGCCGTTCAGGGTGAGGGATAGTAACGGTTTTCCGTATCTCATCCGCGAGACCAGAAGCGACATGACGCCTCCGGCGCAGGCGGCGAGGTTTGTAGTCAGGAAAACGCTTGATATGGCTATGCGGTCTTCTTCCGTAGCAGCCGCCAGCCGGGAGCCGGGGTTGAAGCCAAACCATCCGAACCATAAAATGAATACACCCAAGGCCGCTACTGTGAGGTTATGTCCGGGTATTGCCCTTGATTTCCCGTCTTTTCCGTATTTGCCGATACGCGGCCCCACGACGGTTGCTCCTACTAAAGCAACCCATCCGCCGACGGAATGAACGACCGTTGAACCGGCAAAATCGTGAAATGTTGTTCCGAATATATTGATCATAAAACTTCCTTCATCACTGTTCATCAACCATCCGCCACCCCATGTCCAGTGTCCTGAAACGGGATAAATGACGGTGCATATCAGAATGGAGTAGCAAATATACATAGAAAATTTGGTTCTTTCGGCCATCGCACCCGAAACGATTGTTGCGGCGGTGGCGCAAAAGACCGTTTGGAACACCAGAAATCCGGCTTTCGGCAGTCCGCTGTCGTAAAAATCGATGTTGAAAAAATTGGGGACACCAGTGAATCCTCCCGCTCCGAACATGATGCCGAATCCGATGCTCCAGTATAACAGTGAGCCGAAGGAGAAATCGCAGAGGTTTTTCATCAGGATGTTCGCTGTGTTTTTACTTCGCGTAAAACCGGCTTCAACGAGTGCAAATCCGGGTTGCATGAAAAATACCAGCATTGCGGCAAGCAGCATCCATACTGTGTTTAGTCCGGCTGCGAGATCCGGGAGGGTTGTTGCCGTATCGGCCGTACCGGCTTCCTTTGCCATGGCGGTGGCGGTTGTGAGCAGTCCGATCGTTGCTGATATGATGAGTTTTCGGTTGGTGTATTTTTTGTCCATAATGTTGTGATTTTTATTTTTCCTGTTCCGCGTTGTATAAAGCAATGTCGCCATGTTCTCCCGTCCGGATCCGGACGGCGTCTTCTATCGGTATGATGAAGATACGCCCGTCGCCGATCTCTCCTGTTTGGGCGGCTTTTGTGATGGCATTTACGGTTTTTTCCGCGTTTTTGTCACGCACAACAATGGAAATGAGTATCCGTTCTATGGAACTTGTATCGTATACTACACCCCGGTAGATACGCCCCTGGCGCGATTTGCCTATGCCTCTTACGTCGTAGTAAGAAAACCATTCGATGTCTGCGTTCAGAAGCGCTTCTTTTACTTCTTCAAATTTGGTTCTGCGGATGATTGCTTCGATCTTTTTCATTTTGTAATTGTTTTGTTGTTACCGGTTTCCGTATTTTAAATATTTAATCCGAATACGAAGTAGCATTTTTCTTCGTAGGGATTGACTATTATTTTGGTGAATATTGGAATTGTGAATGTTTTCATAGGGTCAAAGCCATTTTTTTAATCTTTCTATGGCTTCTTCGGTGTTTTCTCTGTTGCCGAAAGCCGTAAACCGGAAATATCCTTCGCCGCTCGGCCCGAAACCTGCTCCCGGAGTTCCTACGATTGCGGCGTCGTAGAGAAGTTGGTCGAAAAATTTCCAGGATTTTGTTTTGTTAGGGGTCTTTATCCATAAATAGGGTGCATTGTCACCGCCGAAAACTTGTATGCCGCATGCCGTAAGCCCTTTTTTCAGTATTTGGGCATTTGTCATGTAGTAATCGATGTTTTCTTTTACCTGCGCCGCTCCTTCGGGTGTGTAAACAGCTTCTGCGCCGCGTTGTGTGATGTAGTTTACGCCGTTGAATTTTGTGCACTGGCGCCGGTTCCACAGGCGGTTCAATTGTACCTTTTCACCGGCGAGTGTAAATCCGTTTAATTCTTTCGGAACGATGGTGTATCCGCATCTTATGCCTGTGAACCCGGCTGTTTTCGAAAAGCTGCGAAATTCTATGGCTACTTTTCCGGCGCCTTTTATTTCGTATATAGAATGTGGGATGTCGGGATCTTGAATGAAGCGTTCGTAGGCGGCGTCGTATAATATTAGGATATCGTTGGCCAGGGCGTAGTTTACCCACATTTTAAGTTCGTTTTTCGTCAGGGTGGTTCCCGTCGGGTTGTTTGGAAAGCACAGGTATAACATGTCTATCTTGCGCGATGGAAGTTCGGGGATGAAGTTGTTTTCGGCTGTGCAGGGTATGTATACGATGTTGCTCCATTTGTTTCCTTCGTAGCTTCCTGCACGTGCGGCCATTACATTGGAGTCTGTGTATACGGGGTATACGGGGTCTGTGATGCCGACGCAGTTGTCGTGCCTCAGTATGTCCCCGATGTTTCCGGTGTCGCTCTTGGCGCCGTCGTTGATGAATACTTCGCCGGGTTCGAGGCTGATTCCACGTGTGGCATAATCATGTTTTATGATGGCCTCCGCCAGGAACGGATAGCCTTGCTCGGGTCCGTATCCGCGGAATGTTTCCGCTTTGCTCATTTCATCGACCGCTTTGTGCATCGCCTCGCATACGGCTTTCGGTAACGGACGGGTTACATCCCCGATTCCCAGATTGATGACTTTTGTTTTCGGATGTGTCACATTGAAGGCATTTACTTTCTTCGCGATGGTCGAAAACAAATAACTGTCGGGTAGTTTTAAAAAATTCTCATTTACTAATGCCATAGATTTGTTGTTTTTATAGATTATCTGATTTTATTTCCGGTCGTTTCTCTCTCTTATATATCGCCTTCAAATACGGTTACGGCCCGGCCCGTCATGAGGATATGATTGTCGTCGTTCCAGAGGATGGAGAGTGATCCCCCGTCCATGATGACCGTTGCTTCGCGGTCGGTTTTCCCGTTTGCCGCACAAACGGCCAGTGTGGCGCATGCGCCCGTTCCGCAAGCCATGGTTATTCCCGATCCGCGCTCCCAAACCCGCATACGAATATGCTTCCTGTCTTTTATTTCTGCAAATTCAACGTTTGTACGGTCGGGAAATGCCGGATGATGTTCGATAAGCGGCCCTACTGTGCTTAAATCAATTTCGTTGATATCGTTGACCGTTACGACAAAGTGAGGATTCCCCATCGAGGCGGCCGTCCCTTCATACGTACGGTTGTTTATCTCTATGACCATTGATTTTTTTTCTATTTCGGGGATTCCCATGTCCACTGTGACGCTTTTAACCTCATGATGGTCGACATGTAGCTTCAGTGTTTTTATGCCGGACAAGGTGTCGAGTGTAATATCCACCTTGTCCGTAAGGCCCTGTTCGTATACATATTTGCCGATGCACCTGCTTGCATTTCCGCACATCAGGGCCTCGGAGCCGTCTGCGTTGAAAATGCGCATGCTGAAATCCGCTTTATCGGATTTTCCGATAAGTACCAGTCCGTCGGCGCCTATCCCTGTGTGGTATTTGCTCCATTGTACGGCTTTTTCTTCGGGATTGGCAATTGTATATTTTAATGTATTTATATAAATGTAGTCGTTGCCTGAACCATGCATTTTGTGAAAATGTATCTTTTGTGTCATTTGTTGTTTATTATTTTTGTTTTGTGTTGCATTTTGCTTGTTATAGGCTGCAAATGTATATCATTTTGTAAAATAAATTAGATAAAATTGGATCAAAATGATAAAATATTTTGAGCCTGTATCGAATTTATTTTTTTTGCCTGTATAATGTGATAAAATTGCATAATAATCATTGTTTTGGTTTTAATCTGTAATATATATAACACGTCGGATTGTTCTATCCGGGAATCCGGTTATCAGAAGTAATGTATTACTTTGTTCCGCACCAGGAAATTGTTCGGACAAAGATAATAAATTCGGATATAATAACATATTTTTTGAGTGTTACTTGGTTCATTTGCAACCCCGCGAAATCCGTTATACTTTAGTGGGCGATCCCAAAAGGCGGGTAGCTTTTGGATGAACCATGAAAAAACCCCGGCAGGAGTGCTGCCGGGGTTTTGGATGTAAAGCGGGAACGGCCCTATTTCGTGCTGACGCCGCCGAGTGCTGCTATCTGATAGGGTTTTAGGCCGTGGTCGTAGAGTCGGACTTCGGAAACATCGAACTCGTTCATGTCGCCGTCTTCGTCGCCGAAGAGATTGACGTAAATCGGCGAGATAAGGAAGCGGCCATCGGTAACGGGGGTTTTTTCGCCTATTTGTGAACCGTTTACGAAGTAACGGACAATTTTGTTCCTGTAGGTAATGGCTATCCTATACCAGGTATTATACGTCATTCCGCTTGCGTAATAACCTGTTGCGCCGATACCTATGCTTAATGACGAGTTGATACAGAAGTCCTGGTCGTGGTTGCAGTTTTGCGAAGTTTCGAGCAGGGAGTGGTAATTTGCCGCCGAAACGAGGCGTATATCGAAGATAAGCGTATAGTTATCGGAGCCGGTCAGTCCGGGCGAAGGCCTGAGCCCATGTTCGCATTGCATCCAGTAGTTTTTGAGAACGTGCAGGGCGCCGTTGTTTGCTGAAGGACCGGCAATATGGGTAAAGCCGCCAGGGTCGTCGCCATGGATGCTGTTACCGGTGCGCAGTTTGGGATTGAGTTCTTTGCCGATTGTTGCTTTAAAGGGCATCATCGGGTCTTCGAACTCCCACAGGCCTACGGGCGCAGGCAGGGGTTGCAGGAGGCCCGGATGAATGAAATTCATACGGCGTTGCTGTATGGTAACATTGTCCACATCCCCGTTTGCCGGCTCTACCGTCCAGGACATCGTTACCCGGTATGATTCCAAAGAATCGGTAAACGGCACCAGATCCTCTTCCGTCAGTTCATATTCGCCGCTGTTGCCTACGGGGAAGGTCAAGGTCTGGTTTTCGGCGAAAGTAGTAGAGGGCGAAATTTTCAGCACATAATCGTTGACCCCGTTCACCGGCACCCATGAAAACTTTTGCGGGAAAGAGATTTCGGCTCCCGGCTGCGGTTCTTTGAGGAAGATTACGGCGCCGGCGTCGGGCGAAATCTTCACAATCACCGTTGTCTGCAAGTCGACGGTATCAATAATAGGCACATAGTAACCCTCATCATTCAGTAATGCGGGAATGATGCGTGAAGTCATCATTACCGGTATATCCTGGTCCGTCAGTACATTTTCGACGAAGAAACTCGGCGGGTCGTTATCGCCTTCACCCGTATGAACTACGCCGTTCATGTCGGTATATTTGTAGGTATAATGCAGGTGTTCGAAAAGGCGGGTCGTTATTTTGTCTTTCCATTCGAGCAGCGCCGCCGAGCTTGAACCGAAGATGCTCGGAGGCACAATAGTCAGCCCTTCGAGATTTGAGCGCGTATAAGGCTTTGCCTCAGCCACAAGGGGCATCGAACGGTTGCCGTAACTATCTTCGGTGTAGATCGTGAACTGATAGGTTTTGAGTTGGGTCAGGCCGGTGATATTGACGTACGAGCAAACGCTGTCGATTATGCGGCGATGGTCAGGCTCGGTGAAATCTTCACATTCGATGACGGTTTTGCGCGCGCGCCCCATGTAGATTTCGCTTGCCGGCACGCGGCCGGCTTTCATAAGGTCTATTTCCACGCGCTCGAAACCTAACGATATTTTCAGGATTCCGTCAAAACGGTTTGAATAAATCTCCTCTTCGGTTGCATACTCGCGGATATTATCGTAGATGCCGCTGCAACCTGCGAGGCCGGCAAGCGACAGTATTGTTCCAAACAAGGCTATCGCCGAATTTTTTAGTTTTATTTTCTTATACATGGTTATACGTTATTAAAATTGTTATCATTCATGATATATCATTAACCGTTGGTCACTTCCCAAACAGTGTTATCTCCGACATATACCTGCCTCTGAGGGCTTCAATGCGAAGATAGCGTGTCGGTATGGAGAATTGCGGACGGTCGGGGTAGATAAGCGCCTCATCGCCGGCGTCGCCTATGAGGTTGTATTCGTTTTCCTGCCTTACGGTCGGCGTTATGATATCGTGCCGCGAGCAAAACTCCCATTTGCCGTCGGTTTCGTTCCACACATAAATATTGTAGTTCAGTACATTTTCGCCGCGGTAGTATGCTCCACGCTCGCTGAGGTCCGATCTCCACGTCCGCCGCTGATGCGTTACTATGCGCGACAGTTCGCGCTGCTCGCCGAGGTCGATGATGATATTCCATGGTGTAGCATCGTTTGTCTGCCAGAAGTTACTTTCGGTTGTACCTTCCGTCTGTTCGTCCTTGAGGTTCACCAGCTCGCCATCTTCGGTTACAGCCTGCCTCACACCGTCCATTACAACTGATGTGTCGGGGAAAACCCACCTTTCTTTCGACAATTTTTGGTCGCTATAAAGCGTTACGGTAGTATCTTTTGCGGGCAACATATTACCCCATGTATCCTGCACGCGCACTTTCACCCCAATCTGCTCCGAAGCCGCTACTTTAAGCGAATCGGAAACGCGGTTTTCGGTAAAAGTAGTGGTGAAGATGTTTTGATACTCCTGCTTTTTGCCGTCCTGAACAAAAGAGTAATCCACATAGACATAAAACCTTACGTCGATAGAATCGACCCATCCTATGAGCACGTTATGAAAAGCGGGCGCCACCTGTACCGAGCGGGCGAAAATCACTATCGGCGCCTCATCGGAAGTAACCGTTACGGGCACCTCTTTCGAGCGGTTGCCGGCGCGGTCGACGGCGCACAGCCTTACGGCGTGCTCGCCTGCCGTAACGAAGCCTTTCACCTCGACCTCGTTCGTAAAAAACGACGAAACGAAACGTACCGTCTTACCTTCGGCGTTGTCGTATGCAGCTTCTATTTTCAGCAGGTCGCTGTTTGCGTCCGATTCGCTGACGCTATAACGGATTATAGCGCCGCCCGGTGTAGGAGTCGCGCTGACGAAGACCGGCACATCAGGCGCCGTCCGGTCGCCATCGTATATCTCAAAACGATGAATCTCCGAACAGCCCGTTACAAGCGACAGGATCACTCCAAGTGATATTATAACTTTCCGTATACGTGAGGCTCCCACTCCCGGCGAAGCGCTCACTGTTGTAATTATTTTGCTGTAAATCATATTGTTATTCTTTATTATAAATTATTGTAAATTTCACCCACACACCTACCATCCCGGGTTCTGCACAAGATTGCTGTTGATGTTCATCTCTGTGATGGGAATAGGCTGGAGGCAGTTGGTAATAGTCCAGATACGTGCCTCGATGTTTTGCAGGTTGAAGAACGTCGAGGCATCGGTACCGGAATAGTTCCAGCCCCATACCGGCGCCGTATAGCGTGCAACCGCCTTTTTCCACCGGATATTATCCCAGAAATTGCCGCCAAACTCGAAAGCGAACTCATTATTGCGCTCCAAGTGAATTAAATCGCGGAAAGTATCCTGATTCTCATGCTTGTTGAGCGCTTCGGGGCGCACGATGGTGGGATCGGAGTAGACCACCTCTATATTAGGCAGTCCTGCCCGCGCACGCACCTGGTTCATTGCCTCGTAGGCTTCGGGCGTTGGCCCGAAGTATTCATTGATAGCCTCCGCTTTCATGAGCAGCAGGTCGGCTACGCGGATGATAGGCAGCGGAAAGTCCACTTCGGCGGAATAAGTGGTGCCGTAGGTACCGTATGCTTCGGGGTGAAACATCTTTTGCAGGCCTATACCCGACGAGAAATACTGGCCGCCGGTACGGTCGTCGAACCCGCCGTTAGCGCCCCAGTAGTTCAGGCTTGGAACGCGAAGCTGGTAAGCGCGGTAGTATCCGCCCGTAATAATGAGATGAGCATATAAGCGTGGTTCGCGGTTCATATACATACGGATCGTTTCCACGCCGGGCTGTATGATACCACGCAGGGCGGTATATTCGGGATCGCTCTCGTTCGGAGTGGTAATAATATCGTTAGCCTCGTACGACTTCACATTGAGATCGTCCTCCGAAGGCACGCCGTTGTTCGTGAAATAGCGTGCCATAGCCGAATAAGTAGCCATCATCACGCCGCGTCCGAAGCCGTCAGGGGCAGGACCGCCGGCGTTGAGGGGCTTTTTGGGCATAGAGCAACCTTTGGCGGTTGACAACGTATAATTTCCATCCACCCAGCCCCATATAATCTCTTCGTTCCATGTATCGCATATTTGCATCCTGAGATCGTAGATTGTCTGCAGGTTAGCTTCGTTGGCCATCCAGTCTTCATAGTCGAAGGCGTAAGGCCTGCCTTTGTAACGATATAATTGCAGTCCGTTGCGCTCGCACGATTCAAGCGCTTCATTAATAGCGTCCAAAGCTCGTTTCCATTTCTCCTTGTCGTAGGTCAGCGAGAAGAACGGTTCGCCGTCGGTAGGATCGATGAAATTGGCATAATACGACTCATTGCCGTTATAGAACGGGCTTGCCTGCGTTAGCAGCACCCGCGCCTTGATAGCCTTTGCGCCAACCTTATCTATCTGCCCCAGCTCGTTGCTCGCCGCGCGTTCTTTAAGCCCCGGAATAGCCTCATCAATAAGCGCAACGATATAATTGAAGCAGTCTTCAACCTTACTGCGCGGCAGGTAAAGTTCGGCAGCGGGAGCGTCCGGCGTGGTGGTCTTGGGGATGATGATGGGCCCGTAGGTCTGCAGAAGCATAAACATATAGTACGCTTTGAGGAATTTAGCCTGCGATTTCCAGTCCGTCTTGTCTTCGAGCGTCATATCCGGTACTTGGTCTATTTGCTCTACAAACAAGTCGCAGTCGCGGATAGGAACCCACAGGTTCATCTGCTGGTTGCCGTATGTGTTAGTTCCTGTCCAGTAGTCCATTATAGGATTCGATTTGCTTTGCATGCTGCGCATGATCTGATTTGCCTGGCACCATGTGCGGTGCATGTCCATTTCGCTCCAACCGCATATCCAGTCGTCGCCGTAGATATAAGGCGCTACGTCGGTCTGTTCGGGCGGGATACCGTCGTAGAGTTTGGCCAGTGCCCTGACTGCCTGGCTGCGTGAAATAAACAGGTCTTCGTATTGCAGCACATTGTCCGGCACAATATCCAAATAATCGCCGCAGGAGGTCAGTCCGAGTGACAGGATCACTCCAAGTAATACCATCACTTTCCTTGTTGTTATTATTATCTTGTTACACATAGTTATTTTGTTATTTTTATTTGTTTTCATTAATCACTAAAAACTCACCTGCACTCCGGCATTAAACCTCCTGTTGATAGGATATGCAAGGCCGTTGTTTCCCATTTCCGGGTCCCACATCTTGAACGGACTGACAACGAACAGGTTCTCACCGCTGAAATAGACGCGGCACGTCTTAATCCCGAGTTTCGTTAGATCAGGCAACGTATAGCCCATTTCGAGCGTCTTGAGGCGCATAAACTTACCGTCGCGCAGCCACCATGAGCTTTGCTGCGTATTGTTTTCGAGGGGCGAAACCGACAGGCGGGGCCAGAACGCGTGCTCGTTAGGATTGGTTTCCTGCCAGTAATCGTCGGCTACGATCTTGAGTGCGTTACGATGCTCACTGAAAGGTGCAATCGCCTCCGAGTTGATAAAAAACGATACCCGCGCGTTGCCCTGGAAGAAGAACGAAAGGTCGAAGTTCTTGTATCCTGCCGACAAGCCGTAACCATATTGTATTTCGGGCACTGTGGGGAAACCCATCGGTATCCGGTCGTCGGGGTCAACCATACCGTCGCCGTTTACATCCTTGTATTTGACGTCGCCCGGCTGATACAGTCCGAAGGTCTGCGAAGGCGAGTTGGCTATTTCGGCATTGTCTACAAAGAGGCGTTCCGCCACGTACCCCCATTGCTGGTTGATGTTTTGTCCCACCCTGCTCAGGTAACCGTATTTGTAGTTCGGCTCGTCAAGGATAAGATATTTGTTGGTTGCATAGGTGAAGTTACCGCGTCCTGTGAGCCAAAAATCATTGCTGAAGAAATGTTGGTAATCGGCGGAGGCATCGAAGCCCTGGCTTTTCACCTTACCTATGTTGCCGTCAATTTTGGCGGCGAAACCTGCCGACGAGGGCAGGTTGACGCGGTTCATATAGATCTTGTCGCGCACGTCGGTGAACCAGTCCGCCTGAATCTTCAGCGGTTCGCCTTTCATCAATCCCAACTCGAATCCGACATTGAGCTTAGTAGATACCTCCCATGAAATCTCGTCGTTGCCGTAGCGTGCTATGTTATAGCTGCCATGCCGGTTGTTGTATGCCTTACCCCATGCCACAGTGTTGTCGCTCGTGCTGCTTTGGAGGGTGATGTTCGACAGGTAGAAGAACCTTCCCGACCTGCCTGCTATGGCGTCGTTACCCACCAATCCGTAGGTAAATTTCAGTTTTGCGGTAGGGACCGACGTTTTCAGCCTGTCCCAAAACGTTTCGTTCGACACGAGCCAGCCCGCGCCTACGGAGGGGAAGAAGCCGTAGCGGTGCTTACTGGCGAACTTCTCGCTGCCGTTGTAGCCATAGGCAAACTCAAAGAAATAACGCTCATCGTAGTCGTAGGTAAAGCGCCCCGAATTGCCGAGGTTTCTTTCCGGCAGCGTTTCGAAGATACTGTTGCTCGAACCGGCTGTCAGTACGTACTCTTCCATCATCCCAACGGTCATAAAACCAAGCGTATGGGCGCCGAACTTGTGGTCCCAGTTAAGGCGCGCCTCGAAATAATAATGCCCGCTGCTGTTTCGCGACGCTTCTACATCGCCAAGCATAGCGTTTTCATTTTCGGGATTAGTGCAATACAGGGTATAATCGCCCGTATTGGGATTGGAATTTAAAAGAGCGTAATAATAAGGACTATACGAACGTTTGGCCGAATAATAGTTCCACACATTGGCAGAGCCTTTGAGCTGGAACTTCAGCCCTTCGACCCAGCGGCTGAAGTCGTGCGAGAGCGTAGCCTGCGCAGTGATAGTGGTTTCGTCGCGATTCTCATAACCGCGTACCATCTGGGCATAGGCATTATCGGGCGCACCCGCAGCGGTACCGAACAGTACATTGCGGGTATAAAGATTAGCGGCGTCCGGTCGCCATACGGCCGGATAATCAACCGGATTGGCGTCCATCACCTTTGCAAAAATATCGCTCGCGCTGGTGTACGGGCCGTTATAGCGTTCGAAACGCCCTTGAATACGGGTGTCGAGTGTCGTTGCCTTCGACAGTTTGAACACCACGTTGCTGCGGATATGAAAACGGTTGATGTCGATATTGTTGTTGAAATTGTTGAGGTTATCGACCTTCAGCAATCCCGTTTCCTTGTCGAACCCGCCTGCCACATAGTAGGTCGAAACCTGTCCGCCGCCTTGCAGGTTGATATTTGCTTTGGTATTAAATGTCTGGCGATTGAATAATTTGTCGTACCAGTCGATGTTAGGGTAAAGCATATCGTTGCGTCCCTGCTCGGTGTAGGCTATCTTCTGTGGGTCGTAGAAACCGCCGGCCATGCCGCGCGTTGCCGCCGCTTCGTTGTAGAGGCGCATATAATCCACGCCGTCAACGAGTTTGTTCATACGTGTAGGAGTAGCCATATTGACGTCCACGCGGGCGCTGACCTTCACCGCCCCTTCCATACCGGCTTTGGTGCTGATGAGGATGATACCGTTAGCGCCACGCGCGCCGTAGAGTGCTGTTGCTGAGGCGTCTTTCAGTATCGAAAAACTTTCGATGTCGTCGGGTTGCATACGGGCGAGATCGTCGCTCGTAGCCTCAAAGCCGTCAACAAGGATGAGCGGCGAGGTCTTGTAGCCGAAAGTTGTTACGCCGCGCACGAAAAACTGCGCATTGTCTGCCCCCGGCTCACCCGACGTCTGATACGAAATCAATCCGGGTATCTTACCCGCAAAGGCTGTTGTCAGGTTACTGCTCGCGATCTTCAGGTCTTTGGTATTGACCGTCTGGATACTCGCCACCACGCTCGATTTCTTCTGCTTGCCGAATGCCACTACCGTAACTTCGTCGAGTTCGTTACGTTTAGGCTCCAGGCGTACGCTGATAAACGTCTGGCTACCCACCGGTACGGTAAGCGTTTCATATCCTAAATAGGATATTTCGAGCGACGCCGCCGGAGTGACGCTGATTTCAAAATGGCCGTCGGCATCGGTGATAACGCCCTTTGTAAGCCCTGTGATCGTAACTGTGGCGCCTGCCAGCGGTTCACCCGTTTCGTCGGTTACCGCGCCTGTGATGCGCTTCTCTTGTGCCGCCACCGCGGCCGCGCCAAGCGTCAGCACGCACAGTATAACTAACGCTCGACGCAATGGCCTTAATGTTTTAAAACTTCTGCTTTTTGTCATAAATATTTATTGTTTATGTGAATCTGTAATAGGGACTACAAGATTCTGTTTGTATTTGTATTAGATAGTTGTAAATAAATGAATTAATATTGTTGTGCGGTAAAAATAATGTTGAAAAACTATCAAAAACACTATATAGATGAAAACGATCTGTAGACAGGTGGTTTTTATCTATAGTCTTTTCGGGCATTTTCGGCTCTTTTTCGCTAAAAAGGACCTGATGCACGACGCTTTTGCCTGTGAGTAAAAGCACCGCCATATTCGGCGGGAGATCCTCTGGAGCGTATGTCGCGCAGCAACTGCCGGTCGGAATAGTTTGGGTTTTGTTTCCCTTGAAAAGAAAAGGAATGGTATGGGTTATGCGCGCCTGCGTGCGCGTATGAGAGAGAGAGAGAGAGAGAGAGAGAGCGCGCGTGTGTAAATGGGTCTGTCATTTGCTACACCAAGCCACCCTCTCACACCCATGGGTTTCGCGCTGCTGGGGTCCCATATCCAGGGCGCTAACGAGACGGGCGTGGCGGACGGCCCAACCAACCCGATGCAACAAATTTCATAGCACCGCTAATCTTGTCCCGTAGTCCGCGATATGCACGCCACTTCCTGGTGATGGCGCGCCAGTTAGTTCCCTCCACCTCTGCACAACTGTTCGCGCCGTCTCCGGCAGCTCTACCCTTCCTTACCCGCGGGGAATGGGGCAGAAGAAGAGAGGACTCGCTCGGAAGCTACAGCCCGGTCTGAAATTGGCGCAGAGATCTCGGCGCGTCCCGACACCAACAGACGCGGAACACGTCGCCACCTTACTGACAGGCGCCCAGGGAAATCCCCACAAGCGTCGTTCCGTAGTGTAAGGTCCTTACGCCACGGCTATCTACGGCTAGAAGTCGTGTCTGCAGACTGCAATATCTCGCCGTAGCGGCATTTCAACGAGCCGATCCCCAATCGAAAGAGTCCTGCCGACTGCCAAGGCCCAACAATGGGCTGTGAAGGTGAACATAAGGCTGGCCACGATGGCGTATGGGGGGCAGTAGATGTACACATCCAAATTATCTTGCCCTCGGCATTAGATGGGGGAGAGTGGTCAGCTCCACTCA
>JAIRSF010000047.1 GCA_031255595.1 Tannerella sp.
ATTTTTATTAGAGAGAGAGAGAGAGAGAGAGAGAGAGAGAGAGAGAGAGAGAGAGAGAGAGAGAGAGAGATCAGGCGTATAAAAGCCAGTATTTATAAATTTTAACACAAACACAAATATTCTATTTTTATTTATTTAACACTTGTTTTGTGGTTGTTTGCGCTTTTTTTTTAGAGAGAGAGAGAGAGAGAGAGAGAGAGAGAGAGAGAGAGAGAGAGAGAGCAGGCGTATATAAGCCTGTATTTATTACTTGGAACACATTCCCTTATTGTCGTTTTTTCCGGATTAAACAGCGGAAAAACGGCTTTTTATTCACAAAAACGTATTCAAACAGTTGTCGTCGGTGCGGATTTTCGTCTGCGGCATGTATTATAGATTAAGAGGATGACATTTGATGAATTTTACATTCTCTGGTATTCCCGGATGAAACGTTTTGCACGTGAATATGTGATATCCGAAGACGATGCGGAAGATATTGTGCAGGATATTTGCCTGGAACTGTATGAACGATACGACCTGTTTGCCGATCGTGCGAACAGGACGGCTTATTTGTTTACTGCGATCAAAAACCGTTGTATCGATCATTTGCGTCGTAAAATGATCGAACAGGATTCGTTCAGCCGTATTCAGGAGGAGCACAGGCTGACGTTGCGTATGAAGTTCGATTCGCTGGAAGTACTGGACGATAACCTGTTCAATGAAAATGATATTGAAGATGTGATTCGTAAGGCTTTGGCTACTTTACCCGAACGTTGCCGGCAGATTGTTGTTCTGCATAAAATAGAAGGGAAAAAACAAAAAGTGATTGCGGAAGAATTGAATATTTCCCTTAAAACGGTTGAAAACCAACTGACGATTGCATATAAAAAATTGCGTGAGGAGTTACAAAAATAAGCTTTGATATTTACTTTTATGGAGATTAGGTGTTCTATGCTGCGGCGAGGGAGAGATCGTTGGGCTAAAAAAAAAACGGGTTTCTTTTGGGGGATTTACTGTGTTCGTTCGTTTACTTATTAAATACCGGGAAAATGGATAGAAGGATTATACAATATTTTGATGATGAATTGACGGAAAAAGAGCGGATTGAGCTTCTTTCCGAACTGGAAAATAATCCGGTTCTGAAAGAAGACCTGTTACATTATCAAAATCAGAGGGCGATATTATCCCTTTCTCCCGAAAATATGGATACGAAAGCCGGTTCCGAAGGGTTACGTGCGTTTGCAAGAGTAAGGCGAAAGAAAAATATTTACCTTGTAGCGAGAGCTGTGGCGGGTTATGCGGCTTTGCTTTGTGTGGCGGTCGTTGTTACCTGGAAAGTTGCAAGACCGGATCGCGAAGTTGTCCGGCAGGAAACAGCCGGTATGCAGGAATTGTTTGTGCCGGCCGGCCAGCGTGCCAGGCTGACGCTTCCCGACGGAACGATTGCATGGTTAAATGCCGGATCCGTACTGCAATATCCCTCTTTTTTTGAGAAAGAGCGGAAGGTGAGTTTAAGCGGTGAGGCCTTTTTTGATGTGGCGGCTGATCCGGACAAGCCGTTTATCGTGTCGGCCGGAGGGATGGATATTCGGGCGCTGGGCACCCGGTTTAATGTATACAGTTATCCGAAAGCCGAATATACAAATGTAACCTTACTGCAAGGTAAGGTAAAAGTTTATAACCGGGGAGCGGAATCGGAGGGGATTATACTGGAACCCGGTCAGCAGTTGTTCTGCACAAACGAACGGTTCGACCTGCAGGCTTTTACCGACAAAGATTATCTTTTGTGGAGAGATGGCGTTTATTCCTTTAAAAAGGAACGGTTGGATGTGATTGTGAAAAAACTCGAATTATATTATGACGTTGATATTGTTGTAAAAGATTCGCAGATACTCAAGTATGAATATACCGGAAAATTCCGGCAACGTGATGGGATTATGGAGATATTACGGATTATCCGGAAGATACATAACTTTAAAATAGAGAAAGATGAAGAATTAAACCGGATTACAATTTCCCGGTAGTGATTGTTGGAAAAATGAGTAATTAACTTTTAAAACAAGATGCCTATGAAGAATTTATAAAGAACAAGATAATGAAAATCGACGGATGTGACAGCATCCGCCGATTGATAAAAGCAAACACATTTCGCGATAAAAAATTAGTATTTACTTAATTTGACAAAGATATGAAAAGAATTCCTTTGTTAGCACATCTTTCATGTGTAAAAATATTTAAAGACGAACTACGGATCATGAAAATTTCCATATTTTTCTTGTTTATATGTGTCTTTCATTTGATTGCTGCAAGCAGTGAGGCACAAAATGCCGTTATCACGACGGCGTCCGATCGGATAACGATTGGAGAGTTAATAAATGAAATAGAAGGACAGACGGATTATTTGGTAGTGTATAGTAACAGTGAAATCGATCTGGATGAAACATTGCATGTAACAAACAGATCGGCTAAAGTGTCGGACTTTTTAAGAGAAATTTTTATTTTAAACAGTCTGAATTATGAGTTTGAAAATGATTACATTATCCTTTCTAAAAGAGCTATTTTTAATACGCTTCAGCAAACGGGGCGGAAAATCACCGGTAAGATAACGGATGAATTGGGTAATTCGATAAGCGGAGCCAATATTTCCGAAAAAGGAACTACAAACGGGACGATCTCGGACTTTGACGGTAATTTCAGCCTGCAGGTTCAGGACGATCCCGTATTGAAAATTTCGTATATCGGTTATGTTTCGCGCGAAGTAGAAACGACCGGCAGGAGTGAGATCAACATTGTGCTGACGGAAGACACACAGGCGTTGGGAGAAGTCGTGGTCGTCGGCTACGGTACGATGCGGAAAGGAGAAGTGGCAAGCGCCATTACGACGGTCAAATCGGAAAAGTTCGTGAAGGTTCCGGCGCCGGATGCGGCTCAGATGATTCGCGGGCAGGTGCCCGGCCTGGCCATTGTTTCTACGGGAGGCGACCCGACTTCGACGTCGCAGATCCTGCTTCGCGGGGTGACAACTTTATTGTCGAGCGCCAGTCCGCTGATCATTATTGACGGCGTCCCGGGCGAGTTGAACACCATCTCCCCGGAAGAGATCGATCAGATCGACGTATTGAAAGACGGCTCGGCCGCCGCAATCTACGGAACGCGCGGAACAAACGGCGTCATCATCATCACCACAAAGAATGCCAAAGGCGAAACGCCGACAACCGTAGAGGTAAATACGTATGTTTCCACCCAGCAGATCGCTCGTAAGCTCAAGTTTATGACGATAGAACAGTATCTCGAAAAGGTAGGGCAGGGAAAGCCCGGCGCCCAGGATAACGGCGGGCGGATAGACTGGCTGGACGAGGTGACGAGGGCGCCGTTCTCGCAGGTCTATAACGTAAGTTTGAGGGGCGGAAGCCGGAACACGAATTATACGGCGAGTTTTGAATACCGCGGATTGGAAGGTATCATGAAACGATCGGATAATAACGTTGTCTATCCGCGGATTGAAGTGACGCACCGCATGTTTGAAAACCGGCTGAGGATAAATGCCGCCCTGAGCGGTTTCCGGCAGACGTATCATTCGGGCGACGACGGCTCCAGTTTTAATACGGGCGTCTACCGGAATGCACTGACGTTTAGCCCGGCGGATCCGATCAGGGATGCGGACGGGAACTGGTACCAAAGCCCGTCGAAAACCGACTACTCCAATCCGTTAGCCATGCTCTATGAGGCCGACGGCAAAAATCAGGCGACGAACCTGCGGATGTTTACAACGATGACGTTTACCCCCATAGACGGACTGGATATAAAATATTTGGCGTCGAGCAACACCTATAATCAGGTGAGGGGCTATTACGAAACCCAGAAGCATATTTCTACCGTAAAGGATAACCGGAACGGATTTGCCTCTCGCGGAACGACACGTACGGTGGACGAACTGTACGAATTGACGGTTCAGTATAATAAGACCGTATTCGACGATCATGCTTTTACCCTGTTGGGCGGATACAGTTGGCTCCGGAACAATTATCAGAATTATTGGATGCAAAACTGGGATTTCCCTTCCGATGACTATTCCTATAACTCCATGCAATCCGGACAGGCTTTGAGAGATGGACGCGCGAATGAAAACTCGTATCAGAGCGAAAACAAACTGATCAGCTATTTCGGACGTCTGAATTACAATTACAAAGGCCTGTACGTGCTTTCCGCCAGTGTGCGTTATGAGGGTTCTACCAAATTCGGGGCCGATCATAAGTGGGGAACTTTTCCTGCCGTATCGGGCGCCTGGAACATCGCCGAGGAAGGTTTCCTGAAAGACCGGTCATTGTTTAGCACATTGAAGCTGAGAGCCGGTTTCGGAATTACGGGAACAGAGCCTTCAAGCCCGTATATGTCGTTGAATACGCTGAATTTCGGGGATTATATTTATTACAACGGGACATGGATCAAATCGATCAGGCCGAACGAAAATGCGAATCCGGATCTTCGCTGGGAAAAAAAGGAAGAAACAAACGTCGGATTGGATTTCGGCTTTTTTAATGAGCGGTTGACCGGTAGTGTGGATTATTATGTCAGAAGAACGAAAGATTTGTTATGGGGCTATACAGTTCCTTCTCCTCCTTATATTTATTCGAGTATGACGGCGAACGCCGGCTCGATGAAAAATACGGGACTGGAAATAAATCTAAGGGCCATTCCCGTTGAAATAAAAGATATGCAATGGATTACGGATCTTAATTTTTCAACGAATAAAAACAAACTGATCTCCCTTTCCAACGATAAATTTATCTCCAGCGGTTATTCATACGAAGGGTATACCGGCGAACCGATCCAGACGGAAACCCACAAATTGGAAGAAGGGCAGCCGATAGGGAACTTTTATGGTTTTAAAAGCATTGATATTGATGAGAACGGCCATTGGATTATTGAAGGAGAAGACGGAAATCCCAAACCGATCTCCCAGCAACAACCTACCGATAAGAAAATACTGGGGAACGGTTTGCCCAAACACTATTTGAACTGGAATAATACGATCCATTACCGGAACATCGACCTGGGTATTACGATGCGCGGCGCATTCGGATTCCAGATACTCAATATGCCCGAGTTGCAGTATGCCGTACCGGTCATGCTTTCCAGGGGAAATGTAATGCAGAAAGCCTATGAAAATGTGTATGGGAAGAGGCCTCTGGCGGATGATCAGGAATTGCAGTATGTCAGTTATTATATCGAAGACGGAGATTACTGGAAGATCGATAACCTGACGTTGGGATATACATTCAAACTGCATAGTAAATGGATGGAACATATCCGTATTTACGGATCGGTGAATAATTTGGCGACCCTGACCGGATATGGAGGCGTAGACCCGGAAGTGAGCATTTTAGGCAGAAACCCCGGTTGCGACGATAAAAACAGATATCCGATGGTTCGCACCTATACAGTAGGTTTTTCATTCAAATTTTAAATAAATCGGCATATGAAAACATATAGTAAATGTATTATATTTGCAGTTGTTATCAACTGCGTTATCGGTTGTAGCAATAATCTGGATGAAAAAGTTTTTTCATCCGTAACCCAGCAAAGTTATAAATATACAATGGAAGATTTTCATCCCACAGTGGCGAATGTATATTCGTATTTCAGGTCGTTTTATGATCATTGGGGCTTTTTCAGTTCTCAGGAAGTGGCGGGGAATGCGATCGTTATGCCTCCGAATGCTTCGGGCTGGGACGACGGCGGGGTCTACAGGAGGATGCACTATCATACCTGGAACTCCGAACAAGCTCATGTTGCGAATGTTTGGGAGCTGTTATACCGGGGGGTGCTGATTTGTAACAACGTCATCGACCAGATAGAATCGGAAGCTGTTCCCGCACCTTCCGCCGCCGAAAAAGAACAGGGGCTTGCCGAAGTAAGGGCCGTCAGGGCGTATTATTATTGGCAGATCTGCGATAATTTCGGCGACGCTCCCTTAGTGACTACGATGAGTACGGATCTTCCGGCAAAAAATACAAGGAAAGAGATTTTTGACTTTGTAGTGAATGAGTTGAAAGAAGTCGTACCGAAACTGAGTGAAGAGCAGGGAGGAAATATGTATGGCCGGTTAAACAAATGGGCCGGAAAAGCTTTGCTTGCCAATGTATATTTGAACGGAGAGGTATATACGGGACAGGCGTACTGGAATGAGTGTATGGCCCAGTGCGACGAAATCATTAACAGCGGACGATGCGCCCTGTCCGACAACTTCAAAGACCCGTTCAGGGCCACCGGCGTAGAATCGTCGAAAGAAGTACTGTTTACGATTCCTTACGACCGCGATTTCGGCGGCGGCAACAGCGTCCATATGTACTCCTGGCATGGCGAATTAAAAAAGAAGTTTTTGACGGAAGCCACTCCTTGGGGTAGCGGTTCGGCTATGGGCCTCACCCAGTTTATCGATACGTACGACGAGGAGGATACGCGCCTGGGAGATACCTGGCTGATGGGGCCCCAATATGCTGCCGACGGAACGCAGCTTGTCGGCACCTATGATATGAAAGGGGAACCGTTTGTATATACGAAAGACGTGCCGAGCGCCAGCTATACAACGGAAATGGAAGGATACCGGATGAATAAGTTTGAAATACAGGCAGGGAGTACGCATCAAAGTACGACGGACATCCCGCAGTTTCGTTACGCCCAGATCCTGATGATGAAAGCCGAATGTCTGTTGCGTACCGGCGCTCCCGGTGCGGGCGCCCTGGTGACCGAGGTGAGGAAAAGAGCTTTCAAAGACCATCCGGAAAAAGCCGTTGTGACGGATGAACAACTGAGGCAAAACTCCGCTTACCGCTACGGGTATGTCGAAAATTACACGATTGTAGATCCGGGCGACCAGGAGCCGGTACAGTTGGGGCGTATGCTGGATGAGTTGGGATGGGAGTTTGTCTGGGAGTTGCAGACACGCAGAAACTTGATCCGCTTTGGCGTGTTTACCAAAAAGAGCTGGCTTTCTCACAAACCGCAGGGCGATTACCGTACCGTATTTCCGATCCCGGAAAGAGTATTGACCTCTAATCCGAATCTGGAGCAGAACCCGAACTATTTAAATAATTAAAAGCTATGATGAAACGAAATTTTGTGTTATTAGTGTTTTCCTATGCAGCCCTCTGGGGCTGCCGGGATTCCGGGAAGACCGGAGAACAACCGTTTCAAATGATTGAACCGGTTGATTTCTCCCATGTTCAGGTCAACGATCGTTTTTGGTCTCCCCGCTTGAAAAACCATGCGACCACGACCTTGTCCGTCTGTATTGACCAGATAGAAAACCAAACCGGACGCATCCGCAATTATGAAAATGCCGCTGCGAAGAAGGGCGAACATTCCGGGATTTTCTTTGATGATTCGGATGTGTACAAAGCCCTGGAAGGGATTGCCTATACGCTGGTCAATCATCCGGATCTGGAGTTAGAAAAAAAAGCGGATGAATGGATCGACAAGTTTGCCGCCGCACAGGAGCCGGACGGATATCTCAATACCTACTATAGCCTGACGGGATTGGATAAACGCTGGAAAAACATGGACAAGCATGAGATGTATTGCGCCGGGCATCTGATTGAGGCGGCGGTTGCCTACTATCAGGCGACAGGGAAAAGGAAACTTCTGGATGTGTCCGTCCGCATGGTGGAACATATGATGGATTTATTCGGTCCGGGTAAGCGCCATTGGGTGCCGGGGCACGAAGAGATAGAGCTGGCGCTGGTAAAACTGTATCATGTCACAGGCGATGCACGTTACCTTGATTTCGCCTACTGGCTGATAGAGGAGCGGGGACATGGCCATGGGTCGAAAGGAGATGAAGGCGTATGGCATCCGGAGTATTATCAGGACGAAATGCCGGTTCGCGAAATGAGCATCATACAAGGGCATGCCGTTCGTTGCATGTACCTGTATTGCGGAATGGCGGATGTGGCGGCTTTGAAAAGGGATACCGGATACGTCGACGCCTTGCACCGCTTATGGGATGATGTGGTTTTGCGCAAGATGTATGTGACGGGCGGAATCGGCTCCTCACGTCATAACGAGGGATTTACGGATGCTTACGACCTGCCGAATTATGATGCTTACTGCGAAACGTGCGCTTCTGTCGGAATGGTTTTCTGGAATTCGCGGATGAACCGCTTTACGGGAGACTCCAAATATGCGGATGTGCTGGAACGGTCGATGTATAATGGGGCTTTGGCGGGCGTTTCCTTAGGAGGCGACCGGTTTTTTTATGAGAATCCGTTGGCCTCGAAGGGTCATCACCATAGACAAGCATGGTACGGATGTGCCTGTTGTCCAAGTCAGACGTCGCGATTCCTTCCTTCTATCGGGAATTACATTTACGGGGTTTCGTCGGATGCTGTCTGGGTGAATCTCTACATCGGCAATACGGCGGAAGTGAAAGTCGGAGATCATACAATTGTCCTGCATCAGGAAACCGGTTATCCCTGGGAAGGAGACGTCAAAGTAACGATACAAGCCATGGATGCTCCGTTGAAAAAAGAGATGAGGCTTCGTATTCCGGGCTGGTGCAAATATTATACAGTAGCCGTGAATGGAGAAAAAGCGGCGTTGCAGGCGATGGAGAAAGGTTATGTGGTGCTGGACAGGGAATGGAAGGCGGGCGATGAAATAACGCTTT
>JAIRSF010000074.1 GCA_031255595.1 Tannerella sp.
AAAGGACGTCGGCAACGGTGCGTCCCTGCTGCAGCATGAATTGACCGCGTGCCACATAATCGTGGTACGCCCGTGACAGGTACCACCATGTTTGATTTCTGTCCCAGTGCACGCCGTAAGGTCCCATCGTCATGCCGGGCCGTAGCGAGTCGGGCAACGCTTGGTGCGCAAAGGTGTGATATACGAAGCGGTTGATGCCGGAAGCCCAAGCCCATTCGCCCTCGTTCTTCATCGAGGCGGGGTGTTGCCGCCAAGCGTCGCCTCCGGCGGTAAACGATTCGGCAGGCACGAGGGACTGTCCGAGGAGGTGCGCGGCCGACGCGCCTTCGCCCGTACTGAACGAGGTGTTGTAGCCACGGTTGGGACTCCAAAATTCGCACATCGGCACGTCGGCCGCTGCTGCGAGTTCGAGGTCGGAAGTGGGCGTCATGTCATACGGTTCGATAGACAGTCCCATACCGTAACTGTTGGCGTAACGTTTGACATGTCCGGCATGGTTTTCGAGTACGAGTTCCTGTGACGTCTGCCGCAAATCCCAAAGGAAACGTTCGCTTACTTCGCGGCTCTGCACCATCACGCCGGCATATACCGGATAAAAGGGTTGCGGATCGTATCCCCGGCGGCGCGTAAATTCTTCGCGGAAGTGCGACGTCCAGTTTTGCGATCCCATCTCCCAACTGTCCATATGCAGCATTTGCAATCCGCCGCGGGAATTGGCCTTTTTGAAGCCGGCACGCCGGAGAAGTTTTCCGGTGAACTGTTCAAGGTGACTGTTCAGGGCAACTGTATCGAACTTGTCGGCTTCGAGTCCCAGTCCCGGAACCGGCGCCGGACGGGTGACGTTGCCGTTGTTGCGGCTGCCGAAACGCATGATCGTCCATTTTCCCTCCGGAACGTCCCATGTCAACGATCCGTCAGCCTGCAACTGCGCCGTCAGGTCTATGATTTTCGCCCTGTCAACGGCGGCATCGCCCGGACGGGCGGCATACGATTCGTATGTGTTTAAATACTCTTTCACGCCAAACTCCATCGAACTGTATGGCTTACGGTAATACAGCGCCCGCTCTTCGATTTCCATCATTTTGAGATATCCGCTGTCTTTTACGTACGACGTGTCGATAAGTGTTGTACCCGCAGGAAAAGCGAGTACGGCAACATCCCGGTAAAAATCTTCCCATTGCTGTTGCACCTCGTTGGCCATTCCGAAAAACGGCTGTTTCGGTGCGGGCTTGGGCAGTGTGACTGTCTGCCGTCCTGCGCCCGAAACGTCTGTCGAAGAATAAACAAGGTGTTGCATCGATTCTTCGCCTTTCACCCAGGGGCCGCCGCTGCCCGTCCATCCGGGACCGATACCCAGCGTAATCCCAATGTTGAGCCGTTCGCATTCATGCACCATGAAAGCAAACAAATCCTGCCATTCCTCGCTCATATAGTCCACCTTTCCGCGGGGAACGCTTACATTCACTTCGAGAAACAGCACATGACCGATGCCGGCCTGTCTCATGGCTTCCAAATCTTTCGTAACGGCTTCCTTAGAGAAATTACCGTCCATAAAATACCAGTATACCCCCGCTTTTGCGGAATTGGGAGGAGACTTAAATCCTTTCCTGAGCGAATCGATATTTTGAGAATTTGGGCTTGCGCAACCAATAAAAAGAATGGCAAGGAGCAGGGTTTTAATTGTTTTCATTTTTGTATCTCTTTTAGTCCGGTATGTTTGTAAATGTTTATTAGTAATACGAATCAGTATTTAAAAAAATCGGATAAATGAAAGCATTGGCAATTTTGCCCATCCTGTGTAAGATGTACTACTATTCTTACAAGTTAATGATTTCCAGTGAATCGAGCAAATATTTGGTGCATTTTTTTTATCGATTTTAAATACTTTAACTAAATAGGCTCGCGAACAGTTTCAACTACTGGTTTGCATTAGTACTGATTTCCTTATTTTGTCCTTACACTGAACCGGTATTCACCTGATTGCAGTTGCATAATTACTTTCCCGTTTTCTTCGCCCACGATTTCGATATTTGTTGACGATTCGAGCGGTTTGTTGCCTTCTTTGATCCTGTTTTTACTTGCCGCTTGCAGATAAAGCGCCGCAGTGGTATTTGCCGGAACCTTAAAACGATATTGACAGATGTCGCCTTTCATTTCCCAACTACTCTCGATCCGGCCGTACATTGAGTCATAATGCCCTTTGGCAAAAGTCATCCCTCCTGTTGGGTCGGGTTCCGGTTGTAGGACAAAGTGTTTGAATCCGGGATAGTTTTCGTCCCGTTCTATTCCCAACGAGTGATTGTACATCCATGAACCGATTGCCCCAAAGGAATAATGGTTGAAAGAGTTCATGGAGTTATTTCCACTGAATCCATGTTCACGGGTATAGGAATTGAGCCGTTCCCAGATGGTTGTGGCGCCTTGTTCCACGGAGTAGAGCCACGAAGGATACGACGTTTGCTGCAATATCCTGTAAGCTGTTTCGGAATATCCCAGTTTCGATAATACCCTGTTGATCCATGCCGTACCGATAAAACCGGTCATCAGCGAGTAGGGGGGATAAACTGTTTTTTTGTCTTGATAGTATTGGTTTTCTATACAAGCTTTCAGTTGTTTGACAACAAGGCCTTTTATCTCTTCGTTGCAGATATCGAATGCCAAAGGGAGTAGATACGACGTTTGCGTGCCGATCAATCCGCCTTTCCTTTCCGGTTGCCTGAATCCTGAATGAATGGTTTCTCCTGTTTCGGGATTGAAGTACGTCCTGTTAAAAAATGCTTTTCGTTCTTGGCACAACTTACCGAACCACCCGGCGTCTTCTTTCCTGTCCAGCGCATTTGCCATGCGTTGCATCAGTTCCAGATCGAATATGAAATAGGCCTCCCACAATAAACTATTGTCGTTTTTCTCCTGTTCTGCTCCAAGCCAGTCACCCAGATTACCTTCGGTCAATATGCCCGTATCCGGGTCAATATATGCCAGCAAGTAACGGATATACGATTTCATGGCATCATAATGCTCCGCCAGCATCCGTATATCGTTATATTGCAAATAGCTTTCCCATGGTACGGTTATGCCGGCACTACCCCACAGTATTCCGCCAAAACCGCCACCGACAGGTGCTACATCGGCAAAGCGCCCGTCTTCGCGTTGGGTGTCCCGCATGGCCAGCATATGGCGGTGGAGAAACTGGGGTATATCTCCCAAATATGTGGCTGTCCGTGAAAAGACGGATATATCTCCGCTCCAACCCATACGCTCGTTGCGTTGAGGACAATCGGTGGGTATCGACACGAAATTGGCCAAGGTCGACCAAGTAATATTTTTCCACAGTTTGTCCACTTTGGAATTGGATGTTTCGTAAGCCGATGCCAGTTCGTGGATAGAACTAAGGACGTCGCCTTTTACCGCTTTCAGGGGAAGGGGCTTATCAATCCCCGTTATCTCTATATAACGGTAACCGTGGAAAGTGAACCGTGGCAGGATGATTTCGTTGCCTCCTTTCGCGATATAAATATCCTGCGCCATTGCACCACGGATATTTTCGAGCATAATCATTCCCTCATTATTTCCTGATTCGGGCAGATCCGGGTATTTTACTTCGGCAAATCGTAATTTGATTTCGTTGCCGGGCTGTTCTCCTTTCAATGTGATTCTTGGTACACCTGCCATATTTTGCCCCATATCATACAGGTAGACGCCCGGTCTGATTTCTTCCATCGAAATAGCGGTAAGTTCCTTGATCTTTTTGACAGTTTGTCCGTATTGGCCTATCAGTTTCATCCCGGAGAAATCATTCACAGCCGGCATTCTATTGGATTCTATGACTTTATCGTCGATAATGGCTTTTTCCTGATTGACTTCTACCGCTTTTTTCCAGTCTGAAGCGTTGTACGAAGCCTCCGTCCAGCCTTCAACCAATGCGTCTCTCCGGGCGTCATAGACTTCCCCCTGAAAGAAACTGCTATATACGATAGGGCCATTATCAAAATAGAACCATGTGTCGGGATTGCTTATAATCGTTTTTTCCGTATCATCGGCGTAGGTAATTACCAGTTTAGCCAATACGGACTGCCTGTCCCCAAACAGATTCCACAGGTATCCCATATAGGTGATTGCACCGCTCCACCAACCTTCGCCCATAATCACACCTAAAGCGTTATCCCCCGACTTGATATGATTGGTGACGTCATAAGTCTGATACATATGATGCTTGTTATATTGTGTCAGGCCGGGATTGAAGTAATCATCACCTATTTTTTCCCCGTTCATATATACTTCATAAATTCCTCTTGATGTAATATAGAGGCGGGCTTTTGTCACTTTCGAATTTTGGGAAAGGAAAGTGGTCCTGAGCATTGGCATTGATTTCTTCCGTATATCGGCAGTGATCAATGTGCCCGAACCGGATCCGTTTATTTTGTAAGAGTTATTACCGGTTGTCAGGTTTTTCTTACCGGAAAAAACGCTTTCCGTACCGGTTTTATTCAAATTTTCGGTAAACAGGATATTGTTCGGCACTCGATAGTTGCGTACTTCTACATCCGAGAAGCCTGCCGATTGATTCGGCTTTGCCGCAAAACCAATATTACAAAGCAACGGAAAACAAATATAGTTCCAATTGTTTCCGAGCGGGTTGACCGTTACACTTCCTATCTTGACCGGTTCGTTTTCGTTGCCGATATAGAATTCCGTGTTGCTATACATGGTTTCGAGGTAAACGGTATGTTTGTCGTACTTATTCCCTTTATTGATAACCGAAAGAGGAACAGCCAGACTCTGTAGAGGGGTTTCTTTCCTATCGCCCGGAGCATAACCTACGCGATAAACATGCAAGAAAGCGTTTCCGCCCGTATCTATTTGTGAAATATCCAGTTCCACTTCAACGTATGAGCCGTCTTTCCCGTTTTGTAAATTATAGATGTTCATATTCTTGTTCATCAACCGGGGATCGTTGGCTCCGTAGATAAATCCGGCTTTGGTTGTACCGTTATCCTTATCCAGTTGTACGGTATAATTGATGTTGTAGGCCGGCAGGTAGTCGGGATAAAGGACTAAGTCCCCGTCTCCCCCGCCAATCCACTTTGCTCCGTCCCAGGCACTAATTGAAGGGTTCATCAACCCTGTCTCGAACCACGATTCTGCCGATAGTAGCTTATCGGCCTGATCCCAGACCTGCAATATCCAGTTGTATTGTGTAGCAGGTTGCAAAGGTTTTCCTGCATATTCAATGTTTAAAGATATGCCGCTTTCAATTTTTCCGGTATTCCATACTTCTTGCCCTTCTTGGTCGTTAACGGTAATCCGGTAGGCCGATTGCGATTGACCCCGTTTGCCGGAGGCCATTTGCCAGCTAAAACGCGGCTTTTCGACATCAATACCCAAAGGTGTTTCTTCGTATTCCACTTTTAGCAAAGAGAGTTTTGTCTCCGAGCAGGCGGAGAATGGAGTTACGATACAGAGTAAAAAGATAATACTAAGTTGAGTGAAAATGATCTTCATGCTTGTTTCCTCCCTGAAAATATACTGGAATCCGAAGACCGGTAAGCAGAAATGCTTCCGTTCTATTATTCGATTTTTGTTAATCCTGCAAAACTGAAATACTGTTCCGTAATCTTTAATTCATCCATTGTATCGCGGGTCTCCATGGTTTTTAGATGACCGGTATTGAATCCGTTTCCCGTATCATTGTTGTATACCCACGTTGGAGTGGACCACAAGCAAGCACGAAACTTCACCCTGCGGTAGAAATCCATTGAAACGCCTTGTTGCCCATGATGCGCTAATTGTATGTAATCGCAATCCAATTCGTTTTTGAATGGGCCATCCAGCAATTTATCACCTGATTCTTTTCCTGTATCGGCAAGAAACAACACCGATTTTACCGGATCGGAAACCCGTATTACCATACTGGAATTATTGTATGGATTATTTCCCGTTATCTCTTCATTTTTAATCCCCAGTATCTTAATGGTGGTATTGCCGAATGTGAAAACCATGCCGGGAGATGCTTCGGTAGATTTGATCCCTGATTTTTTGAATGTTTCGTAATATTGTATAGCGTGCTCTTTGGAGCCGGGCTCCTTCTCCAATAAGTTGTCTGAAAACGAGGATTGGCAAATCTCCCGTATCGTGATCCCTTTCGGATTTTCTAAAATCTTTGTTAAGGCGCCGATATGATCGCCATGGGGATGGGTAACGAACCAGTAATCCACCACATTGCCCAAACCGGCTAAAAATCCTCTCAGGTAATTTTCTTCTTCTTTTACCCCCCCGTCCATCACAATAATTTTGTTATTGTCGGTACGGATTACATAGGAATTTCCAATAGTGTTTATTTGCGAGGGTAATTGCCAAAGCGTGAAGGTATCATCTTGCTTGGAAAATGACGGTTGCTGGTTGAAATAGCCCAATTTCCGCCAACGGCGTTCGGTGTTTTTTACCCGCCGGCAAAAATCCGGGTAATCCTTGTTGGCGGCTTTTGTCCAACCGCATTCCGCATAAGCGGCAATTCGAGGGAAAGTCTGATAATATAAACGTGTTAAATTCGGGGTAAATTCTCCCCACATCTGGCATCCCGTACCAAGTATTTTAGATTCTTTCGATTTTTCCAATCTTTCAGGTATCGGATCGAACGAATAGGCTTTTTCAAGAGGTATTACTTCGTAGGGATAGTCGAGATAAGTAAAATGGCGGTTTGAGTTCACCACATCATAGCCTTTTTCGATGGATTTGTTTACAAGATGGATGTCGCCGTCCCAAAAATGGACAATTGTGCCTTCTGCCAGTTTTTCCGATAAGCTTTCCTGGATATGTGCTTCATTGCGGATATTGTCCCCCGTAATTTCGTTCCAGCCCATCATTTTTATACCTTTCGATGCAAGGTATTTGGAAAACCGGTTGATCGACCAAACCTGCAAATCGGAAAATGTAGGGATATTGTTCTCCTTCATGAACTCTACGATTTGAGGGTTATGATGCCAATGCGAGTGATCGGCTTCATCCCCGCCGATATGTATGATTTTCGATGGAAAGAGTTCAATTACTTCATCCAGGACGTCATGTAAAAATGCTTCAACTTTGGGATCGGTGACGTTGTAAAGGTCGCCCCAGATACCTTTCCCTTCTTTACTACTGCTTGCCCCAAGCCAGGGATAAGCGGCGATGGATGCGGAGGCGTGTCCCGGAACTTCGATTTCCGGCACGATTTTTATTCCTCTGTGGGCGGCATATTGTACGATTTCACGAATTTCCGTTTGGGTGTAAAACATTTTCCGGTCGGGGAATGTTTCACTCCATTTTTCCGGTATGATGTCTCTATGGGAGTAGTCTCGTTTGGATCCTGTCTTAGTGAGTTCGGGATATTTCTTAATTTCAAGTCTCCATCCCGGGTCATCGACCAAATGCCAGTGAAAAGTATTCATTTTTAAGCGGGCCATTTCGTCGAGTAACCGTTTTACCGTTTCCATTCCCTGAAAATGGCGGCTTTCATCGAGCATAAAAGCACGCCAGGAAAACGCCGGTTCGTCTGCGATTTTGCAGACAGGCAATGTGACGGTATTATTATCTACTTGGACTATCTGGCGCAATGTTTGAAATGCGTATAAAACTCCGTTTTTGGACGAGGCGGATATGCTTATTTTACCTTTGCCGGTTACTTCAAGATGATAAGCTTCGGCATTTTCCGACATTTTTTTGTCGTCATTTACAATAACCTGCGCTTTGTCTTTTCCAGAGGTTACAATCTCAATGCCAAGCTCATTGAATATGGAAGAAAGGTATTCTCCATGAATGTCGAATTGGGAAGGAATATAAACACCCCATTTTTCCTGCATGAAAACCTGCTTGTCGGAAATAGTTTCCTGAACCGGCTTGGGAACAATGGGCAAAGAGGTGTTTGACCATACGGCCGGGAAAATTGATAAATAGGTAAAGAATATCAATACCAACTGTTTGAATCTGTATTCCATACAAATAATTTTATTCTATTAGGATGTGCGAAACTTGTTTTTAATCAATATATACCGGTTTTACCTGATAATCCTTATTTCTTCCGGCGCTTCAATATCGCTTTGCACTTTACCGTCGGGTTGTTTTACGTGTTTCACTTTTACGATGCCGTAAGGAGTGGGGAATGATCCTTCCGCAAAAGAAAGATTCCCCAGGTTCGGACGTATCCGGATTACTTTTGATCCGGGTTCGACCACTTGGATGCCCAATACGTGTGCCGTTAACCATGAAGTGGGGCCTGACGCCCATCCATGACAGAGACTGGCCCTAAGCCCGATATAGCAGTGGTCACC
>JAIRSF010000117.1 GCA_031255595.1 Tannerella sp.
AACTCCCATCATCACAATTTCCGGTTTTCCGTCTCCGTTCAGGTCTCCCACCATCGGAGAGGTAAATACGTCAATATAATTACCTTGGCCATAAGAACCGGTGCTGAATTTTTCCCGGACACCGAAGGCAATGTCTGGGGGCATGGCGGCGTAACATTCCACATCGGGGTCGATGAGGTTGACGGGGTCGTTGTGGGCAGTGACTTCGATGTGTATCGTTGCCGTATCGGTCGATCCGCTTCCCCGCAGCACGTAGGTCAGATCGAATGTATTACCGGCATAACCCGATGCAGGGGTGAATCGGATAAAGTCACCCTGTACCTCGACCGTTCCCTGCGTGGTGGTCGGAGAAGTCGTGAGTTCCCACGAATAAGAATCTCCCGGAATGGTGTCGTTGATGATGATGTTTTTGTGCACCGTCTGCATAGGGCCGGTGCGGAGATGGTCGTCGACGGCGACTAACCCTTGCGCTGTGACGAAACCAGATGCCGCCGCGGATATGGCGAACAGGAAAAGAAAAAGTCTGACAAATCTGCTATTGTACGTATTCATTTTTTTCAATCTAAATATTTATTCTTTACTAATGCTTTATGTTTCTCTTCAAACGACCGGCAAACAAGGTTTTTGTCCCTCGTTGCGCCGCACCTTTACAATTTGCCACCTAATGCTAATCTGCTCATTTCTAATGATTGTCAGCAATAATAGGCCACCTTTTTTGTCACCCGGCGCCCGCATTTTCAGGGCGATTTAGCTGTGCAAAACACAGGGGTTCTTCACTAAAACGCGGTAAAGTTATGATAAACAAATGATTTTGCAAAATATTTTCAAAAAAAATCAAATAAAAATGCGTTATTGTTTTATTTTTTTAAAATACACATCCGATATGAACATTCAACTTCCGGCTGTAGGATTTCATTTCGATCCGTTCAATTTCAAAAAAAAGATGGACGGGCTGTTTAATAAATTGTGATTTAATGTTCTCAAATTATTATTTTTCGTAAGAAAACATTATTTTTGTATCTGTTTAAAATATTATTTTTGTAAAATAAAAAACAAGTTATGAAAAACATTTTCAAAGCGGCCATGATGTGGTTTGCGTTCGTGGTTACATTATCTTGTAATGCGAATAATTCGGAGAAAAAAGAAGTTGTCGTTTCCAAAAATGAACTTCTGAACAAGATCAAAGGCGGTTGGGCCGGACAGGTGATCGGATGTACATACGGCGGCCCGACCGAGTTTCAATGGAACGGTACAATGATCGATGATCATGTTTCCATCCCATGGGATAATACCCGGATGTTGTGGTATTATGAAAACGCTCCCGGGTTATACGATGATATTTATATGGATTTAACGTTTGTGGATGTTTTTGAAAAATATGGGCTTGATGCCCCCGATTCTTTACATGCACAGGCTTTTGCACATGCCGGCTATCCTCTGTGGCATGCCAATCAGGCTGCTCGTTATAATATACTGAACGGTATTATGCCCCCTGCCTCCGGCCATTGGAAAAATAATCCTCACGCCGATGATATCGATTTTCAAATTGAAGCCGACTTTGCAGGATTAATGTCCCCCGGCATGGTTAATTCCGCCGCTGCGATCTGTGAACGGGTCGGCCATATCATGAATTACGGCGACGGCTTGTATGGCGGAATTTATGTTGCCGCAATGTATTCACTGGCTTTTGTATATGATGATATTGAATTTATAGTGGAAGAAGCGCTGAAAACTATTCCGGCGGAGAGTGAGTTTTATCAATGTATCGCGGATATAATCCAATGGTATAAGGACAATCCCGACGATTGGAAATCCGCATGGTTTGAAGCCCAGAAAAAATGGACGCATGATAAAGGATGCCCCGACGGTGTTTTCAGGCCGTTCAATATTGACGCCAAAATCAACGCGGCCTACATTGTGATCGGATTACTATACGGCAAAGGCGATTACGGAGCGACAATAGATATAAGCGCCCGATGCGGCTATGATTCGGATTGTAACCCGGCCAATGCTGCCGGAATTTTGGGCACAATGACAGGGTATGATCATATCCCCGATTATTGGAAACAAGGTATTGAGAAGGTTGAAAATATGAACTTCCGATATACCGAAATGTCACTCGGAAAGGTGTATGATACGGGATTCCGCCATGCTGTTGAAATGATTAAAAGAAACGGAGGCGTTGAAAACGGCGATTCGTTTATTATTCAATACCAGGTTCCTCAAACGGTTCCTTTGGAAACGGGGTTTGAAGGAATCTATCCTGCGGAAAGAAGAGGTATAAACAACCGGCTGACCGGACAAACACGTGAAGTTTCATTTGATATAACCGGCTCCGGTTTTGTCCTTACCGGATATGCCGCAGCGGCAAACAATCGAAAAGACGAGGTGCTGGAAGCGGATGTGTATATCGATAATAATTTTACAGAAACCGTAAAAATGCCTACCTCCTCTCTTATTCGCCGGTATGATGTGGCATGGAACTATGATCTTTCCGAAGGAAAACATTCCATAACCTTAAAAACAAGGAATATACCCGATGGTTACTCTATTGATGTCAGAGATCTCATTGTGTATTCCAATAAAAATCCGGGGAAACACGTATATTTTTAGCCGGGATACGCAATGTTTGAAGGAACATAAAACATGCGGGAATAAATAAATTTTTCATACCTTTGTCGTAGTCTTTCGGAAATGTTTGCCTTGCGATTTTATTCATGCAGGCAACCGCGCCGGATAAATATGAATTAAAAGAATATAGATCATGAAAAAAACAGTTTTACATCTTATCGTCCTTTTTTGCATGGCGGCTGTCGTCCGCACGCAGGGGCAGATTCCACTGCCGGAACATCCGCGTCCCGATTTCGAACGTGCCGAATGGCTGAATTTGAACGGCGAATGGCATTTTACTTTTGACCCGGCCGCTGCCGAAAAAGGCGTTGGCGACGGGCTGCTTTCCGGATTCGACTTGAAAATACAAGTGCCCTTCCCTTGGGGATCGGCGCTGTCCGGCGTAGACAACAAGGGCGACATCGGCTTTTACGGGCGGAACATAACTGTGCCGGATGCGTGGAAAGGCAAACGGATATTCCTGATAATCGGCGCTTGCGAGTGGAATACGGACGCGTGGCTCGATGGTGCGCCGCTGGGTAATCACCGGGGCGGATATACGCCGTTTGAATTTGAACTGACGGACAGGGTGCGCTTCGGAACGCCGCAGACACTGGTCATCCGCGCCGACGATACGCCGTCCGAAAACCGCTTGTACGGTAAACAGGGCTACGGCGACGCCAGAGGTATCTGGCAAACCGTTTACATAGAGGCGCGTGGCGAAAATTTTATAGACTATACACATTTTGCGCCGGATATCGACCGTTCCGTTGTGAAAGTGGAAACCGCGCTGGATCGTCTGCCGGCAAAAAATATGCAGATCCGGGTACGTTTCAAGAACGGCGGACAGCCCGATTTTATCTATCCCATCCGGGGCAAAGCGCTTAAAACAAAGACGCAGCAGTTCGAAATCAAATTAATCGACCAGCGCCTGTGGGATTTGGACGATCCGTGGCTCTATGAAACGGAGATCAGCCTGCTGGCCGGAGAGCAGACGGCCGATTGTGTGAACGCCTACTTCGGGCAGCGCAAAATAGGCGTCACCAAGTTGCCGGGAGAAGGTTACCCGTATGTGGCGCTGAACAATAAACCCGTCTATCTCCAACTGACCCTCGACCAGTCGTACCATCCGGAAGGCTTCTATACCTTTCCGTCCGACCAGTTCATGCGGGACGAAATATTGCTTTCAAAACGGCTGGGACTGAACGGCAACCGTATCCATATCAAAGCGGAAATACCGCGCAAACTCTACTGGGCGGACAAACTGGGCCTGCTTATCATGGCCGACATTCCCAACTGGTGGGGCGAACCTTGCGACGAGGCCAAAAAGGATTGGGAATACTGTATGCGTCAACAGGTGAAACGCGACTTCAACCATCCGTCCGTTTTTGCCTGGGTCGACTTCAACGAAACCTGGGGACTGTTCACGAAAACGGACGACAAGGGAACCCGGCTCTACCTGCCCGAAACGCAGGAATGGGTGCGCCGGATGTATCTCGAAAATAAAAAACTCGATCCTACCCGGCTGGTAGAAGATAACTCGGCCTGCAACCACGACCATGTGCAGACCGACCTGAACACGTGGCACTGTTACCTGCCCGGCTATCTCTGGAAAGGCGCCATCGAAAGCGCGGTGAAGAACACGTATGTCGGATCCGCCTGGAATTTCATCGGCGAAAACCGGCAGGACAACGCCCCGATGCTGAACAGCGAATGTGGAAACGTATGGGGATATAATGGCAGTACGGGCGACGTTGATTATACGTGGGACTATCATATCATGATGAACGAGTTCCGCGCCAACCCGTTATGTGCCGGCTGGCTGTACACCGAACATCACGATGTGATCAATGAGTGGAACGGTTATGTGCGCTACGACCGCAGTCCGAAGTACGACGGACTGGAGGCTTTCGTGCCGGGCATGACCCTCGCCGACCTGCATACATTATATTATATTGCTCCGCAGGGCGACCTTTGCCGCGAGGCGCGCGCCGGTTCGACGCTTGAGATTCCGCTTTTCGCTTCGTTCATGACGGATCGTGATCCGGGCGCTCTCCGACTGGAAACGTCGCTGGCCGGCTGGGACGCGCTGGGAAACGAATCGCTGACGAAGGCCGCCTCGTATCCGGTAACGTTCAAACCTTACCTTCATGAATTTATCGCGCCCGCTAAAGTTACGCTGCCCGAACAAAAAGGGCTTTACGTATTCCGGTACGAACTGAAAACGGCAGACGGAACGACGTTGGGACGCAACTTCTCGCTCTTTCGCGTAAAAGAGGGAAAGAATCCCGTTACGGATCGAAAAACGGAATTGGTGACCATCGACCCGGCGCAGTTCGGCGATGCGCGGTGGACGCGCAAACAATGGAACGTCCTGGACGGACTGAAGGTGAACGGCGCCGGCAGCGGCTATTTCGAATATACGGTGCCCTGGCCGAAAGGCGTGTCGCTCGACGAAACGGAATCCGTCACGCTGATATTCGAAGCCTCGGCCAAGAAACTGTACGGTAAGGACGCGGAAGGCGGCGACAACGAGGACGACGGCGATTACATGCGTGGGAAAGGGCTGCTCGACCCGTCGAAAAACCCCAACTCATATCCGATGACCGACCAACAGGTGTTCCCCTCGTTTGTAAAAATCTCCATCAACGGCAAGGCGAGCGGCGCGTTCCCCTTGGCGGATGATCCTGCCGATCATCGCGGAGCGCTGTCCTGGTTCGCGCAGCCGCAGGACGGACGGCTCCACGAAGCCGGCTCTTACGGGTATTTAATCAAAGTGCCGGTCAACCTCAAGGCGTTGACCGAAGGACAGGATATCCTGATCCGGCTCGAAACGCTCGACGGTGTCAACGGCGGAATAGCCGTCTACGGAAAAGACTTCGGGCGATATCCGTTGGATCCGACGCTGGTCTTTACCGGGAAGTAGAACCGCTGTGTTGTCCGGATGAGAAAGAGAATACCTGTATTATTTATCTTTATTGTTGCGTTGAGCATCGTTTCCTGCTCGACGCGAAAACCGTTTGCCGAACCGAAACAACCGGTCAAAGCGGGACGGACGGCCAAGTCCCCATACGGTAACCAGGCGCTGTCGGAACTGTCGAAACAGTTCGGTGTGCGTTTGACGCAAGCGGATCATATCAAACTTTATGATGTTTGTAGCGGTTGGATCGGCGTCGGATATCGTTATGGGGGTAATACCAAAAAAGGGGCAGACTGTTCCGGATTCGTATCCGCCGTTTACAAACAGGTATATGGAATAAAGCTTGAACGTAATTCCGCTGAAATGTTGAGAAAAAACTGCGCCTCGATCCGGAAAAATAACCTGCGGGAAGGTGACCTTGTCTTTTTTAAAACAACCGGTTCGGGAAACCGTAATATACCGACACACGTCGGTATCTATCTTAAAAACGGCAGGTTCGTCCATGCTTCTTCTTCCCGGGGCGTAGTCGTTAACAGCCTCTCGGAGGCTTATTATATCCGTACATGGATCACCGGCGGACGCGTGAAAAGATAAAATGAAGGCGGCAGTGCCTTCGCAATAAAAACAAACGGCTTTGTTTTGTATTGCGCCCGGCTTGCATTACCTTATGCTGCGAATCCGATCTTCGCTCTGTTTTTCGCCAGCATTTCACGTTGGCAATGCGCTGTCAATACTTCAAATGTCGGTTCATTGCCGCTTATAATGCTGTCCACCACACATTTGCGGGCAATGTTTTCGATTTGTCCGCCGCTGAAATCGAACTTCTCTGCAAGTCGCGCCGCCATTTCCGCTGAGATGCAGGGCAGCATCGTTAGCCAAATCTGTTGTTTTGCCTCGACCGAAGGCTTTTCAAATTCCACTTTGTAGAGAAAACGCCGCTCAAAGGCATGGTCAAGGTTGTCGGTCAGGTTGGTGGTCGCAATCATTATCCCGTCAAGGTTTTCCATTTCCTGAAGGATAATGTTTTGAATGGCGTTTGTGGTCTGGTCAACCGAGCGGGAAGTATTTTCCATTCGCTTGCCGATTACGGCGTCCGCCTCGTTGAAAAGCAATATGGGGGCGAGATTGCGCTTGCCGAGCAGCGATTTGTAGCGGCTGAACACACCCTTGATGAGTTTCTCACTCTCGCCGAACCACATACTTTTGGTTTCGGAAATCTCAACCATCAAAATTTCGCGCCCTGTCTGCCGGGCCAACTGATAGACGGTTTCAGTTTTTCCCGTCCCCGGCGCCCCGTAAAACAGGCAGGCAAAACCGCGCCGCATCCCCTTGTCTTCAAGCCGCTGCTGCACATTGCTGAAATTTTCTTCCTGCAAGAGCGATGCGAGTTGCGCGACTTGATTTTGCACTTTTTGATTGTAATACAATTCTTTAACCTTTATCGATTCCGGCAAAATCAAATCTTTGGGACACTGCTCCGGCAATTCTTCAATATCATAATCGGCAAGAAGTGTTTTTTTTGCCTTTTCGGTGAGGCTGAAAGTACTGTGGTCGCCTATTTCGTCATTTTTGCAAAATTCAATAAGCTCATAATCAAATAATTGCCCTTTGCCTCTCCGAAATTCTTTGCGGTAGTGATGATTATTTCCCAGCACACTCCGCAACTCATACATATTGAGGTTATTGTCGGATTCATTCACAAGTTTGTGGCAGAAAAACAGCAAGACAGTTCTGTATGCTTCTGCCAATTTCAGTTTTTTTATTTCCCTGAACAAACGTATTTTATGGCCACCGGAAACCAATTCTTCAATGTTCTTGTTCAGTGTTTCAAGTCGTAAATTATTACTTTCCATATACCTTTCAAACCACTTGCCCAATTTGTCCATAGCCTCTTCGGGCGTGTAATTTTGATAGTTTTCCGGCTCATATTTTTCCCCCTTTTTCAGGCAGGCTATTACATCGCTTATAACCACGTAGTTATCCTCTTTTTGCCCTGAAAAAACATCGTCTTGACCTAAAATTTTGATTATTTTGCGGTCAGCCAACACCTTAAAATCATTGCTGTAGCACATCAGGCGGACGTTTTGGCAGCCCCAGAATCTGGCAAGGTCGCTCAAATCAGTATAGTGACGATTGGAAAAATTAATGAGAACAGCAAGTATAATTGCTTGCTCGTGAGTGATTTCCAAAAACTTGCCAAAAACCTCTGTATGAGGGCGCAAAGATGCTAACTTTGCCTCCTTCAAGCCTGAATTTTGACTGACCTCAACAATTTTTTCAATATGTTCTATCAAACTCATCTCACTGAACCGGTTTTCTGCATTTTTCTTTTCCATCATATTGTAATTTTTTGTTTTAAACTGCAAATGTAATGCCCTCTTGTTTTCAAAAAAGTGCAAGTGGTTAACCAAACTTGATTTCTCGTTGATACTCCACCTTTATTTCCGTCCACACAGAGCGAATTTTCAAAATATCTTCCCAAGCCAGAGGCGTATGACCGTAAAGTTCATGGATGCCGTAATGAATAAATTCGTCCATGAAAAATTCAGGCTTTTGCTGAATAGTCG
>JAIRSF010000111.1 GCA_031255595.1 Tannerella sp.
CTGATCCGTGTTGAAAACTGGAAAATACGGCCCGCCAACCCGATCTATGCCGAAGTGATTATTCGCAAACTCTCGTCTCCGGTACAGGTCGGGCTACAGGATTCGGAATACCGGATGCCCCGTTACCTGAAACAGGACGGCAACATAGACGTCGATTATCTGATGCGCGATTTCCAACAGTTCTGGCACCTGAACAGCGATATCTGGTTAGAGAAATACGATTATCCCGAAGCAGGGCCGCTGCTCGTGATGATGGCATTCCTGCAGCGTGTCGTCAATGGCGGTGGCGACATCATCCGCGACATGGCGACAGGCAACGGGCGCCTCGACCTTTTGATGGCGTATAACGGCCGGAAATATCCGATCGAACTGAAGATCCGTTACGGGGAAAAATATATTGAGGACGGTCTCGACCAGACGCTCCGTTACATGGATCTCCACTGTTGCAACGAAGGCTGGATCGTCGTCTTCGACCGCCGTTCGACCATCAACTGGGAGGATAAACTCTATATACGCAAAGAAACGGCAGGCGGTAAAACTATCACGATCGTAGGAGCGTAGGTAGTGAATCGTTACTTTTATAACAAATATTAATGTAAGAAAAATAATAGCGGGAGATAGTCTTTTAGTTTCACCCGTAAAATTTTTAGAGCTTGTTGTATGCGGTAATCGACCGTTTTAGGCGAGAGATTTAACCGTGTAGCAATTTCTTTGTATGATACCTGATAAAACCGGTTTAAAACAAATGCCTCGCGATATGTATCGGGAAGTTCTTTCAGGGCTGTTTCTATTTTAGCCGTCAGTTCTTTTACGGTGTAAAAATCAGGATCTTCATATACATTTTCCAGATCCTTGTGTATACGGTGAAAGATCTTTTGCCTGAGTTCATTCCTGTTAATAAGGGTGAGGCATCTGTTTTTTACGGATTTGAACAGGTAATTCTTCAAAGACGTTTCGAACACCTGCATGGTTCTGTTCTCCCAGAACCATAACATGACATCCTGTACGACCTCTTCCGCGTCGGCAAAATCAACAAATTGCCGGGCATAAGCGCATAACCCGGGATAATATTTTAAAAATAGCGTATCGAAAGCTTTGTCATTTCCATATTGAATAGCTTCAAAAAGCTTGATATCCTCATTTTCGTTTGTTTTCTGTAGCATTTTCAAAAAATCGAAGGCTTATTGTATTGATTTGCTTGCGAAGATAATTCTTTTGTTGCAATTATCGGACATTCGGATAATATTTTTGTTGAAAACGATAATAGAGTGACGATCACAACCGGATATTTGAAAACTTTTTAGAAAAAAGTGCTTTTTTGTTTAGGAACTCTCCTTTTTCATTAGTCATCTAATCAAAACATAGATGAGGTGAAAGATAAAAAAGACTATTTTGAGCTGTTAGCCGGCTATTTTTCCGGTAATATTGCACCGGAAGATCAAAAACGAGTGGAGGAGTGGATCGATTTGTCCGAAGAAAATAAACGAGATGCCCAAAAAATATATGACCTGCAATATACATTAGACACGCTGGTTCTGATGAATGAGATTGATGCAAATACCGTTTTGAGGAAAATGAAAAGAAGAATTTCCTCAAAAGACAGGATAAATAAAGTGAAAATGTGGACACAACGAATTGCGGTCGTGCTGTTTATACCCTTATTGGTAAATGCGGTTCTGGATTTTTTTCCTAAAGATGAAACATTCGGATATATGGAAGCACGATCGAGCTTCGGTTTAGTTAGTTTTCTGGAATTGCCGGATGGAAGCAAAGTCTGGCTCAATTCCGGTTCTTATATTAAATATCCGGCTAAGTTTAAACAGGACAAGCGGGAAATCTACATTACGGGAGAAGCGTATCTGTCGATTGCCAAAGATGAGAACAAAAAATTCATTGTCAATACATTGGATAATTTATCCATTGAAGTGTCGGGCACGGAATTTAACCTGGATGCCTATGAATCGAATGACAGGGTAACGACCACATTGGTCGAAGGCGCTATCTGCCTGTATTATGAGGATGGCAGTAACGCATTGAAAAAGTACGCCATGACGCCGGGGCAGCAGACCGTTTACTCTCGCGAAACCGGAAAATTGTCAAGAAAATCTACTTATGTACAAAAGGATATAGCTTGGAAAAAAGGTTCGGTCATTTTCCGGAATACTTCTTTTAATGAAGCGCTTTGGATATTAAGTAAACGGTTTAACGTTGATTTTGTGGTTAAAAAAGAATCCTTGCGGGACTATTCATTTACCGGATCTTTTACAGACCAGAACCTGATACGTATTTTAGAGCATTTCAGGATATCGTCGGGTATTAATTATTCACAACAACAAATTGTGGATGACAACGGGGAGATACTCAAGACCGAGATCGATCTTTATTAGTTTATGTTAATCATTTAAAAAAGAAACAACTATGAAAACACGTCCGCCTTAAACAAACAAAAAACACGGAAAAAATATGGCTGTATTTTTCCCGTGTAAAAAAATCATCTACTTGATCGGAGATAAGTTTACTATTTTTTTTAACTTAAAAAACACCACAAATTTATGACAATTAAATTTAAAAACCAAAATGTTCAGATCGTAAATCATTTATTTACCGGGCTGAAAAAAATACCATTGTATATGAAACTGACAGTATTATTCATGTGTTTTTCTTTCGGTATGATACATGCGACCAATACCTACAGTCAATCTGCCGTATTGTCGCTGGACATTAACAATATGTCCGTACAGACCGTACTTGATGTGATTGAAGACCAGTCGGAATTTAACTTTTTCTATAACAACAAGCAGGTTAATACCGAGCGACTGGTTTCTGTGAAAAGACAAAATGCGAATGTGTTCGCTGTTCTCGACGAAATTTTTGCCAACACGAATGTAATCTATAAGGTATTGGACCGGAGTATCATCTTATCAACAGAAAAAACCGGCGCCTTTTCTTCTCAGCAGAATAATGGGAAAAGAATCCGCGGATCCGTGATTGATAACACCGGCGAGCCTGTTATAGGGGCCAATGTGGTAGAGAAAGGGACTACCAACGGTACGACGACAACTGCCGAAGGCGACTTTGCCCTGATCGTATCGCCCGATGCGGTCTTGCTAATTACTTATGTCGGCTACCTTCCGCAGGAGATACCGGTGGGGAATCAAACGGAGTTTCGGATCACGCTTTCGGAAGATACGAAAGCACTCGAAGAAGTGGTAGT
>JAIRSF010000243.1 GCA_031255595.1 Tannerella sp.
CGTTTCACGTCGTCCATGGAATATTCATACACCTTTCCCGTCGACATGCGTATGCTTACGAAATCATCCGGTTCGAACTCTTCGATCGTACCCCGGAGCACACGTCCGTTTGTCAGGTAGATCGCATCCGGAGCGTTGCTGTCGTTCCGATCCCGGCGGGAAGAAGCGCTCTCCTGTGAAGAGGGCCGGCGGGTGGACGAGCTATGGCTGTCGCTAAGATCCAGGTTCGAATCGTTGTGGTAGCTTTCCATCTGCTGTGCGATACGGCGGCGGCGTATATTGGACGACGATTCGGCCGGAACGGCGTTGCGTTCGTCGGCGCTCCGGGGTGTATATTCCATATTTTCATCCCGGTATGCGATGCCGATCACTTCGATATCGTCTCCGGAATCATTGTCCGGCACGTCCATCACCAGGATGGTAGTACCCCCGATAGCTGCCGCTTTTTTCTTCAATTGCTGGATCGCGTCCTTATAGCTGATGCTTGATACGGCCGAGATTCGTTTCAGGCGGCTCATACGGTTCACTTCGGATTCCGAGAAAGTAGTTTTCACATCCTGCCAGAAGATTTCGTCGTCGTTCGACAACCGTTTATTTGCAGAAGAAGCGCGGTTTCCGGAAGTTATTGCGGACGATGTCTCACGCGTTGAGGAACTGCGGTCTGCCGACGGAATACGGGCATTTTCATCGCATACTTCCTTTTTGCCGTTTTCGTAAAGGATATAAGAAATGGAGGATTTAGGCCTTTCATAAATAGCGGTTTCATCCGGATACCTATATTCTACCTTGTTTTCGAGACTTCTTTGCACATACACTTCAATCGTGCTACCGTTGCGCAACACGATTTTGTCCTGCGCATGGAGACCGTATGACGCGCCCGATAGTAGTAATACACAAATACAAGTAATAAAATGTTTCATACGCCGTATAATTTTACTCCCTTACCGTTTCCGCCGAAGGGAATTATTTGTCTCTAAATCGGGGTGCGGAAACAATTGAATATCGAATCAACAAACGTTTATAGTCATTTTCCGACACTCAACACCCGTCATTCAGCTTGTTACGATTAAATCGAAACGCGGCAAAGATAAAACAAAGAGTTTAAAATATCAAGACAAAAGCAAATTAATTGTATTTTTTCCGTTTTTTGTTTTTTTCACGATACCCTTTGTACCCGCGGTTGTTATCTCCTTTACTGTTTTTGGCGCGATATCCTTTTTCCGCCGCCGGTTTTACGACGATCGCTTTCCCGTCTGCTTCGAAGCTGTTCATGGCGTCCATCACGCGGCCCGCATCCCCTTTGCCGACCTCAAAAAGGGTAAAGTCGTCGTGCGGATCGATGCGTCCTATTTCGACCCTTCGCCCTTTTACGCAATGGTTTACGAGGTCTATCAGTTGGGCCGGTACAAGGCCGTTTCTCCTGCCGAAGTTCAGTTTGAGCATCTTCATACCTTCTTCCGCCTGTCCGGATGATAATTTGCGCCGTTCCTCCCGGTTTTTTTTGTTACCGGCGCCTGTTTGTTTTTCCTCCGCGTCTTCGATCTCTCCTGCGTTTTGATAATAATCGATCAGACGGTTAAACTCGAGTGATATGATGCGTTTGATGACGTCTTCTTTTTCCAGCCAGTCCAATTTGCGGAAGATGGAGGGCATCAAGCTTGCGATCTCTTCTTCGTTGACTTTCACCTTTTCGATCTTATCGGCGAAGTTAAACAGTTGTTTTTCACAGATCGTCTTACTGTTCGGGATCGTACCCTTTTCAAACCTGCAATTCGCGGCATCCGTTATTTTGCGCAGTTTCCCTTTTTCCTTGATGTGGCAGATCGCGATAGAGATACCGGTTTTGCCGCCTCGTGCGGTACGTCCGCTCCGGTGTGTATAGGCTTCCGTTTCGTCGGGCAGTCCGAAGTGGATCACATGCGTCAGGTTATTCACGTCCAGCCCTCGCGCCGCCACGTCGGTTGCCACCAACAGCTGCAGGTTCCGGTTCCGGAATTTCTGCATGACGTAGTCGCGGGCTGCCTGTGTCAGTTCCCCATGCAGTGCGTCCGCATTGTATCCGTCGTGTATCAGCTTGTCGGCGATCTCCTGCGTCTCCCGTCTGGTGCGGCAGAAGACGATGCCGTACAGGTTCGGATAATAATCGGCGATGCGTTTGAGCGCCGGGTACTTATCCTTGGCATGTACCATGTAGTAGATATGGCGTATGTTCTCATTGCCTTTGTTCTTCTCGCCGACGACGATCTCGCGCGGCGTGTGCATATATTTTCCGGTGATCCGGGCGATTTCTTTCGGCATGGTCGCGGAGAAAAGGAGCATATTTCGTTCGTCCGGCGCCTGCGACAATATTTTCTCGATATCCTCCGCGAAGCCCATCGAGAGCATCTCGTCTGCTTCGTCGAGCACGACGTTCCGGATACCGGAAAGATCGGCTACGCGGCGGTTCATCAGATCCATCAGGCGCCCGGGCGTCGCCACGATCACCTGCACACCTTTGGACAATGTCTTGATCTGGCTCTCTATGCTGGATCCCCCGTAGACGGGAAGCACCGAGAGATGTTTCATATACTTTGAGTAATCATTCAGGTCGGATGCGATTTGCAGGCACAGCTCGCGCGTGGGGCACAAGATGAGTGTCTGCGGACGGTGTTGCCCGGCCTCTGTTTTTTGCAGTATGGGGATACCGTACGCCGCCGTCTTGCCCGTACCGGTCTGCGCCAGCGCGATGATATCGCCCGCTTCCCCGAGCATCAACGGGATCACTTCTTCCTGTACCGGCATAGGCGCGGCATAACCCATCTCCTCGATGGCTTTCCTGATTTCAGGCATCACGCCCAATTCTTCGAATGTATTCATAATGATGATTTTATTCCGGCCTTTTTTAACGTCCGGATTTTATGAGGGTGTAAAAGTACGTGAAAAACTTGTGTTTTCCAACAAAATGAAATAAAAAAATAAAACGGCTTTTATTTTGCATTACTCTTAACTTATGTTATCTTTGCCGGGATTTATAAATAGATGTATATTGTTTTCCGGTTCATAATTGGGGAGATAAAACATGAGATGTAAAAACAAACAAGATGAATGTAATTAACAAGATGATTGATTTGGGTGACGGAAGGACGATCACCCTCGAGACCGGCAAATTGGCCAAGCAGGCCGACGGTGCGGTTACTGTACGAATGGGCAACACCATGCTGCTCGCCACTGTTTGCGGAGCGAAAGATGCGGCTCCGGATGTGGATTTCATGCCGCTTCAGGTGGATTATAAAGAAAAATTTTCGGCTTTCGGCCGTTTCCCGGGAGGTTTTACCCGCAGGGAAGGGAAAGCCTCCGATTATGAAGTGTTGACTTCGCGATTGGTAGATCGTGTATTGCGCCCGCTTTTTCCGGACGACTATCATGCCGAAGTATTTGTCAGCATCATATTATTCTCGGCCGACGGCGAAGATGTGCCGGATGCGTTGGCCGGGCTGGCGGCTTCCGCTGCGCTGGCCGTATCGGACATACCGTTCAACGGCCCTATCTCGGAAGTGCGTGTAGCGCGTGTCGACGGACGGTTTGTGATCAACCCCACATTCTCGCAGCTCGAAACGGCCGACCTGGATATTATGGTAGGCGCTACGGCCGATAACATCATGATGGTGGAAGGCGAGATGAACGAAGTGCAGGAAGCCGATATGCTCGAAGCGATCAAAGTAGCACACGAGGCGATAAAGGATCATTGCCGGATACAGCAGGAGCTGGCCGAGGCATGCGGCACGACTGTGAAGCGGGTATACTGCCACGAGGTGAACGACGAAGACCTGCGTGCCGCCGTACGCGCTGCCTGCTACGATAAGGTATACGCCGTCGCTGTTTCGGGAAAAGCGAAGGGCGAACGTGCGGAAGCTTTCGCGGCCATAAAAGACGAGTTTAAAGCGCAATATACGGAAGAAGAATTAGCCGAAAAAAGTACACTTATCGACCGGTATTACCATGCTGTGGAAAAAGAGGCGATGCGCCGCGCGATCTTAGACGAAGGCAAGCGGCTCGACGGACGACAGACGACGGAGATCCGCCCGATATGGGTCGAAACGGACTGTCTGCCCGGGCCTCACGGAGCGGCCATCTTCACCCGCGGAGAAACGCAGTCGCTGACCACCGTTACGCTCGGCACGAAAAGCGATGAAAAGATTGTAGACGATGTATTGGTACATGGCAAGGAACGTTTTCTATTGCATTATAACTTCCCTCCCTTCTCAACCGGCGAAGCCCGTCCGCAACGAGCCGTCGGACGTCGCGAGATCGGCCACGGAAACCTGGCGCATCGTGCGTTGAAGCGCATGATCCCCGACCAATATCCGTATGTTGTCCGTATCATCTCCGACATATTGGAGTCGAACGGCTCGTCTTCGATGGCGACCGTTTGCGCCGGCACACTGGCCCTGATGGACGCAGGCGTACCGATGCGTAAGCCCGTATCCGGCATTGCCATGGGACTTATCTCCGAAAATAAGGGCGCCAACTTCGCCGTTCTTTCGGATATCCTCGGCGACGAAGACCATCTGGGCGACATGGACTTCAAGGTGACGGGCACAAAAGACGGCATTACGGCCACTCAGATGGACATCAAGGTCGACGGCCTGTCGTACGAGATCCTCGAAAAAGCATTGGCGCAGGCCAAAGAAGGTCGTATGCACATCCTCGGCAAGATCACGGACGCCATGCCCGAACCGCGCCCGGAACTGAAACCTCATGCGCCGCGTATCGAGACCTTTACGGTAGGAAAAGAATTTATCGGCGCCATCATCGGCCCCGGTGGAAAAATCATTCAGGGCATACAGGAAAAGACGGGCGCCGTCATTTCGATCGAAGAAATCGACAACAAGGGCGTGATTGAAGTCTCCGGAACGAACAAGGAAAGCATCGAAGCGGCGCTCCGGGCGATCAAAGGCATTGTTGCGGTACCTGAGATCGGAGAACTATACGAAGGCAAGATCTCTTCCATTATGCCCTACGGAGCCTTTGTAGAGTTTATGCCGGGCAAAGACGGCCTGCTTCATATTTCCGAGATAGACTGGAAGCGGTTGGATACGGTAGAAGAATCGGGCCTTCAGGAAGGCGATCCGATAACCGTCAAACTGGTGGACATCGACCCAAAGACCGGCAAATTCAAGTTATCCCGCAAAGCCTTGTTACCGAAGCCCGAAGGATACATAGAATCCGAGCGTCCGCCCCGTCCGCCCCGTCCGAATAGCGGTGGCGGCGGAGGAGGTGACCGTGACCGTGGCCGTTCGTCGTATAACCGTGACGGCGGAGGCCGCCGGGGACGCTAACTCCTAAAAAAAGCCGGTTTCGAGTCTTCGAAACCGGCCTTTTTTTTAAATGAACCCAGCAAAAAATTCGTAACCTTACCGTCCGCAAAATTATGCAGGGCTACACAGTTTCACCGGTGTGTGCATAAGTTAAAAAAAGCCCGATGAAATCAGAAAAAACGATCAATTAAGCACAATTTGGAAAAAAAATTAGAAATTATTCTCTATTTTTTTTGTATTTATAAAAAAAAGTATTTCCTTTGTTGCGGTATCTTCGACATAATTGTCGGGATACCTGATGTAGAGATGCGAACACATGCGGCTAAAATTAAGCAGTCTTCGGGTGAAACCCGGTTAGAAATCGGCTGTGTTCAGGTGGTACTTATGTGTATGTTATGTGTATGTGTTGTTATCGCCTGATT